>JBKPDC010000296.1:0-7306 GCA_046727715.1 Thermodesulfobacteriota bacterium
GTGCGCGCGGCGGACGGCGCCCTCGCGGTGTCCCGCGTGCGCGCGGGAAGCGCCGCGGAGCGCATCGGGATCGAGCGCGGCGACGTGCTGCTCGGCATCGACGGCGAGGCACTCGACTCGCTCGACGCGCTCGGCCGCCGCCTCGAGGACGCGCGCGACAACGACGGCGTCGTGCTGTCGGTCGCGCGCGGGCGACGGCGGTACGACATCCAGGTGCCGCTCCAGTAGGCCGACCCGAGAACCGCTCCCCGACGAAACGTAGGTCCCGGGCGGAGGGAAAATCCCTTCTGCCGGGGACCAATTGCTCAGGGCAGCGTCGACGGCACGCAGAGCTCGTCGTACTGCGTGATGAAGGGCTGGCCCGGCTGGCCCGTGAACTGTGTGGTCGAGGGGCCGAACTGGTTGTTGAGGAACACGTTCTGGGTCACTCCGCCAGCGCGCGGCGCCAGAGCCCTGGCGCCGCCGCCCCCCTGGCAACATTGGGAAGCCTTTGACGCCACCGCGCGGTACGCACTACACGACGGCCGGTGCGCGCACCCCTCTTCGTCCGCGGCGACATCGACGGGTTCTTCGGGCTGGCGCTCGACAATCTGGTCCAGCTGCTCCTGATCGACTCCCTCTGCCGCACCGTGCTCGGCATGCCGCCGGAGCTGCTCTACGGGCGCGTGCTGCCGGGCGCGGCGGTGTCGCTCGTCGTCGGCAACGCGTTCTACGCCTGGCAGGCGCGACGCCTGGCGGCGCGGACGGGGCGCGCCGACGTGTGCGCCCTGCCCTACGGCATCAACACGGTATCGCTCTTCGGCCACGTGTTCCTCATCATGCTGCCCGCGAAGCTCGCCGCCGAGGCGGCGGGCGCCGCCGACCCGGTTCGCGTCGCCTGGCAGGCCGGGCTGGTCGCGACCCTGGCGTCCGGGCTGATCGAACTCGTGCTGGCACCCGCCGCCGACGCCGTCCGGCGTGCAACGCCGCGCGCGGCGCTGCTCTCCACGCTCGCCGGGATCGCCCTGGGCTTCATCTCGCTCGGGTTCTTCTTCCGCACGTTCGCGCATCCGATTGTCGGTCTCGCGACGCTGGCCATCGTGCTGGTCACCTACTTCGGCCGCGTCCGACTGCGCGGCGGGCTGCCCGGCGGGCTGGTCGCGGTCGCCGTGGGAACGCTGCTCGCCTGGGTCACCGGCATCGCGCCCGGCGCGACGCCGCCCATGCCGGCAAGCCTCCACCTTCCGGTTCCTGCGCTGGGCGACCTGCTCGCCGGTCTGCAGGCGCGGCACCTGCTGGCGTACTTCTCGGTCATCCTGCCGATGGGGCTCTTCAACGTCGTCGGCTCCCTCCAGAACATCGAGAGTGCGGACGCGGCGGGCGATCCCTACCCGACGGCGCCCTCGCTCGCGATGAACGGTCTGGGGAGCGTGGCCGCCGCCGGCTTCGGCTCGTGCTTCCCCACCACCATCTACATCGGGCACCCGGGCTGGAAGGCGATGGGGGCGCGCTCGGGCTACTCCGTGCTGAACGCGGTCTTCGCCACCGTCGTCTGTCTCACCGGCACCGTGTCGCACATCGCCTGGGGTGTGCCGATCGACGCCGGCATGGCGATCGTGCTCTGGATCGGCATCGTCATCACGGCCCAGGCGTTCCAGGCCACACCCCGCGCCCACGCGGCCGCGGTCGTGATGGGGTTGCTGCCCGGCGTCGGCGCGTGGGGCGCGCTCATGGCGAAGACCGGGTTGCGCGCCGCGGGCGTGGGCACGGCGGGCGGCCCGCCGTTCAGCGCGGCGCTGGTTCCCGCGTTCCAGGCGAGCGACACCTACATCGGCGGCGCGTTCGCGCTCGAGCAGGGCTTCATCTTCACCGCCATGATTCTCTCGGCCGCCACCGTCGCCATCATCGAGCGGCACTTCGCCCGCGGCGCGGCCTGGTGCCTGCTCGCGGCCGGCCTCGCAGCCTGCGGCCTCGTCAATTCCTACCGCTGGACGCCCGGCGACACCGTGATCGCGCTTCGCCCCGCGTGGGAGTGGGCGGCGGGCTACGCGCTGATGGCGATCTGGCTGCTCGCCGCCCGCCGGCTGACCGTCGCGAGCGACGAGGGACACTAGGCCGACCCGAGACTCCGTCTCGGGTCGGAACGAAAGGCGAGCATGCGGTGTTCGGGGAATCTGGCGAACGCCGTGCCGCGGCCGGCAGAGCCGGCGCGGCACAACGTGAGGGGCTCTCGCTCCCGGAAACGGTGTCAGCCCGCCGACGGCGGTTTGATCAGCCAGTCGGTCGCGTGCCCGTAGTGCTGGTAGGCGCCCCAGGTCGAGCCGCGGTGCAGGATCGTCCGGCGCGCCTCGCGCAGCGCGTCGCCGATCGGGCACGGGGAGGCGGGCAGCCGCTTGCGTGTCGGCGGTCGCGCCGTGGTGCGGCGCTTCGCTGGCGCCTCCAGGCGATGTCCGACGAGCGCGACCGCGTAGAACGTGGTGGCGAACTCGACCGCGACATCGTCCTGCACGGGCCAGCCCGCGCCGACGTAGTTCTGCACGCCGCGCTCGAAGAACGCCTCGGCGATGCCGGCGAGCTGACGGTTCGTCTCGGCCGGCGTGAGCGGCGTCCCAGGGTTGACGACGGCCGAGAAGCACGCGTTCGCGACGATCACGCGCGGGACGCGCCGCGCGCGAAAGATCTCGCGCGAGCCGAGGACGCGGTCCTTGCCGAAGACCCAGCCGCCGCCCGCCGGATTGCGCTGGTCGAACACGCCGTGCCCGGCGTAGTGGATCACGTCGAAGTCGCCCTCGAGGATCAGACCGAGGATGTCGACCGGCTCGCACTCTGCATCCCCGATGCGGTCGATGACGTCGATGTCGAGCCCGTACTCGGTCTTGATCCGGCAGAGCGTCTCGACCACGGCGCGCCCCTCGAGCCGGGCGCCGGGCAGCTGGTAGTCCGGCTCGGGCGCCGGGTCGGCGATCACGAGGACACGGAGGATCTCGTTGGCCGGCGGCGCAATACCGGGCGCGGCGCAGAGCCGGGTGCGGAACTGCCGCGTCAGGGCGAGCTCGGACCCGAGAAACGCGCGCGCGCGGCGCCTGGTCGGCAGGGAGCCCATCTCCCACGGGATCGCCGCGGTGCTGCGGTCGAGGATGAACGTCACCGGATCCGGGGAGTCGAGGTGGTCCACGAAGTCCTCGGGGATGAGCGTCGTGGTGAGGAGCCGGCCGAGACGCTCCTGCTCCTTCTTCCCGCTCGACAGCACGAGCCGTTCGGCGATCCCGTCGGGGAAGAACGACTGGACCTCGACCTCGCGGACGGGCACGACCGCCGTCTCCGTGAGCGCCGAGAAGCGAAAGACGTCTCCGGCGCGCTCGATCGTGATCCGGGGCCCGAAGGGCTTCGCTGCCGGGCCGGCTGGCGGCTTCGCGTCGCGCCTGCCGCTCGGGTGCCTGCGCGGGCGCAGGAGCACGATGTCGAGGGCGGCCGCGGGACCTTCGTGCGCGATCCCGGCGAGCTTCTCCGCGATGCGCTCGAAGCGCCCCCGGTCCTTCTCGATGAGCAGGACGCGCCGGAGCCGGTGCCGTCCTGGCAGACGACCCATCGCCTCGCAGATGCCGAAGAGCATGCCGCGCAGCGCGTGATCCTCGCTCAGGTTGCCCGCTCCCCCGCCGATCATGACGGTCGCGAAGCACTCCACGCCGAGCCCCGCGACGCCGCCCGCGACGTTGAGCATGAGATAGCGCAGGTCCTCCTGGCTGAAGCGGCCTTCGGGGCCCATGCCGGCGAGCACCACCGTCCGCGCCGCGATCTGCCGGTGGTCGATCGGGACGAAGAACAGCTGGCCCAGGCCGCTGCCGACGAGGCCGCTCGTGATCGCTCGATCGATGAACCCGTCGAGCGCGGCGTCGATTGCCCCGAGGGCGCTCTTCCGCACGGGGTGCACACCCTGGTACTGGCCGACGACCACCACCGGCGCCGGCACCTTGATCGCGTCGCCCCACACGACCTCGATCTCGAGCCGCTGGCGCTGCCCCGCCGTCCGCGCCCCCTGGGTCACGAGCTGCGCTCCGGCCTCCGCGGCGTCACGCGCGGGCCCCACATCACCCACGGCCGCGCGCAGCAGCGTCTCCTCGGCGATGCGCTGTTCCTCGGGCGTGATGGTGCGGTCGCGCGCGCGGTGGGCGAGCTCCTCGAGCGCCACGCCGGTGCGGTGCTCTCCGATCGCCCGGTACCAGCGGCCGCCTGGCGTGACCGGCGCGCGCGGCGCCGGCGGATGCTGCGGCAGCAGCGACGTGGCGCCCCGCTCGAGGATCTCGTCCACGGCGTTCAGCACCTGGGCATTCCTCGGCAAGCCGCCGTGGTCCTCGTCGACGTAGTACGTACGCACGCCCTCGAGCCGGCCGAGCGCGTGCGTCACGCGGCCGTCTCCGTCGAGCGTCTCGGAGTAGCTGAACTCCCCGGGCGCGACGATCTGGAAGCCCGAGAGCGTGCGACGGTTGCAGCCGGCGATGTAGGCCATGCGCGCGGGGTCGATCGTCGCCGCGTCCTGCAACGCCTCGTGGAACACGCGCCCGCGGTCGAGATGACGCTCGGAGACCGGGAACCGGCCCCAGACGTCGCGCCGGTAGATCGCGCGCATGTCCTCGGGAATCATGTCGGGGGCGGGGAGCATCTGATAGCTCCCGACGAACCCGGCGATGATCTCGAGGAGCTCGGCGAGGCTGTGGCTCAGGTCGAGCCGCGCCAGCCACACCGCGAGCTTCTCCACACCGGTGAGCACCTGAGCAATGGCGAACGAGCCGAAGTTCGGGGTCCCGAGCATGAGCAAGCGGCCGCCCCGGTCGTCGTCGCCGCGCATCTTCTCCCACAGCGCCTTGCGCTGCCGGATGAAGTTACGCGCCACCAAGCCCCCCATCGAGTGGGCCACGAGGTGGACCGGCTCGTCGCGGAACCGCGTCCGGATGAAGGCGGCGAGGGCTTCCGAGGCACGGTCGATGTCCTTGCGCCAATCGAAGGGAAACGGTTCGACGTTCCAGCGCGCCCGCAGCCGGAGCACCGCGCGCGTGTAGGTGCGCTTGTCGACGGCGCTCGCAGACACCGTGACGTCCGGATTGACCTCCCGCTCGCCATCCGGGCCGAGCCGGAGGTCGCCGATTCCCCCCACGGCGAGCCGGAAGAGGTTGACCCACACCACGCGCTCGTTCCGCTTCTCCACGCAGCTCAGGTTCGAGCCCATGATCCCCGGAATGAGGACGACGTTCCCGAGCACGGGCGCCCGCGCGCGCGCCGCCGCCGCGCGCTCGGCGAGGTCCTGCAGGTCCGAAAGCTCGGCGTCGCCGAAGTAGTCACGCAGCTCCCGGTCGCTCGTCGGACTTCGCGTCCCGCCACGCCGCCGGCGGCGCAGGCGGTGCTCCAGCTCGTCCCAGCCCGCGCGCTCCACACCGTTGGTCGCTCGCGACGTCATTCCCATCCCCACGCAGGGCCCGGATCTGAGATCAGCGCTTCTTCGGGCGCGTCCTGCTGCGCATCCGGGCAGGCATCCCGGCGCCGCCCTTGGTGGCGGCCCGGCTGGTGCGGGGCCTCGGCGTCCCGCTCGTTCGACCCGTCGTCTTTCGCGCCGCCGTCTTGCTCCGCGCCGCCACGCGCCGCCCCTTCCCTGCCGGCTTCTTCACACGGGTGCCACCTGGCCTGCGCGTCGCGGCAGCACGCCGCGCACTCCGCTCGACGGCGGTCGGCGTGATCTCGCCCGGGGCGTCGAGGCCGCGGGGGAAGCGCAGCGGGCCCGCCCCGTCTCCGCCGTCGTCGAGCGCGCGGAGCGACACGACGCCGAAGACCCGCTTCGCCCGCTCGTAGAAGCGGAGGCGATCCTCGAGGCCGTTGAAGCCGCCGTTGATCCGTCTCGTGATCCTCCGGAATTGCTGCTGGTCGGCCAGCTCGTTGAGCCCGTTGCGCTGCCAGAAGAGGCCGGCGACGCGGAAGCCCACCTCCTTGGTGGCGGCCAGCGCCGGCGAGAAGATCAGGTCGACGCCCAGCACTCTCCCGTAGCAGCGGTAGTTCGCCCGCCCGGTCAACTGGATCGGCCCCCGTCCCTTGAACCGCCTGCCGTCGCCCGGCTGCGTGTTGCCGAGCCGGGCAGCCAACGCGCTCGGCGGCTCGTAGCGCCGCTGCGCCGCCGTCGGCCCCCAGATCTCCTCGAAGAAGCGCAGCTGGCCCGACTCGTGCGCGAGCTGTGCCAGGAAGGCGGCCGCGCGCGGGGGCGTCTCGATGGCGAACTCGTGCACGGCCTGCTGGAGGAAGGGCGCGTAGGCACAGCAGCTCGCTGGCTTGATGCCCGGCATGATCTGCTTCAACGCGGCCTCGTGCAGGATCGTCGCACCGCCGGTCGTGACCGCCGGTTCCGGCTCGGAGGCCGTGCTGCGCGTGAGGGGCCCGACGATGCCGTTCTCGTCGAGGCCCTTCGCGCGCTGGAAGTCCTGCGTTGCCCGCTCCGTGTGGTTCCCGAAGATGCCGTCCGCGGGACCGGCGAGGTACCCGTGCGCGATGAGGAACGCCTGCCATCGCCGGACGTCGCCCCCCCGCATGCCCTTGGACAGGACTCTCATGCGTTGCTCCTTCCGTGCCTGGAAAGTGTGGCCGTTACCATAATTGGTTGCGGCGAAAAACACCGCCGCGCGGCACTCACACCCGCAGGTGCGCGAACGCCGCCAGGACGGCGTCGCGCTCGACCCGGGCGACCTCGAGCGCGTCGAGGAGCGCCACGGCCTGGTCGCGCGTCGCGCGGTGCGACCCGAGCTCCTCGGGCGCCATGCTGACGGCCTTCACGTAGAGCTCCGCAGCGCCCCGGCAGTCGGCCTGCACGAGCCGCGACTCCGCGGCCGTCGCCACGCGCGGTAGCGGTCCATCCATGTCCGCGCGTACATGCCGAGCGTCTCCGGCCCCACCTCGCCCGCGGCGTAGAGCTCGCCGAGGACCTGCTGCGCGGCGAGCAGGTCGCCGCGACGGGCGAACGCGAGCCCGCGGAGCTGCCGTGGTCGCACCGCACGGGGGAAGGCGTCCGCCAGGGTCGCGAGCACACTGAGCGCGTCGTCGATGCGGTTGAGCGCGATCAGCGCATCAACCGCCTCCGAACCCAGAGCGGACGACGTCTGCCAGGCGAGGTCCCGCGAGCGGGCCAGCTCGAGCAGGCGCGCCGCGTCGCCGGTTTCTCGCGCCGCGCGAACCTGTGCCCGCGCGGTGCGCGTCTGCTCGTCGATCGCAGCCGCGAGCTGCACCGCCTCCGGCGGCAGCGCCTTGCCCTCGAGGCCCCACAGCAAGGTCAGCAGGTTCGTGCCGCGCGGGG
>JBKPDC010000297.1:0-3851 GCA_046727715.1 Thermodesulfobacteriota bacterium
GCGTCGGCGTTGCTGGGCTCGAGGTCGAGCCGCGAGGCGACGTCGAACAACCCCCCGACCCCCGCGGTGGTGTTCACGGTGAAGCGCGCCAGCTCGCGGCCCGCGCCCAACGGGCGAGCCTGGAGCAGGTTGTTCACCAGCCGGCGCGGCATGTCGAGGTTGTCGAACATCCGCGACACGCTCCGCCGGACGCCGTCCGGGCTGATCTTGGCCCATCCGGTGGCGACTGGTTTGATGAGCCACCGATCGAGAATGTCGTGGTTGAACGAGAACATGCGCTCGTTGAATGGCTGCCAGGGATCGTAGTCCTCGACCTCGTCCTCGGGCGTGTCCGCGACGCTGGCGGTCCGTAGCAGGCGCTGCCCCCCGTTCCCGGACACGCCGAGACCGGGAGACCGGGCGCAGCCGGCGGCAAGGACCGTGGAGATTAGCCACAGGGTGGCCAACGTCCGCTTCTGTGTCACACTCTGCCTGTATCGATTCATGACGTAATCTCGGTCCCTTGACCGTCCGATGCCGCGAAAGGCCCCGCAGATACAATGTGAATCATTAGTTGGTAGCAACTTCCCTGCCGCCCGAGACTATGCGATGCCTACGCGCGACTCGGGACATCAGATGCCGATTCCCGGCAGGCCCGTCGCCCCTACCTGCCACGGACCGCTCACCCTGCCCCAGAAGAGAGCATCCTCCGGCGCCGGGACGTGACGCCGGCGCGAACGCCGGTGCACGCGCCGCTCGCCCGCTGGCTACGCGAACAGGTCGCCCGGTACGGTCGCGATCGCCTCGAGCACCTGCGGGTACAGCGAGCGCTTCAGCCGACCGAGCACCGGGCTCGCCTTGCTCGCCATCGCCGCGCCGGCGTCGCAGGCCGCGGGAAGCAACGCCGCCTCGGCCACGAAGCGGTCGACGATGCCGGCGGTGGTGGCATCTTCGGCACTCCAGCGACGACCCGTGATCACGGCCTCGTGCACCGCTGCATCTGGGACGCGAGCCTTGAGGATCGCCACCATGCCTGGGTGGAGCGGCAGCTGCAGGTCCACTTCGGGCATGCACCAGTAGCCGCGCCCGGAGCGCATCAGCCGCAGGTCGTGCACGACCGCCAGCTGGGCACCGGCACCAAACGCGTGCCCGTTCACCGCCGCGACGGTGTAGCAGGGGAGCGTCAGCACCCGTCCGATCAGGGCGAGGACGTCCTGGAGAAAGCGAGCGGACACCTGCGGGCCGTGCTCCATCATCCAGGTCACGTCGAGACCGTTGGAGTAGAACTTGTCGGTGCCCGTCGTGACCAGGGCCACCGGCGCGGGACTGCGCTCGACCTCGTCGAGCGCAGCACCGAAAGCGGCGACGAACTCCGGGGTGAAGCGGTTCTCGCCGGCGTTCATGGTGAGAACGGCGACGGCGCCGTCGCGACGGAGATCGATCATGGACATCCCGAATCACCTCGGCACGTTCGTCGCAAGCCCGGCCGCTACCTTGACACCGCGCTGGCCGGCCTCGTATTGCTGCGCCGGCGTGGACCTGAACCCGTTCTCCTACGAGTTCCACGAGGACCCGTACCCCACCTACCGCTGGCTCCGGGACCACGCGCCGCTCTACCACAACGACGCGCTCGACTTCTGGGCGCTCTCGCGCCACCGCGACGTGCTCGCCGCCTCCCTGGCGTGGGAGACGTACAGCTCCGCCGAGGGAACGACACTCGAGCGGGTCGACCCAGAATTCTTCGCCGTGCGGCCCATCATGATCTTCCTCGATCCGCCCCGGCACGACCGGCTCCGCAAGCTCGTGAGCCGTGCCTTCACCCCGCGCCGGATCGCCACCCTCGAGCCGTTCATCCGAGCCACCGCCAGCCGGCTGCTGAACCGCCTCGCGGCGGACGGCGGCGGCGACTTCGTCCACGACTTCTCGATGCCCCTCCCCATGGAGGTGACGTTCACCCTCCTCGGGGTCCCCGAGGAGAGCCGTCTGTGGCTGCGCGAGCGCATGGACCGCTCGCTCGAGCGCGATCGCGATACGCCCGTCGTCCCCAAGCGCGCGATTGTCGCGATGGCGGAGATGATGCAGTACTGGGTCGAGTTCGTGGAGGCGCTCCGCTGCCAGCCGAACGACGGGCTGGTCGCCGCCTTGCTCGACGCCGAGGTCGAGGGCGACGACGGGACGACGACTCGCCTCACCGACGGTGAGGTCATCGGCTTCTGCAGCCTGCTCGGCGCCGCGGGCAACGAGACTGTGACCAAGCTCCTCGCCAACGCCTGCGTCCTGTTCGCGCACCATCCGGACGAGTATCAGAAGATCCTGACGGAGCCCGCCCTCATCCCCGATGCCGTCACCGAGGTGCTGCGGTACTGGCCGCCGTCGCAGTACCAGGGCCGCACGACCACGATGGACGTCGAGTGGTATGGGCGGACGGTCCCGCGGGGGGCACGCATTCTCCTCCTCACAGGCGCGGCGAACCGCGACGAGCGCGAGTTCCCCGATCCCGACCGCTTCGACGTCACGCGCCGCGCCGAGACGCACATCGGCTTCGGCCATGGCGTCCACTTCTGCCTCGGCGCGTCGCTGGCGCGGCTGGAGAGCCGCGTCGCGCTCGAAGAGTTCAGCCGGCGCTTCCCGCGCTACACGGTCGACCCGGCGCGCTGCGTGCGCGTGCACATGTCGAACGTGCACGGCTACGAGCACGTCCCGTTCGCGGCGTAGCGCTCACAGGACCCGGCGCAATCCCGCCCGGTCCTCAGCGTCCTGGCAGCTCGCTCGGACCGACGTGGATCCCGAGCCACTCGAGGAGTGGGTCCAGCGCTCGCCACGCCGACACGATGCGATCCTTCGCTTCCCGGGTGTGGAGCCATTTCCGCGGCGGTTCGGACCGGATGGCGGCGTAGTGGGCGAGGCGCAGGAGGCCGATGCGGGGGTGGTCGGGAGGATGACCTTTGGGAGCCGTCTTGAGCGCGCCGTCCTGGATCAACGGCATGCCCGTCTTCGCGAGCCGCGCGGCGATCGACGCCAGCATCGCGCCCGACTTCTGCGCCGCGACGGCCATGCGCGCACGCGCCAGCTGATCGCGGGCCGGGGCATACAGTCCGCCCCCTACGGAGATGCCGGTGCGGCCGAGCTGCACGTAGTAGCCCCCGCCGCCGTCGGCGCGGTGGATCGAAGCAGCAGCGGCGGTCTTGTAGGGTCGCTTGTCCGCCGAGAACCGGGTGTCGCGATGGGGCCGGAACATCTTGCCGTCGCCGAACTCGTCCGCCACCTCGTCCAGCAGCGCCGCGAACGGCGCGCGGACGGCCTCGTCGTAGACGTCGCGGTTGGCCTGGAACCAGTCACGCGTGTTGTTGGCCTCGATGCCGGCGAACCACGCGAGCGCAGCCGGCGGCCAGCCGCGGAAGGAGGACGGCGCGCCCATGGCGTCGCATGGTGATGGAACCGGGGGCGCGAAGCGAGCGCTGTTCGACCGCATCCCGCCGCACCCCGCGTTGCCGGGACTCACGCCGCGCGTCGCCGAGTTCTTCGTGCAGCGCTCCGTCTGACCGGCGGGCGAGTCCTACCGCCCGCTCTCGCGCGGCGACGCCCGCACCGCTCGGTCGAAGGCCCAGCCGCGGATGTGGTCCACCTGCTCCTTCATGGTCTTCGACAGCGGCACGACGTTGGCCGTGGCGTCGAGCAGGTCCTTGTCCGTCAGCTGGCGATCCTGGAGCCGCACGGTCGTCAGTGCGGACACGACGCACTGCTCGATCTCCGCGCCCGTCCACCCCCTGGTGAACTTCTTGAGCGGCTCGACGTTGAAGCCGGTCGAGTCGATCCCGCGCCGGCGGAGATGCACGCGGAAGATGTCGAGGCGTTCCTCGTCGAGCGGCAGG
>JBKPDC010000298.1:0-16559 GCA_046727715.1 Thermodesulfobacteriota bacterium
TGGCCTTCCTGGCATCCGATCCGCCAGCCGGCGCGCCGCCCTGGCTGGCCGATCTGGCCCGGCTCGAATGGGGCCGGGTCGAGGTTTTCGACGCCCCGGACGCCGCGCCGATCGACCTGCAGCGCCTGCGCGCGGTCCCCGTGGCGGACTGGCCGGGAATCACCCTCGTGCCGATCCCCGCGCTCGAGGTCCTCGAGAGCGCGTGGCCCGTACACCTCATCTGGCGCGACGGCGGTGACCCCCCGGCCACCCCGACCGCGCTCCGCATCTGGCGCCAGAGCGGCACCGTCTACCACGCGGCCATGGATGGTCTCGAGCGGGAAGCACTGGCGAGGCTCCGGTCGGGGGAGTGCTTTGGCGAGATCTGCGAGGCGCTCACCCACCTCGAGCCCGAGGCGGCCGCCGCGGAGGCAGGAGCCCTCCTCGCCCGCTGGGTAGAGGACGGTCTGATCGCCGGAGTCCGCTGACCGCCCCCGATCAGTGAAAATTTCCGCCCGCCCTCTTGACGCCATCGGCGGACAGTCTTAAAGGCGCGCCGCGTGAGCGCAGGGGTCGGTCCCGACGCCGCGCCATCCGAACAATCAGGGGTCAACTCGATGAACCCGGGGGCCTGACGAGGGAAGGGCACTCCCGGGAGGAGGTCGCATTTGATGGCAACGAAGGTACGCCCGCTCGCCGACCGGCTCATCGTCAAACGGCTCGAAGAGCAGGAGCAGAAGAGCGTCGGCGGCATCATCATCCCGGACACCGCCAAGGAGAAGCCGCAGGAGGGCAAGGTCGTCGCCGTCGGCCGGGGGAAGCGCAACGAAGACGGCAAGGTCATCCCCCTGGACGTCAAGGCGGGAGATCGCATCCTCTTCGGCAAATACTCGGGTTCCGAGATCAAGATCGACGGCGAGGACCACCTCATCATGCGTGAGGAGGACGTCCTCGGCATCGTCGAGGCCTGAAGCAGAGAGGAGAAGGAGAGGGAGTCATGCCAGCAAAGATCGTGAAATTCAGCGAGGAGGCCCGCGCGAAGGTGCTCCGCGGCATCAGTGTCCTGGCCGACGCGGTGACGGTCACCCTGGGGCCGCGCGGCCGCAACGTGGTGCTCGAGAAGTCGTGGGGCGCGCCCAACGTCACCAAGGACGGGGTGACGGTAGCCAAGGAGATCGAGCTGCCCGACAAGTTCGAGAACATGGGCGCGCAGATGGTGAAGGAGGTCGCGAGCAAGACCTCCGACGTCGCGGGCGACGGCACCACCACGGCGACGGTCCTGGCGCGTTCGATCTTCACCGAGGGCGCCAAGATGGTCGCCGCGGGCCACGATCCGATGAACCTGAAGCGCGGCATCGAGAAGGCCGTCGCGACGGTCGTCGAGGAGCTCAAGAAGCAGTCCAAGTCCACCAAGGGCAAGGACGAGATCGCGCAGGTCGGCGCCGTCTCGGCGAACGGCGACAAGACCATCGGCGACATGATCGCCGAGGCCATGGAGAAGGTCGGCAAGGAGGGCGTCATCACGGTCGAGGAGGCCAAGGGCCTCGAGACCCAGCTCGACGTGGTCGAGGGCATGCAGTTCGACCGCGGCTACCTGTCACCCTACTTCGTCACCGACCCCGACCGCATGGAAGCGGTCCTCGAGGACGCTTACATCCTCATCCACGAGAAGAAGATCTCGTCGATGAAGGACCTGCTCCCGCTGCTCGAGCAGGTGGCACGCAGTGGCAAGCCACTGCTGGTCATCGCCGAGGAGGTCGAGGGCGAGGCGCTCGCCACGCTGGTGGTCAACAAGATCCGCGGTACCTTCGCGTGCGTCGCCGTGAAGGCGCCGGGCTTCGGCGACCGTCGCAAGGCCATGCTCGAGGACATCGCCATCCTGTCGGGCGGCCGCCTGATCGCGGAAGAGCTGGGCCTGAAGCTCGAGAACGTCACCCTGAAGGATCTCGGCCGCGCCAAGCGCATCGTCGTCGACAAGGACAACACCACCATCATCGACGGCGCCGGCAAGAAGCAGGACATCGAGGGCCGGATCAAGCAGATCCGGGCCCAGATCGAGGAGACCACGTCGGACTACGATCGCGAGAAGCTCCAGGAGCGGCTGGCGAAGCTCGTGGGCGGCGTCGCCGTCATCAAGGTCGGCGCAGCCACCGAGGTGGAGATGAAGGAGAAGAAGGCGCGCGTGGAGGACGCGATGCACGCCACCCGCGCCGCGGTCGAGGAGGGTGTGGTGCCTGGCGGCGGCGTGGCGCTGCTGCGCGCGCAGACCGCGCTCGACGAGCTCAAGGTCGACGAGGAACAGCGTTTCGGCGTCGCCATCGTGCGGCGCGCGCTCGAGGACCCGCTGCGCTGGATCGCTGCCAACGCCGGCCAGGAAGGTTCGGTGGTCGTGGAGAAGGTGCGGCAGAACAAGGGTGCGTATGGCTTCAACGCCGCCACCGAGGAGTACGAGGACCTGATGAAGTCCGGCATCATGGACCCCACCAAGGTGGTGCGGACGGCGCTCCAGAACGCGGCGTCGGTGGCCGGCCTGCTGCTCACCACCGAGGCCATGGTGGCCGAGAAGCCGAAGGAGGAGAAGGCGCCCGCGGGCGGCGGAATGCCGCACGGGGGCGAGGACTTCTAGTTCCGTTCGTCGTCGCAGCTCCAGCCGTGACGGTAGGGGCAATCCACGGGGCGCCGCCCGGATCCGGGCGGCGCCCCGTCGTCGTCTGGCGCCACGCCGTCACGCGGCGATCGTGCCTCTTGGGCCTGATGTCATCTTGACCAGGGCCGATCCGCCGTATTGGCGGCAGGTCGGCCAACCTGGCGCCGGCTCCAACGGTCGTGCGGGGCAAGCTGGCGACGCCGCGCTGCCGAGCGTGTTGACTCCGTGTCAGCGGCCATGGGACACGGCGGATGCGCCATCGGGTCCGCAACCCGCGGCGGCAGGAGCAAACCATGAGTCTTCCGAACGGCGTTCATCATTTGGCCATCGCCACGCGTGACATGAAGGGGCAGATCGAGTTCTTCACCCAGGTGGTGGGGATGCGCCTGGTCGCGCTCTACTGGATGCACGGCGTGCCGGACACCGTGCACGGTTTCCTCGAGCTGAACGAGCGCTGCTCGCTGGCGTTCGTGCAGGGGCCCCAGATGGCGACCATCGCGCCGCAGCCGGGCGTGTCGCACGCCGGCTCGCCAGCGGGGCCGGTGGCGCCCGGAGTGATGCAGCACATCGCCCTCAACGTCGATTCCGAGGGCGATCTGCTCGCGCTCCGCGACCGCATCCGATCGCACGGCTACTGGGTGATGGGGCCGATCGACCACGGCATGTGCAAGTCGATGTACCTCGCGGCACCGGAAGGCATCGTGCTCGAGTTTGCCGCGTCCGCCGACGCGATCGATGCCGACCAGTGGATCGACCCCGAGGTCGTGCGCGTGTGCGGCATCGACAACGCCGACCTGGCGCGCTACCGCCGGCCGCCGCCGTTCGGTGGGCGCGACGGTACCGTGCCGCAGCCCGAGCCGTCGGCGCGTCCTGGCCTGCACTTCCCGCCCGGTATGGAAGAGATTCTCACCATGTCGGACGAGGAGATCGCCCGGCGCCTCGACTTTCCCGTCCCGCCGGTTCCCAAGCGCGCAGCCGGGTGAGGCGTCACGGCGACCGTAGGCTGGTGCGCGCCGCGGCCGAGCCCTCCCGACACCGTGGTGGGCGTCCCCGGCCGCTTCCCAGCCGGCGCGGGGTCGTCGTATAGAGCGCCTCGATCCCACCCACGGAGGACCCCGCGATGACCACCGCCACCAGCGCACCCGACACGACCGCCCCGCGCCGCTACCAGCTCTTCATCAATGGCAACTTCGTCGACGCGAAGTCGGGCAAGACGTTCGAAACCATCTTTCCCCACGACCGCTCCGTGCAGGCCGTCGTCGCCGAGGGCGCCAAGGCCGACATCGACGACGCGGTCGCCGCGGCGCGTGCCGCCTACGACGGCGGCTGGGGGACGATGCTGCCGAGCGAGCGCGCCAGGCTGCTGCTCCGCATGGCCGACCTCATCGAGGAGCGGGCGAGCGAGCTGGCCCAACTCGAGACGCTCGACGTCGGCATGCCCGCCTTTCTCGCCACCGGCATGGTGATGTCTGCGGCCGACGTGTTCCGCTACTGGGCGGGCTGGGCCACCAAGATCCACGGGCTCACCAGCCCCTCGATGCAGCCCGGCGACTTCCTGGGCTACACGCTGCGCGAGCCGCTCGGGGTGGTGGGCGGCATCACGCCCTGGAACGGCCCGCTCATCATGGCGGCCTGGAAGACGGCGCCGGCGCTCGCCTGCGGCAACGCCGTGGTGTTGAAACCCGCCGAGCACACGCCGATGACGGCGATGGAGCTGGCGCGCATCGCCGCCGATGCCGGCGTGCCCGAGGGGGTGTTCAACGTCGTGCCGGGCTTCGGGCCCACCGCGGGTGCCGCGCTGGCGCAGCATCCGGGCGTCGACAAGATCGCCTTCACCGGCGAGTACGTGACCGGCCGCCTCGTGGTGCAGATGTCCACGTCGAACCTGAAGACCGTGACCCTCGAGCTGGGCGGCAAGTCGCCGCACATCATTTTCGACGACGTCGACCTCGAGAGTGCCGTCGCGAACGCGCTCTTCGGCCTCTACACGAACACCGGGCAGATCTGCTCGGCCGGCACACGCCTGCTCGTGCAGGACACGATCTACGACCGCTTCGTCGAGCGCTTCGTCGACCGCTCGCGGCAGATCAAGGTGGGCAACCCGCTCGACTTCGCGACCCGCATGGGGCCGCTGGTCTCCGAAGAGCAGCTGCGCAAGGTGCAGCGCTACGTCGAGATCGGGCAGCGTTCCGGGGCGAAGCTGGTGTGCGGCGGTGGCCAGCCCGCCGATCCCGGGCTCGCGAACGGGTTCTACCACGAGCCCACGGTCTTCGCCGACGTGACCAATCAGATGCAGATTGCCCAGGAGGAGATCTTCGGGCCGGTGGGCACCGTCATCCGCTTCCACGACGAGGAGGAAGCGGTGCGCATCGGGAATGACGTCATCTATGGCCTTGCCGCAGGCGTGCAGACGCGCGACCTCAAGCGCGCGCACCGCATCGCGAAACGGCTCCAGGCGGGCACGGTGTGGCTCAACACCTGGCACAAGATCGAGCCCAACTCGCCGTTCGGCGGGTACAAGCTCTCTGGCTACGGGCGCGAGAACGGCCCGACGATGATCGAGCATCTCACGCGCCTGAAGCAGGTATGGGTGGACCTGAACGAGTTCACCATGGACCTGTTCGCGATGTAGCGGCGCGGACGATTTTGCTTGCGTCGGAGGAGGCAGGGCGGGTAGGTCGCTACCATCATGCCTCCCAACGGCACGGGGAAGCAGGACCCCCTCGCGGCGCTCTCGATGCTGCTGCAGGCGGCGCTCGACCTCACCGTCGACCTCGCCCGCGACAGCCATCTCCCCCGCCTGTTGAACGCGTTCGCACGCCTTCCGCCGGCCGACCGCAAACCGCTCCTGGAGAAGCTCGAGAGCGAGGTGCACGCTCGCCAGCGCAGCATGGAGATTGGCGACGGCGTCGTCGGTCCGCCGCAGCCGCTCGGGAGCCTCTACGTCCGCGTCTACGAGAACGACCGGCCCTTGCCGGGGCTCACGCGCGACACGATGCTCCGGTTCACCATGCAGTCGACGGCCCTGATGACCGAGTTCCCCGAGGCGGTGCGGGCGGAGGTCGAAGGCGTCCTCCTGGCACAGCTCGCGGGGCTCGCCCGCGAGGACGCCAAAGCGCTCGCCCGCCATCACCACGACCTGCTCGCGCTGGCCGCGTGGTGCGAGCAGACCGAGTCTGCCGGATGCTCCAAGACCGCACCGTGATGCCGCTCGAGGCGGTCGACGCCCTCGACACCCTGCTCGGGACGGCGCTCCGCATGATCGACGAGCTGCGCGGCGAGGGAGTGCTCGAACGCCTGGTGTCCATCCTCGCCTGCATGCTGCCCGAGGATCGCGAGGCCATTCTGCATATCCTGGAGCACGATGCCCTGGCGCACACCCAGCTCGGTGAGGGGAACGTCTGGGCCCGCTTCGTGCTCCGTCCGAACCCCTTCGCGCAGCTCTTCAGCCGCACCGTGCCCTGCGGTCGCGCCCAGCCCGTGCGCTATCTCGAAGCCCGGCGGGCGACGATCGTCGGGGTCCGGATGGCGCGATCGCTGCCGCCGTGGGGCGAGGGAGGCTGGGAGCCGGAGACGATCGAGATGTGGCGGCGGCTCGCGCCGGACGTGCAGACCTATCTCGTCGGTCTGAGTCGGCGTGTCCTCGCCGTGCTCGATGGAAACCGGAAGAACCCGCCGCGCGTATGAGCCGGCGTGGCTTGCGTCACGCCGATCGGCCTGCGACCTTGTACCCCGTGATCCGGACTGCCGAGGGGCGCGCGGTGTTGCTGTGGGTCGTCGTGGTCGCCAGCCCGCTGGCGTCCGGCACCGTCCATGCCGGGCCGCCGAATGCAACGCCGGTGCCGGTGCCGGTGCTCCCCGTGCCGGTGCCCGTGCCAGCGCCGAGCTATTGCTGGCTCGACATCCGGCTCTTCGAGACGCTCCGCTTCGGTCCGGTGGACTTCTGCCGCCGCAACCTGCGCTACCGGCCGGGCGCCCTCGAGTGCTACCAGTTCACCGACCAGGTCTGCGCCACCTTCGTGCCGGCGAGCGGGTGGATCACCGCACGCAACGCGGTCGACACCCAGGTGTTCCGGTGCCCGGACGGCCCGGAGCCGCCGGTCTGCCGCCGGCTCGACCTGCCCGCGCTCCCTTGACGGCCCGGGATTGCGGGGACATGCTGGCTTCGAGAGACGCTGGGGGAGCCGCCCGATCCGGCGGCTGAGAAGGCAGGGGGCCTGCCGACCCCTCGAACCTGATCCGGGTCATTCCGGCGGAGGGAAGCGCGATGACACAGCTCGAGGCGGCCCGTCAGGGCATTGTCACCCCGGAGATGGCGCGGGTGGCGCAACGCGAAGGCGTTGCCCCCGAGCGTATCCGAAGGGAAGTTGCATGCGGGCGGCTCGTGATCCCTGCCAACGTGCGTCATCTCGCCGGCAGCAGCGGCGAGGCGCCCGTCCCACCGAATGGCCACGACCGGAGCTATCCCGACGTGACTGTCGGGCACCCCGGCGCGCGGGCCGATGCGCGGCTCTGGGTCAATCAGACGGTCGCGCAGCGGCAGGCCGTCCTCGACGATCCCGGCATGCTGCGCGGCGAGCGTGCGCCGAGGCGCCTCGATCCCACCGGCATCGGGCGCATGATCACCACCAAGATCAACGCCAACATCGGCGCGTCGCCGGTGTCGAGCGGCACCGACGAGGAGGTGGAGAAGCTCCGCTGGGCGCAGCGCTACGGCGCGGACACCCTGATGGACCTCTCCACCGGTGGCGATCTCGGCGCCTGCCGGCAGGCCATCATCGACCACGCGACGATCCCGATCGGCACCGTGCCGATCTACTCGATGATCGTCGGCCGGCGCATTGAGGACCTGACCTACACGACGATTCTCCACGAAATCGAGCGCCAGGCGCGCCAGGGTGTCGACTACTTCACCATCCACGCCGGTGTGCTGCGCGAGCACCTCCAGCTGGTTGGCCCGCGCGTCTGTGGCATCGTCTCGCGCGGCGGCTCGCTGCTCGCCAAGTGGATGATCCACCACGGCAGGCAGAATCCGATGTACGAGCTGTTCGACGAGATCAGCGCCATCATGCGCGAGTACGACGTCACCTACTCGCTCGGCGACGGGCTCCGGCCCGGCTGCCTCGCCGACGCGAGCGACGCGGCGCAGCTGGCCGAGCTGCGCACGCTCGGCGAGCTGGTCGCACGCGCCCGCGCCGCCGGCGTGCAGGTGATGGTGGAAGGTCCAGGGCACGTGCCGCTCGATCAGATCGGCTGGAACATGCGCCTCGAGCAGGAGCTGTGCGACGATGCCCCATTCTACATCCTGGGCCCGCTCGTCACCGACGTCTTCCCCGGCTACGACCATCTCACCAGCGCCATCGGCGCCGCCGAGGGCGCGCGTCACGGCGCGGCGATGCTGTGCTACGTGACGCCCAAGGAGCACGTCGGACTGCCGAAGGCCGACGACGTCAAGGCGGGGTGCATCGCTTACAGGATCGCCGCACACGCCGGAGACATCGCGCGCGGCGTCGCGGGCGCCCGGCAGTGGGACGACGATCTGTCGCGCGCGCGCGCGGCGCTCAACTGGCCGCGGCAGTTCGAGCTGGCGTTCGACGGCGAGACCGCGCGGGCCCTGCACGACGAAGACCTCGAGGTCGACACCGATTTCTGCGCAATGTGCGGCCACGACTGGTGCAGCATGCGCATCTCCAAGGAGATCCAGGCGTTCGCCAGCGGCAAGGACGCCGACTTCCAGCCCGAGCGCCGCGCAACGCGCAGCCCGGGGGTGAGCGACGCCGGCCGCGAGATGCTCCGCCAGCGCGCCGCCGCGATGCCGGTGATCGACGGCAAGCACGCGTGTCACTCGGATCACGTCCCGGACGCCGAACGGGCGCGGATCGTGCAGGAGTCGCTCCGTCAGAAGGTCGACTGATCGGGCGTGACGCTCCGCCAGGAGAGCATGCTCGCCCATCCCGGGTTCCCGTGGCTCGACGCCGGGGATCTCGACGGCCTGCGGGTGTTCCTCTCCCGTCGCGGCTGGCTGTCGCCCACCGAGACGCTGGTCGCCTGCGAGCGCGCCGGCGAGGGCAACATGAACCTCACCGTGCGCGTACGCACCGACCGCCGCACCGTGATCGTGAAGCAGGCCCGGCCGTGGGTGGAGAAGTACGACCACATCGCGGCGCCCTGGGAGCGCGGCGAGTCCGAGCGCTGGTTCTACGAACGCGTGGCCACGATCCCGGAGGTGGCGGCACACATGCCGCGCCTTCTGGGCAGCGATCCGGCCTCCCGGGTGCTTCTCTTGGAGGATCTGGAGGGCGCGCACGACTTGAGCGGGGTCTACGCCGGTGCGCGGCTCGAGGCCGAGGAGCTCGATCGGCTCGCTCTGGTGCTGCGCGCCCTGCACGACGCCACCGCGGGCGATCCACCGCAGCCGCCATTCAACCGCGCCATGCGCGAGCTGAACCACGCACACTGCTTCGTCGTTCCCCTCGATCCCCGCAACGGGCTTCCCCTCGACCGCTTCGAGCCGGGGCTCGCCGCCGCGTCCGCCGCCCTGGCGTCGGATGCGGCCCTGCGCGCCGTGGTCGCGGAGATGGGCGAGCGCTATCTCGGAACGGGCGGCCCGCTGATCCACGGCGACTGGTTTCCTGGCAGCTGGCTCCGCACGGCTGCCGGGATCCGCGTGATCGATCCGGAATTCTGCTTCCGGGGCGAGCGCGAGATCGACGTCGGGTGCGGCGCGGCGCACCTGGTCCTCGCACGGCAAGCGCCGCACACGGCGCGACGCTTCCTCGACGCCTACGGCGCGAACGCCGATCGATGCGACCCCGCCGCCGTGGCGCGCTACGCCGCCATCGAGATCATGCGCCGGGTGATCGGCGTGGCCCAGCTGCCGATCGCTCCCACCCGCGGGTGGCGTACCGCGCTGCTGGCGCGCGCCCGCGAGGCTGCGCTGGAGGGCAGTCTCGAGCCGCTCTGGAGGGCGGCGTGACGTTCGCGGGCCAATACGTCGTCGATCGGCGGGTGCGCACGCCACGCGGGCAGGGCACGGACGACCGGCTGGCCGCCGCGCTGTGGGAGGAGAGCGCACGGCTGGTCGGCCTGCCCTGGTGATCAGGCCGCCTGTTCCCGTGCCGGGCCCGCGCTCTTGCGCAGCAGCAGCTCGGCGCTGCCGCGCACCAGCAGGTCGGGCAACGTGCCGACGTGGGCATAGCCGTGCCGCGCGTAGAAGCGCCGCGCCCCGTCGTTGAAGTCGGACACGCAGACGAAGAGGTTGCGGCCGCGCGCGAAGGTGACCGATTCCAGGTGAGCCAGCAGCACCGCGCCGAGCCCGCGGCCGCGCACCGCCGCCGCGACGGCGAACAGCTCGAGGTAGTCGCCGACGAGGAAGCGCGGACGCACCAGCGCGAGGCCCGAGACGCCGGCGTCGGTCACCGCGACGTACCCCTCGCGCCCGTCGAGCGGCGCCGTCAGGAGCCGCGTCCAGTCGGCCGCCGTGTAGCCGAGTCGCCGCCACGGGTCCGAATCGAGGAGCGCGACCGCGCCCTCGCGGTCTGCCGCCTCGAACGGCCGGATCGCGACGTCAGCTCCCGCCGTCATGGCAGCCTTCGAGGAGGTGGCTCACGGCGAGCGGCAAAAGCCCGCGCTCCGGCAGCACGTCGCGCAGCAGCGCCTCGACCACCTCGCGCGTGTGCGCGCCCTTCCCGTTGGCATGGAAGACGACGATGCTGCCGTCGCGCAGCTGCGCGCGCAGCCCGCGCAGCATGGCCGCGGCCGTCAGCCGCGGATCCGGATCGCCCGACACCACCGACCACTCGACCAGCTGCAACCCGGCGTCGGCGACGATGGCGCGCGTGTGGTCGTCGAACTCGCCGAAGGGAGCGCGGAAGAGCGTTGGATGCACGCCGTACCGCGATGCCAGCAGCTCGACCGGCCCCGTGATCTCTGCTCGCTGCGCGGCGGGATCGAGCGCGGGCAGATGGCGGTGGCGCTGTCCGTGCGTCCCCAGCTCGAAGAACGGCACCGCGAGGAGACGGCGCACCTCGGCGTCGTGGCCTGCGATCCAGCGGCCCGATGCGAAGAAGGTCGCGGGAACGTGGCGCGACTCGAGCAGCTCGACGAGCGCGTCGTCCCATCCCGGCGGCTTCAGGACCGGGCAGAGATCGAAGGTCAGCGCGACCGCATGGCAGCCCTCGGTGCCGCTGCGCACCACGCTCGCCAGCTGCGGTCCGGCACGCAGCGGTGCCGTCGACGCGACGAGGAGCAGCAGGATGAGTGAACCGACTCGCACCCTGCCCTCCTATGCGCCGTCCAGGCGACGTGCAACAGCCGCCGCACGGGGTTGCTCGGGTCGCGTCAGGATATAAACACACTGACATGGCGACGAACCCCGACAGCATGAAGACCCGGCGCACGCTCGAAGTCGGCGGCGTGCGCTACGCGCTGCACCGGCTCGACGTGCTCGGCTCGCGTGTCGCTCGCCTGCCCGTCTCGCTGCGCATCCTGCTGGAGAACCTGCTGCGCCGCGAGGACGGCCGCTCCGTGACGCGCGACCACGCCCTGGCGGTCCTCGACTGGGACCCGACGAAGCAGCCGGAGCGCGAGATTCCCTTCATGCCGGCCCGTGTGATCCTGCAGGACTTCACGGGCGTCCCGTGCGTGGTCGACCTTGCCGCCATGCGAGACGCCATGCACCGCATGGGCGGCGACCCCACGCGCATCAACCCGCTCCAGCCCGTGGACCTGGTGATCGACCACTCGGTGCAGGTGGACGCGTTCGGCACGCCGCAGGCGTTCCAGCAGAACGTGGAAATCGAGTACCAGCGCAACCGCGAACGCTATGCATTCCTGCGCTGGGGGCAGCGGGCGTTCGCTGACTTCCGGGTCGTGCCGCCCGGTACGGGCATCGTGCACCAGGTGAACCTCGAGTATCTGGCGCCGGTCGTCGTGCGCCGTGGTCACGACGGCCAGGCTGTGGTCTTCCCCGACACCGTGCTCGGCACCGACTCGCACACGACGATGATCAACGGGCTCGGCGTGGTGGGCTGGGGCGTCGGCGGCATCGAAGCCGAGGCGGCGATGCTCGGGCAGCCCACCGTGATGCTGATCCCGCAGGTGCTAGGGTTCCGGCTGTACGGGACGCTGGCGCCGGGCGCCACCGCCACCGATCTCGTGCTCACCGTCACCGAGATGCTGCGCAAGAAGGGCGTGGTGGGCAAGTTCGTCGAGTTCCACGGCCCGGGGCTCGCGAGGCTCGCGCTCGCCGACCGCGCGACCATCGCCAACATGGCGCCCGAGTACGGCGCCACCATCGGGTTCTTCCCGGTGGACGACGAGACGCTCGCCTACCTGCGTCTCTCGGGCCGCGACCCGAAGCAGATCGCGCTCGTCGAGGCGTACTGCAAGACGCAGGGGCTTTTCCGCACCGCCGACACGCCGGCGCCGGAGTTCAGCGACGCGGTCGAGCTCGATCTCGCCACGGTCGAGCCGAGCCTCGCGGGCCCGAAGCGGCCACAGGACCGGGTCGCGTTGCGCACCGCGAAGACGGCATGGCGGACGGCGCTGGCCGACTACCTGAAGGCGAAACCCGGCGACCCGGCGGCCGCCGTGCCGATCGAGATGGGCGGGCAGCGCGGCGAGCTGCGGCAGGGGTCGGTGGTCATCGCCGCCATCACGAGCTGCACCAACACGTCGAACCCGTCGGTGATGCTGGGCGCCGGCATCCTCGCCCGCAAGGCGGTGGCGCGCGGGCTGCGCGTGAGGCCGTGGGTGAAGACGAGTCTCGCACCCGGCTCCAAGGTGGTGACCCGCTACCTCGAAGACGCCGGCCTTCTCGGCGACCTCGAGCGGCTCGGCTTCAACCTGGTGGGATACGGGTGCACCACGTGCATCGGCAACTCCGGGCCGCTGCCCGAGCCGGTCGTGCAGGCCATCGAGGCTGGCGATCTGGTGGCGGCGGCCGTGCTCTCCGGCAACCGCAACTTCGAGGGTCGCGTGAACCCGCTGACGCGCGCCAACTACCTCGCCTCGCCGCCGCTGGTGGTGGCGTACGCGCTCGCCGGCACGATGGATTTCGACCCCGCGAGCGATCCCATCGGCACCGATCCGGACGGGAGAGCCGTCTTCTTCCGCGACATCTGGCCCACGACGGAGGAGGTGAATGCGGCGCTGAAGGCGGTCTCCGCCGACCGCTTCCGCGAAGAGTACGCCCGGGTCTTCGAAGGCGACGCCCACTGGCAGCGCATGCCGGTGCCGACGGGTGATCGCTACGCCTGGGACGACGCCTCGACGTACATCAAATCACCGCCGTTCTTCGACGGCATGACCCGAGAGCCCGAGGCACCGAGCGACGTCCGCGGCGCGCGGGTGCTGGCGTTGCTCGGCGACTCGATCACCACCGACCACATCTCGCCCGCCGGCTCGATCAAGGCCGACAGCCCCGCGGGTCGCTACCTCGTGGGGCTCGGTGTGCAGCCGAGGGACTTCAACTCCTACGGCGCCCGACGCGGCAACCACGAGGTGATGATGCGGGGAACCTTCGCGAACATCCGCCTCAGGAACCTGCTCGTGCCGGGCGTCGAGGGCGGCGTGACGGTGCACATGCCGTCGGGCGAGCGTCTCGCCATCTACGACGCGGCGATGCGCTACCAGCAGGAGGGCGTGCCGCTGGTCGTGATCGCGGGCAAGGAGTACGGCACCGGATCGTCGCGCGACTGGGCGGCGAAGGGAACGATGCTGCTCGGCGTGCGCGCGGTGCTCGCCGAGAGCTACGAGCGCATCCATCGCAGCAACCTGGTGGGGATGGGCGTGATGCCGCTCGAGTTCCTGCCCGGGCAGAACGCGGCGTCGCTCGGGCTGACCGGGCAGGAGACGTACGATGTCGAAGGGCTGGCGTCCGACCTGACACCCGCGAAGCAGGTCACCGTGCGGGCGACGGCACCGGACGGCAAGGTCACGACGTTCCAGGCCGTCGCGCGCGCGGACACCCCGGACGACGTCGAGTACTACCGCCACGGCGGCCTCATGCCCTACGTCCTGCGCGGGCTGCTGGCGGCGGGCGGAGCGTAGGAGTCCGACCAGTCGTCCGGAATTCCCCTGCGGTCGACCATCCGGCCTCGGCGCCGCCCGCGTGGACGTCGATCGCGCCCTGCGCTATCTGGAGGCCCGCTGCCAGACACTCGTATGACCGCACCCGACCTCCGCGCGCTCCTCACCGTCGCTCAGGATGCGGCATACGTCGGCGGCCGGCGCACGCTGGCGCATTTCGGCACCGGCACCGCGGCACCCGAGCGGAAGGCAGACCAAACGCCCGTGACGCTCGCCGATCGCGAAGCCGAGCGGCTGATCCGCGGAGTCATTGCGCGTGCGTTTCCCGACCATGCCGTGCTGGGCGAGGAGGACGGCGAGACCGCGGGGTCGGCGCCCGTTCGCTGGATCGTCGATCCGCTGGACGGCACGCGCACGTTCGTGCGCGGCGTGCCGCTCTTCGGGACGCTGGTCGGGGTGGAGGTGCTGGGCGAGCCTGCCGTCGGCGTGGTCTATCTCCCCGCGCTCGACGAGATGGTCGCCGCGGCACATGGTCTCGGCTGCACGTGGAATGGTCGCACGTGTCGGGTGTCGGGCACGACGATGCTCGCCGATGCGCTCGCAGTCGTCACCGACGAGCGTTCGGCTCGCGCTCGCTCCGGCGCCTGGGACCGGCTCGTGGCTCGCACCGCCCTGCAGCGCACCTGGGCCGACTGCTACGGCTACGTCCTGGTTGCGACGGGCCGGGCGGAAGTGTCGCTCGACCCATTCATGAACGTGTGGGACTGCGCCGCGCTGCTCCCCATCGTCGAGGAGGCCGGCGGGCGGTTCACCGACTGGTCGGGCCGCCGCACCATCCACGGCGGCGACGCGGTCGCGACCAACGGTGTCCTCCACGACGAGGTGTTGGCACTGCTCGGCGCACCTGGCTGAAGCGGACGCCTACCGCCCGAGGACGGTCCACCCGAGCGAGCGTGCCGCCTGCGCCTGGCGCACGTCGTAGGTGAGAAATGGCAGGGTGCCGGCGCCTGCCCGCTCGGCTGCCGCGAGGTGCAGGGCGTCGAGGGTGCGGACCTGCAGCGCCTCGGTGAGATCGCCGGCGCGGTCGCAGGTGGTCGCATCGAGTTCCACGACCAGCATGCGCGACCAGTCCGCGCGGAAGACGTGGCGCACGCGGGCGCGCTCTGGACCCTGGAGCAGGCGTCCCAGATTGCGTAGCACCTCGACCCACGTGTGCCTGGCCGTTACCCACGACGGGTCCGCCACGAGCAGCCGTTCGCATGCCGCGCTCTCGTCCTCGTCGATGTAGCGCTTGAGCAGGGCGCTCGTATCGACGTAGAGGCTCACTCGCCACGGTCCTCTGCCAGTGCTTCCTCGATGCGCACGCTCGCACGCGCCCGGCGAACCCGGGCGGGCGCCGCCACCTTGCCCTGGGGCGCCGAGATCCACCCTTGCTCTGCCCTCGGGGCCGTCGAGGACGACGAGCGTCCTCTCGCCAGCGGGCACGGTTTGACGCGTTCCGGCGCCCTGCTCTAGAAGGCGCGGTCATGTGGCGGCGCCTGCGCGATGGCCTGACGGCGGTCCTCCTCGGCGGCTTCGTGCTGGTGGAGCCCCCGATCGTGTCGGATTCCTCGGGCACGTGGTCCGCGGAAACCAGTCGGCCGGTCCACCAGTGGACCTTCGTGTCGGCCTTCGACGTGGCCACGGCGTGCGACGCCAAGCGCACGGCGCGACTGGCCAACGCGGCCGCCGACCTCGGCGTCGATGCCGAGAGCGACCGCGCGGGCACGAAGCTCGGGGCAGTGTTCGACGCGCGCCGACGCTCGCGCTGCGTGGCCGACACGGCCTTCTTCACCGACCCGGCGACGAGCAAATAGCGCCGACGGCGCCCGGCGAGTGCCCGACGGCACGGTCCTGCCGACTCAAGCCACATCCGCGTGGGCGGTCGGGTCGCGCGGCGCCCGCGGGCGGTGACGGCGGTGGCCCCCCCTTCCTCCCGCCCGTCCGCGGGCGCCGCCGGCGCGACCTATCCGATCGCGAAATGACGCGACGCGTTCCCGCCCAGGTAGTCGGCCACCGTCTGCTCCGCGACGCCGTGCTTCGCCAGCATCGCGCGCGCCTCGTCCAGCGAGCCCGTATCATGCCGCGGGTAGCGCGAACCCCACGCCGCCACCTCCGCGAACACGTCGGGCAGGCGTGCCACCGGCTCCTCCCAGGCGTCGAAGCTCACCAGTGACGGCCGCGCGAAGAAGACCTGCCCGGGTTCGAGGCTGACGTCGCGGATGCCCGAGAAGAGCCAGAGGTAGGTCTCGGACTTCTCCAGTGTGAGCGGCACCCAGCTGGCGCCGGCGCCCACGAAGGCGAGCCGCAGGCGCGGGAAGCGCTCGAGGTGGCCGTAGAAGCACATCGCGGTGAGGAGCGTCGCGCTGTCCATGAAGGGTGCCACCGCCTCGGCGATACCGTGACCGATGCGCAGGTTGGCCGCCACACGCTCGACGAACGGTCCGGCGCTGCTCCACTCCGGGTTGGTGCTGCCCGCGGACGGCAGGATGCAGGCCGCGACGTCGAGCTCCTCGAGGCGCCCCCACAGCGGGTCGTGAACGGGGTGGTTCGGGTAGCGGCCCCGGAAGAACGAGGGGCGGATCACGACGGCCCGGAATCCCCGTTCGACGACGCGCTCCAGCTCGCGCACCGCGAAGCTCGGCGCCTGCATGGGCAACACGGCCACCGGCAGCAGGCGGCGGGGATCGGCGCAGGCGAAGTCGTGGAGCCAGTCGTTGTACGCGCGCGCCAGGGCCCAGGCCACGTCCGGGTTCTCGACCAGGGGGAAGTGCTCGCCGAAGAGCGTCGGGTAGAGCAGCGCCCGGTCGACGCCCATGGCGTCCATGTCGGACAGGCGCGCGATCGGGTCGAAGGCGCCGGC
>JBKPDC010000299.1:0-6027 GCA_046727715.1 Thermodesulfobacteriota bacterium
AGCCGCACGAACTCCCAATCGTTGCCGTCCGGATTGTAGCCCCGGGGGCGCTTCACCATGGCCTCGAACGGCAAGACCTGGAGGATCGTGCCGACCGGATAGCCCCGCTTCGGAATCTTCCCGCTCACGGACATCCTGACCGCCCTGCGAAGCTTCACCTTGTTCCGATGGAAGACGAAGAAGTTCCGCCCCTCGGGCTTCCTGCCGTCCAGGAGGCAGCGGAAGTCCTCCGCCTTGACCTCGGGCACCGGTCGCGCGAGAGCCGGCCCCGCCAGTTCGAGGGCCAGCACGAGCGTGAGCGCGAACGCGAGTAGGTGGCGCATGGACGAGCGCGTACCCCTGCGAGCGTTTTCGGGTCAACAGGCGCATCGACAACCGGTCGAACGGAGCTGCCAACCGGCTCGCGCGCGCGGTCCACGCGAATGGCAGGCGCCCTCGCCCCCGGAGCACAAAGGGCGGAGGCCGATCCCCGGGGCTCACTTTGCCTTGTATCGCACCACCCCGTCGGTCTCGTCGCGCAGCGCGCGACCCTCCAGCCGCAGCAGCTCCAGGTGCGCCAGGGTCTCCGATGTCGCGGCCATCACCTGGAAGCGGTTGTTCGGGCTGATGGCGAAGGCCTCGAGCGCCACCTCGTAGGCGGTGCACGGTCGCTTCCGGATCACCTCGAGCATGGTCAGCTTGCGGACGCGGTGAAAGTCGATCAGCTGGCTGGCGCGCCGGTGGTGGTCCTCGTAGACGCCGCCATGCGCCGGGCAAACCAGCCGGGCGTCGAGCCGCTTGATCTTCTCGTGCGAGGCCAGGAAGTCACCGAGCGGGTTTGCCGGGCCGTGGGGTCCGATCCCGACGTGCGGCGTGATCTTCGGCAGCAGGTGATCGCCGACGAACAGGATGCCGTCGGGTTCGAGGAGCAGACAGCAGTGACCGGGCGTGTGCCCGGGCGTCCACACGACGTCGAAGCGCCGCCCGTCGCCCAGCGCCACCTCGTCGCCGTCGGCGAGCAGGCCGTCGGGGATCGCGGGGCAGTAGAGGCTCCCCACCACGCGGCTCATCGGCGGCATCTGCTTTTCGGGCGGGACCTCGGGGATCCCGTTCCGCCGCAGGAACGCGCGGTCCTCGCCGAGGACGTCGTGCGCCGTGGCGGCGCGCTCGGCCTCGAGCGGGTGGAGGTGGACCTCGGCGTGCGTCAGCTCGCGCAGGGGACCCGAGGTGCCGTAGTGGTCCATGTGGTGATGCGTGCAGACGATGCGGCGGATGTCGGTCGGCGCGATGCCCACCTCGGCCAGTGCGCCACGGAACGCGGCGAGGCTGTCGCCGGTGTGCATGCCGGTGTCGACGAGCGTCCACGCGTCGCGGCCGCGCACGAGGTAGACGTTGACGATGGTGGGCCGCATCGGCAGCGGCAGGAAGACCTGCACGACACCGTCGGCGACCTCGCGGGTCTTGGCCGCCTCGCTCATGCTACTCGTGGATCTGCTCCTGGACCGCAAAGCTGACGCGCACGCGGACGCGCCACGCGGTGACGCCGCCATCCTCGACGACCGCGGTGATGCGGTCTACCTCCACCTCGGGCTTGATGCCCTTCAGGGTCGCGAACGCGCGGCTGACGGCGAGGCCGACCGCGTCCTCGATGGAATTCGTCGACGTCCCGGTGAGCTCGATTGTCTTCTCGACCATGATCGGGTCCTCCCCCGTCCCGGAGTAGGCCTGGATCGCCGGGCGGAGGCAAGGTACAGGCGGCGCATGGGTGGGGTGTTGCCGGGCGTCGACTGGGTGACATTGGCCGTCGGGGCCGGGCTCGGGCTGGCGGTGGGTGTGCTGGCCGCGTGGCTCGTCGTGGGGCTGCGCGCGCGCGACCGGCTGGCGGCAGCGCGCGAAGCGTACGCACGCCTCGAGACCGCGCTCGACGGCGAGCGACGCCTCGCGGCCGATCGGCTGGCCATCCACGCGGCGGGCGAGACGCGACTGCGCGAGGCCTTCGAGGCGCTGTCGCGCCAGGCGCTCGACTGGAACAACCGATCGTTCCTCGATCTGGCACGCGCCCAGCTCGGCGAGTTCCAGCAGGGGGCGCGCAGTGATCTCGACGCGCGCCAGACGGCGATCGACGAGCTCCTGCGTCCCGTCCGCGAGTCGCTCGAGCGCATGGACGCGGGCCTGCGGCGGGTGGAGACGAGCCACGGCGCACTGACGGAGCGGGTAGCGGGCCTCCACGACGCCGAGCAGCGGCTGCGCGACCAGACGGCGACCCTCGTCGTCTCCCTCAAGACACCGGGCGTCCGCGGCCGCTGGGGCGAGGTTCAGCTCCGTCGCGTCGTCGAGCTCGCGGGCATGGCGCCGTACTGCGACTTCGACGAGCAGGCGACGGGCGAGGACGGCCGCCTGCGGCCCGACCTGGTGATCCGGCTGCCCGGCGAGCGCAACATCGTCGTGGACGCCAAGGCGGTGATGCGCGCCTACCTCGACGCCGAGGAAGCGACCGACGAGGAGCAGCGGCGTGCCCGGCTCGCCGACCACGCCCGGCTCGTTCGGGATCACATGACGCATCTCGCCGCGAAGGCGTACCGCGAGCAGTTCCAGCCCACGCCCGAGTTCGTCGTCATGTTCCTGCCGGGCGAGAACTTCTTCCGCGCCGCCATCGAGGCCGACCAGGCGCTCTTCGACGACGCGATCCGCCAGCGCGTCGTGCTGGCGAGCCCGCTCAGCCTGATCTCGCTCCTCTGGGGCGCGGCGCAGGCCTGGAAAGAGCACCGCATGACCGAGACGGCCGAGGAGGTGTGCGCCGCCGGCCAGGAGCTCTACAAGCGCGTCAGCACGCTGGCCGACCACTTCGACAAGCTGGGCAATTCCCTCCAGCGTGCCGTCGAGGCCTACAACCTGGCCGTCGGCTCCCTCGACCGCCGCGTCCTGCCGTCTGCCCGGAGGATGAAGGAGCTGGGCGCCGTCAGCGGCGACGACCTCGAGCCGCGCGATCCGATCGACGTCGTCCCCGAGAGGCCACAGGCGCCGGAGCTGCTGCCGCTGTTCGATCCGACGCGGGACGAGCGATCCGCGTGATGCATGCGCGGGGGTGGCGCGGGTCGTTCGAGCGTCGTCTCGTGCGGCTGCTCCGGCCGGATCGCAGCCCTCGACCGCGAGGAGCGCGTCGGGTCACCGCGAGGGCGCGCGCAGGAACCGCGGCCGTAGGACGACGAGCGCCGCGGGCACCGTGACCAGCGCCGTCGCGGCACTCGCCGCCATCCAGAGCGCGAGCAGCACGGCCATCTCGGCAACGAAGCGCAGCGACGTGAGGGTGAAGCAGAGCACCCCGGCGGTCATCGCCAGCGCGGTGAACGCCACCGTGCGCCCGGCGCCGGAGATGGCCGCGCGCACCGCGTCGTCGAGCGGCATGCCGGCGCGCGTGTGCTCCTGCACGCGGCTCAGGAGATAGATGCCGTAGTCGATCCCGAAGCCCACCCCGACCGCGATCACGGGCAGCGTGTCGACGTCGAGGCCGATCCCGCGTGCAGCCATGTACGCGTTCACGATGACGTTCGCGAGCGCCAGCGGCACGATCAGGAGCAGCGCCGCCACGAGCGAGCGATAGGTGAGGGCAGTGACGACGAAGATGACTGCGAACGAGGTCGCCGTCATGAGCGCGTCGCTGCGCAGGATCTCGTCGTAGAGGGCCGCCGTGACGCCGATCAGCCCCGCCGCGAGGCGAAAGTGCGCCCCGTCGAGCGGATGGTCGGCGATGAAGCGCTCTGCCGCGGCCACGACGCTCCGGACCGTGGACATGGTGTGGTCGCGGCAGAAGAAGGTGATCTGGCCGACCTGGAAGTCGGGGCTGAAGTATCGCGCGCTCGTACTGGGCGGAAGGAAGCCCCAGTACGTGAAGAAAGTCTCGGCGACCTCGCGCTCGGTCGAGGGAATCACGCCCCATTTCGGCTCGAGCTCGTTGAACCGCTCGCGCATGCCCTTCATGATGTCGACCGGCGAGACGCTCCCGCCGACGACGGGCAGGCGCTCGAGGGAGCGCTGGAGCTGCTCCATCGCTCGGAGGAGCGACGGACGGTAGAGCGCGCGGGGTTGGTCGCCTTCCACGATCACCACGAACGGCTCGCTGCCCCCGAACTTCTCCTGCACGGCGCGATGGCTGCGGTTGAACTCCGACTCGGTCGGCAGGATCCGCGACACCGAGGTCGGATCTCCGATCTGGAGCCGGGGCAGCAACAACGCCGCGAGCCCCGCGATCGTCCCCGAGAGCGCGAGTGCCGCCCACCGCCCGCGCGGGCCCGTCACCGCCGCGGCGAGCCAGGTGGAGCCGCGCGCGAGCAGGCCACCCTCGCGGGCCCGGATCGTCTCGATGCCGGGTGCCCGGAGCCGCGTGTAGACGATCGGGTTCAGGAGCAGCTCGGTGACGATCAGCGAGAGCAGCCAGAGGGTCGCCACGACCGCGAGCGCGCGCAACGCGGGGATGGCGACGATGGCGATCGCGAGCACGCCGAGCGCGTCGGTCAGGATGCCGGCGAACGTCGGGGCGAGGAGTCGCGAGAAGGAGCGCTGCACGGCGTCGCCTTTCGGTGAGCCGGCGGCCAGCTCCTCGTAGTACCGGTCGTGCATCTGGGCGGAGTGGCTGACCGCACGGGCGGTGATGAGGAACGGGATCACGAGGGTGAGCGGATTCAGCGCGAAGCCGGCGAGCTGGACCAGTCCGAAGCCCCAGACGGCCGCGAGCCCACCGGAGATGGTCGGGCGCAGGGCGCCGCGCCAGTCCCGGAAGTAGCCGTAGAGGAGGATCCAGGTGAGAACGACGGCGACGCCGAACGCCAGGAGCACCTGGGACTGCAACGCCAGGATCCAGCCGTTCTGGCGCGGCTGTCCCGCCACCCATACCGCGACCTGTTCGTCCGCCAGCGGCAGGATCGTCTCGTTCACCGCGGCGAAGAGCCGTCGATAGTCGAGCCGATGGTCGGCGAAGCCCGCGCGGATGAGCGCCGCCCGCTCATCGAGGGAAACCAGGTTGCCCAGGATGTAGCCCGACGCGAGCACGAGGCGCTCGATCTCGGCCGCCTCCGCGGCCGTCGTCACGGGCCCCGACATGACGGGCTCCGCGCCCATGCGGCCGCCACTCTTCACCTGGATCACGCGCACGAAGCGGCTCGCGAGCGAGTCGATCTGGTCGTGGTTCACGCCGGGAAGCCGATCGACCGCCTCGGTTGCCCGGAGGACCTTCGTGAGGATCTCGGGAGTGAAGATGGTCCCCGACCGGGCCTCGAGCATCACGCTGAGGACGTTCGTCTCGCTGAAGTTCTGGTGAAAGCGATTGTGCACCTCCATGAAGGGATGCCCCTCGGGGAGGAGGTCGCCGGGGCGGAAGTCGAGGCGCAGGCGGAGCGCGACGACGGCGAACACGAGCGTCACGGCCAGGACGACGCCGGCCACGAGGCGGCTGTGCGTGACCAGCCAGGCTCCGAGGCGCGACATGGTCGCGCCCTCGGCGGGACGGGTCTGCTCGCCTGGTGTCACCGGGCTGCGCCCGTGAGTATCGTACACCCGGTCGCCGACATGGAGAGGAGCGTCGACCGGTCTAGCCGGCGCCGCGCGCGGCCGCCAGCCGCGCGAGGACCGGCGCGTCGGTGGGGAAGGCCAGCGGCGGCGGCGCAGCCGGGTCGAACCAGCCGACCGCGACGGCGTCGTCGCCCGCGACCGGCCGGGCGGAAGGGTCGACCATGCGTGCGGCGAACCAGATGCCCACGGTGGGCCGATCGGGTTCGTGGCGATTCGTGGCGACGTGCACGACCTCGCCGATCTCGACGATCACGCCGGCCTCCTCGAGCGCTTCGCGCGCCGCCGCCTCGCGCACGTCCTCGTCCCACTCGACGTAGCCGCAGGGTAAGCACCAGAGCCCGGCCCCGAAGTGTCCCTGGCCGCGCTGGACGAGCAGGACGCGGCCGGACGCGTTCTGGATCACCACCGCGGCGCCGACGCCCATGTTGGCGAAGAACACGAAGCCGCAGGCGGGGCAGCTCGGGCGCGGCAATCCACCACGCA
>JBKPDC010000300.1:0-9977 GCA_046727715.1 Thermodesulfobacteriota bacterium
AGCACCTGCGAGCCCAGCAGCGTCGCGTCGCCGGACACGAGCAGGCCCTCGTTCGTGACCACGGAATTGACGGCCTTGGTGGCGAAGAGCCCGGTCGCGATCGCGCCCCACGTGCCGCCCACGCCGTGCACGCCGACGACGTCCAGGGCGTCGTCGTAGTAGCCGAGGACGGACTTCAGGTTGCACGCCCCGTAGCACAGGGCGCCTGCCACGATGCCGATCGCCAGCGACGCCATCGGCGTGACGAAGCCCGACGCCGGGGTGATGGCCACGAGGCCCGCCACCGCGCCGCTCGCCATGCCGAGCGCGGTGGGCTTGCCGCGCGTCAGCCATTCCGCCAGCATCCAGCTGAGGGTGGCGGCCGCCGTGGCGGTGTTGGTGGCGACGAAGGCCGAGACGGCGAGCGGGCTCGCGGCGAGGGCACTGCCCGCGTTGAACCCGAACCACCCGAACCACAGCAAGGCGGCGCCCGTGATGGTGAAGGGCAGGTTGTGGGGCGGCATGGGATCGGACCCGTAGCCGATCCGCTTGCCGATCACGATGGCGCATACCAGCGCCGAGATGCCCGAGCTGATGTGGACGACCGTGCCGCCGGCGAAGTCGAGCGCGCCCCACGTCGCACCGATGATCCCGCCGCCCCAGACCATGTGGGCGAGCGGGTCGTACACCAGCGTTGCCCACAGCAGCGAGAAGACCAGGAACGAGCCGAACTTCATGCGCTCCGCGAAGGCGCCCGTGATGAGGGCCACCGTGATGATGGCGAACATCATCTGGTAGGCCATGAACAGCAAATGCGGGATGGTCGCCGCCAGCGGGGCGGGCTCGACGCCGACGCCGGAAAGCCCGAGATGTGCCAGGCCGCCGACGACGCCCGAGATGTCCGGCCCGAACGCCAGGCTGTAACCCCAGAGGACCCACTGGACGCTGATCAGCGCGACCATCACGAAGCTCTGCGCCAGCAGGCTGAGCACGTTCTTGCTGCGCACTAGGCCGCCGTAGAAGAGGGCGAGCCCCGGGGCCGTCATCATCAGGACCAGCGCCGAGGACGTCAGCATCCAAGCCGTGTCCCCGCTGTCGATCTTGGGTCCTTCCTCCCCCCAGACCCGTGTGGCCACGAGGAGCGGGACGCCGGCTGAAACGGCGATCCTCCCGAGCCGCGGCGGCAGCCCGGTCCTCTTGCGAGATGCGAGCATGAGTCTTCCCCCCTTGGTGCGAAGCACCATGTCTGAGCAACGGCGATGCCAGGACATCTGCCGCCGCTGGATTGAAATGACTGGCGAAGTTCGAGGGTTTGGCGGAGGGGCTTGCTCGTGACGCGAGCATTGCCTGCCCCGTGGGCAGGTACGGGGGGCCGGCAGCCGAGCGCCAGAAACTCCAATTGTCGCTGGCAAGGGCCTACACACGGATCCGCTGGCGCCGATCGCGCCAGCGCTGGCTGAGCCGGCTTGCGACCCATCCGAGAGCCGCGCCGAGGATGAGAAAGACCAGCGCTCCGGTCAGGCCGACGCTCCCGCCGCGGTCGATGGGGATCGCCGGAGTCTGGGCCGCGGGCACAGCGCCGAGGCGACGCTCGAGATCGGCCTGCGCGCTCGCCAACCGCCCCACCTCGGTGCGGAGGGCGGCGACCTCGGCCGCGACCGACGGTTCGGGACGCTGGCGGAGCGACTCCACGTCCGCGCGGAGGATGCGCAGCTCGTCGGCCACCCATGAGCTCGAGCCCTGGGGCGGCTCGGCGGCTGGACGGCTCGGGGGAGAAGAGGGAGGGGTCTTCGTCGGCGCGCCGGAAACCCCTGCGGCGAAGGCGAGCGGGAGTGCCACGGCGGCCACCGCTCCAATCCTCCGTAGCACCCTCCTCACCCGGATCCTCGCCTTACTGCTGGCGCGTCGCGCGAGATGGTCGGGGTGACTGGATTTGAACCAGCGACTCCTGCGTCCCGAACGCAGTGCTCTAGCCAGGCTGAGCTACACCCCGTGCAATGTTCCGCCGACGTGCGGCTCGGGGGAGTAACACAGGCGCTCCTGAAAGGAAAGCTGGCATCGCGCCCTGCGACGAAGCGTTGCGGGCCGCGCTGCAGTCCGTGTCCAGGTTCGGCCGGCGCGGCCTGACGTTTCGAGGTCGTCGCCGATGGTACGTGCCTTGCGATGCGGCACTTCCGTACGGCGCCCGCAGAGGCGCCAGGGAGGAGGCTGGAATGAAAGGATTCAGGAGAGCGGTGGCGGGGCTCCTCTGCGGGCTCGTGCTCGTCGGCACGGGCGCCGGGGCCATCGAGTCCGGTCCGGAGGGCAAGGTGAACCTGAACACCGCGTCTCCGGCCGAGCTGGCCGCGTTGCCGGGCATCGGGCCGTCGAAGGCACAGGCCATCGTCGAGCACCGGGCCAAGGAACCCTTCTCGAGCCCCGACGACCTGCGCAAGGTCAAGGGCATCGGCAGCAAGCTGTACGACAGCATTCGCGAGCGCATCACCGTCGGCGACGCTCCCGCGTCGCCGGGCCGCGGCGGCTGAGCCGCGGCCGTGTGGCCGATCGGGGGGCGGGCCGACTAACACAGGGCGGGCGGTCCGTCCCCCCCGGCCTGGCGGGGCGGGGGACGGCCGGAGACGAGACCGGGCCCCCGAACACGCTGGCTGAAACCTCCACCGTGCGCGCGCGCCTTCGGTTGGCCTTTTCAACCAACTTGTTCGGGGGCCCTGGCGCGTCTCCGACCGTCCCCCGCGTCTACGGTCGTCCCCCGGGTCGGACGGCCTCGTGGCGAAGCGCGTGGTCGGCCAGCACCAGGGCCGCCATCGCCTCCACCATGGGTACGGCGCGCGGCAGCACGCAGGGATCGTGGCGGCCGCGGCCGGTAATCGTGGTGTCCCTCTTCTCGGCACTCACCGTCGCCTGCTCGCGCATGATGGTCGCGGTGGGCTTGAACGCGACGCGGAAGTACACCGCTTCGCCGTTCGTGATGCCGCCCTGCACACCGCCGCTGCGGTTCGTGCGTGTCCGCACGCGATCGCCGTCCATGTAGAAAGTGTCGTTGTGCTCGAGGCCCGTCAGGTCAGTGCCGGCAAAGCCGGAGCCGATCTCGAAGCCCTTGCTGGCGGGCAGGCTCAGCATCGCGCGCGCCAGGTCGGCCTCCAGGCGATCGAAGACCGGCTCGCCCCAGCCCGGCGGGCAACCCCGCGCCACGCAGGTGACGACACCGCCGAGCGAGTTGCCGTCCTTTCGTGCGACCTCGACGGCGGCGATCATCTCCTCCGCCACGACGGGATCCGGGCAGCGGATGGGCGTCCGGTCCACGTCGGCACGCGTGACCCGCTCCAGGTCGGCTGTTGCCACCAGTCGGCCCACCTTCGACACGAAGGCGACGACGTCCACCCCGAACCGTACGGCAAGCAGCTTGCGGGCGATCGCACCCGCCGCCACGCGCGCCGCCGTCTCGCGCGCGCTGGTGCGCCCGCCGCCGCGCCAGTCGCGGACACCATACTTCGCCGCGTAGGTGTAGTCGGCGTGGCTCGGGCGGAACTTCTCGGCCACCTCGGTGTAGTCGCCGGGCCGCGCGTCCTGGTTCGGAATCAGTAACGCGATGGGTGTCCCGAGCGTCCCGCCCTCGAACACGCCGCTCAGGATCTGGACGGTATCCGACTCCTTGCGCTGCGTGACGAGCCGGCTCTGCCCGGGCGCGCGGCGGTCCAGGTCGGGCTGGATGTCGGCCTCGGAGAGCGGCAGCTGCGAGGGGCAGCCGTCCACCACCGCGCCGAGCGCCCCGCCATGGGACTCGCCGAACGTCGTCACCCGGAACAGCGTGCCGAAGGTGTTGCCCACCACGCCCATGCTAGCCCGCGGATTCCGGGGCGAACAAGCGAGGGTCGCGGGCGGTTGCGACACCGCGGCCTGCGACATAGGGGGCCAGCGATGCGACCGGCTTGGCCGTCCCGTGTCCTCGGAGTCGCCGTGGCGGTCGCGGTGGCCCTCGCGGCCGCGCGTCCACGCGACGCGCTCTCCCCGCTCGTCGTGCAGCCCGTCGCCGCAGCCGATCCCGTCCTGGGCGCCGACCGGCGCATTCATCTCGCCTACGAGCTCTTGCTCTTGAACCTGGCGCCGTCGCCGGTGACCATCGAGAGTGTGGAGGCGCTGAACCCCGTCCTGGATGACACGGCCGTCGAGAGCCTCAGGGGCCAGGCGCTCGACGACGTCCTGCGGCTGAACGAAGGCGGCAAGGGGACCACCCTGGGGCCGGGCGTGGCCGCGACGCTGTTCATGGATGCGATCCTGCCCCCGGACACCGCGTTCCCGCCCACGCTCGAGCATCGCGTCGCACTCACCTACCAGCAGAAGCAGCACGGCAGCGCCGCAGGCGATCACGACCCGGCGCCGCCGCACGCCGAGAAGATCACGTTTGTCGGCGTGCCGGTACGTGTGGGACAGCAGCCGGCCGTCGTCGTCGCGCCGCCGCTCCGCGGCGGGCGCTGGCTCGTCGGCAATGGCTGCTGCGCCGTCGTGACCGCGCATCGGGGTGCAACGCTGCCGATCAACGGCACAGTGCATGTCTCCGAGCGGTTCGCCATCGACTTCGTGCGTCTCGACGCCGAGGGGAGGCTCTTCACCGGCGACAAGACGCAGCTGTCGAGCTACCCCTACTTCGGAAGCGAGATCCATTCCGTCGCCGACGGCGTCGTCGTCGCGACGGCGGACGGCCTTCCCGAGCAGGTGCCGGGGAAGCTTCCCGCCGGTGCCACCATCGAGAACGCCGGTGGCAACCACGTGGTGGTGGACATCGGCGACGGCCGCTTCGCGTTCTACGCCCACATGCAGCCGGGCAGCCTGCGGGTGAAGCGGGGCGATCGCGTCACGCGCGGGCAAGTGCTCGGGCTCCTCGGCAACTCGGGCAACACCGATGCGCCGCACCTGCACTTCCACGTCATGGACGATCCCTCGCCGCTCAACTCCAACGGCCTGCCGTACGTCTTCACGTCGTTCGTCGGCAACGGCGTCGTCACCAGCGAGCCGCCGCTGTGGGACGGGGCCCCCGCGCCGGTCGATCGCGGCGCGCTGGTGGGGGAGCACAGGAACGAGCTGCCGCTGAACGACCAGCTGATCACGTTCTCGGAGTGACTGCGCCCCCTGTTCCGGGGTGCATCGGTCGTGTAGGGACGATCCCACATGGGAAGGAGGCCGACATGAGCGTGACGGCGGGCGGTAGCTGGCTCGTCGATCGGGTGGGATCGGCGCCGCAGTTCACGGGTGCGGACTTCAGCGACGACGACCTGCTCTACGCGAAGACCGCCGAGGACTTCGTGCGCAACGAGGTCCTGCCCCGGATCGACGCCATCGAGGCCAAGCAGGAGGGACTCATGCCGGCGCTGCTGCGGCGCGCCGGCGAGCTCGGGCTCTTGATGATCGACGTGCCGGAAGCGTACGGCGGCCTCGGGCTCAGCAAGACGACGTCGATGCTGGTGTCGGAACGCGGGGCGCTGTGCGCGTCGTTCAGCGTGTCGTGGGGAGCGCACACCGGCATCGGGTCGCTGCCGCTGGTCTACTACGGCACCGAGGTGCAGAAGCAGGCCTTCTTGCCGAAGCTCGCCACCGGCGAGTGGCTCGCCGGCTACGCGCTCACCGAACCGCAATCGGGCAGCGACGCGCTGGCGGCGCGCACCAAGGCGGTGCTCGAACCGGGCGGCGCGAACTATCGCCTGACGGGCACCAAGCAGTTCATCACCAACGCCGGCTTCGCCGATGTGTTCACGGTGTTCGCGAAGATCGACGGCGAGCACTTCACCGCCTTCCTGGTCGAGCGCAACACCCCGGGCCTGTCGCTGGGTCCCGAGGAGCACAAGCTCGGAATCCGCGGGTCGTCGACGCGGCAGCTCATCCTCGACGGCGCGCCGGTACCCGCGGATCACGTGCTCGGCGCGATCGGCCAGGGTCACAAGATCGCGTTCAACATCCTGAACATCGGCCGCTTCAAGCTGGGCGCGGGCGCCGTGGGCGCGGCCAAGGACTGCCTCCGGATCGCGCTCGATTACAGCCGCGACCGGAAGCAGTTCGGCCGGCCGATCGCGAGCTTCGGCATGATCCAGCGCAAGCTCGCCGACATGGCGACGCGCATCTACGTGGCCGACAGCATGAGCTACCGCACCGCCGGGCTCATGGATGCCGCGGCGGCGGTGGTCGACCACGCCGCGCCCGATGCACCGGCGCGGCTCGTGGCCGAAGCGGTCGAGGAGTACACGATCGAAGCGTCGATCATGAAGGTGTTCGGCACCGAGGCGCTCGACGTCGTCTCCGACGAGGCGCTCCAGGTCCTGGGCGGCTACGGCTTCACCGCCGACTACCCGGTGGAGCGGCACTGGCGCGACGCGCGCATCAACCGCATCTTCGAGGGGACCAACGAGATCAACCGGCTCATCATCCCGGCGACCCTCATGAAGCGGGTCGGGCAGGGGCGGCTCGCCTACCCCGAGTTCTTCCAGCGCCTCGACAAGGAGATCGCCGACCCGTCCACGTTCCCCGCGCCGCCGCCGGGTCCGCTCGAACGCGAGCACCGCGCCGCCGAGGTGGCGAAGCGCCTCATCGCGTACGTCGTGCGGGTGCTGGTCGAGCGCGACCTGGCGTCGCTCAAGGACAAACAGCAGCACCTGGAGATCCTCGCCAACATGATCATCGACCTCTACGCCATGGACAGCGTGGTGAACCGGACGCGCCTGCTCGCAGGGCACGGCACGGCCGAGGACGACGCGCTCCGGCTCGACATGACGAAGGTCTTCGTCGCGTCCGGCAACGAACGCGTCTTCGACGGCGCCCGCCGGCTGCTCGCGAACGAGTTCGAGGGCGAGGCGCTACGCAAGCACCTGGCCCTCGAGGCCATCCTCCCTCGTCTGCCGATCCGCACCATCGCGGTGAAGCAGCGCATCGCGGAGGCGCTGGTGGCGCGGGGGCTGGGGCCGGTCTTCTTGCGCTAGCGGGCGGTCACTCGCCGCGCAGCGCGCGGATCGCCGCGGCGTAGTCCTGCGACTCGAAGATCGCCGAGCCCGCGACCAGCACGTCGGCCCCTGCGGCGACGGCCTGCGCGGCGTTGAACGCCTTGATGCCACCGTCCACCTCGATCAGGAACGACGCGTTGGCCGCATCGCGCATGCGACGCGCGGTGGCGATGCGCTCCCGGTAGCCCGACTCGATCTGCTGCCCACCCTTGCCCGGGTGAACGGTCATCACCAGGAGCAGGTCGATGTCGTCCAGGTAGGGCCGCGCCGCCTCGAGCGGAGTCTCCGGGTTGACCGCGAGACCGGCCAGCGCGCCCGCGTCGCGGATCGCACGCAGGACCGCCGCCGGGTCGCGGCACGACTCGGCCTCGACGTGGATCGTCACCCGGTTGCCGCCTGCGTCGACGAACGCCGCGACGTGCCGCTCGGGTTCCTCGACCATCAGGTGCACGTCGAGCGGGATGGTGGTGGCGTGGCGCACGGCTCGTGTCACCAGCGGACCGATCGTGATCGACGGCACGAAATGGCCGTCCATGACGTCGACGTGGATCCAGTCCGCGCCGGCCTCGGTGGCGGCGGCCACCTCGTCGGCGATGCGGCCGAAGTCGGCGGAGAGGATGGACGGGGCGATGATGGGCATCGGGGCTCTCAACTAGCCGAGGCGCGCGGTCTCCGCCAGGCGGGTCAGCCGCACGGCGAAGAAGCCGTCCAGGTCGTGGCAGTGCGGCCACGTGCGGAGCGCGCCGTCGTCCGTCATCAGCGCAGGGGGCACGAGACCGTCGAGAGGGGCGCGCGCGAAGCGATCGTGGGTCGCGAGGAACGCCGCCACGACGTCATCGGTCTCCGCGCGCAGCGGCGTGCACACCGCGTAGACGAGGACGCCGCCCGGACGGACCAGCGGCGCGACACCCGCCAGCAGCTCGCCCTGAAGCGCCGCGAGGCGTGCGACGTCCTCCGGCCGCCGGCGCCAGCGCAGCTCGGGGTGACGGCGCAGCGTGCCCAGCCCCGAGCACGGCGCGTCCACCAGGACGGCGTCGAACGGTGCGCGCAGCGGAGGGCGTCGCGCATCGGCGACCGCGGCCGGGATCGTGCGGAGCCCTAGTCGTGCCGCCTCCGCGGCGATCCGCCGCACGCCGGCTGCGTGCGGATCGAGTGCCAGCACGCGCGCGCCGAGGGCCGCAACGTAGGTCGCCTTACCGCCCGGCGCGGCACAGGCGTCGAGCACGTGGGACCCCGCAGCGGCGTCCAGCAGGCGCGCGACCAGCTGGGAGCCCTCGCCCTGGAAAACGAGCCGTCCGGTGGTGAACTCGTCGCGCTCGCGCAGCCGGCCCGCTCCACGTGGGACCACGAGCCCGTCGGGCGCCCAGCGCGACGGCGTCACCGGCACGCCCCGGGCGATGAGCGCCGCGGCGAGGTCTTCCCGGCTGCCCGGAGGATGGGCGCGCACGGCGACCGGCCCGCGCCGGTTGTGCGCCGCGAGCAGCGCCGGCAGCTCGTCCGTCCGCACCTCATCGGCCAGGCGCTCGACGAGCCAGCGGGGATGCGACCACTCGATCGCGAGACGCCCGATCGGGTCCGCCGACGCGTCCGGGAGGACGAGGGCGTCCCGCCCCTCGCGCGCGGCGCGGCGGAGGACCGCGTTCACCAACCCCGATGCGCCACGCCCGCTGCGTCGTACGAGCCGGACGCTGGCGTCGACGGCGGCGTAGGCCGGGATCCGATCGAGGAAGAGGAGCTGGTAGAGGCCCAGCCTGAGCGCCACGCGGACGGGCGGCTCGAGCCGTTGGGTCGAGCCGACCACCAGCTGCGTCAGATGGTGATCGAGCCGCTTCTGCCAGGCGAGCGCGCCGTAGACCAGCTCCGTCGCGAGCGCGCGCTCCGCAGGCGGCAGGTCGTCGAGGCGATGCGCCAGGAGTACGTCCGCGAAGGCATCCGTGGTTTCGACCCGCAGGAGGACGTCGTGCGCGACGGACCGCGCATCCCGCGCCGGCGACCGGGTCATCCGCGGGGGGGATAGAGGGGCGTGTGGCGCAGCGCAACGGCATGACGCGCCGGCGTGGCCCCGCTCCGTCCAATCCGGATATAGGATACGCCATGAGAGACACCGACTTCGTGCGGATCGAGCGCAACATCGCGCAGTGTCGGGTGATCCTGTCTGTGGCCACGCCGTTTGCGGTCTATCTCGATCCCACGGAACCCACCCTCTTGCTCCCGCTCACCGGCGGACTCTTCCTGATCGACCCGTATGCGCTGGCGGTGCTGGTGCTCCATCTCGCCTACAGCGTGACGATCTACGTCCTGGTGACCCGCTCGCGCGTCGCTCTGACCCGAGTCGCGACGGTCTCGATGTGGCTCGACGTCCTGTTCGGGGCCGCCGTTGCGCTCGTCACCGAGGGCACGAACAGCCCCTTCTACATCTTCTTCGCATTCGCCGTCATCGCGGCCGGGCTGAGAGGCTTCCGCAGTGCGCTGGTCGTCACGGCCACGAGTATCGCGCTCTACCTCGCCCTCATCCTCATCTCACGGCCCGAGGGTCTCGGCTTCTACGTCACCCGATGCGTCTACCTCGCCATCACCGGCTACCTCGTGGGCGCTCTGGGTCGACAGCGGCTGCTCCTCGAATCCGGCTTCCAGGGCCTCGCCCGCTCGCTGCACGATGGCTATGCCCAGGCGCTTGCCGGCGTGAATCTGCGCGTCGAGACCTGTCGAGAGCTGCTGCGCCGGGGCCAGGGCGCCGAAGCGCTCACCGAGCTCACCGAACTCCAGGCCAGCGTCACTCGCGAGTACGACGATCTCCGCGCCTACGTACGCTCGCTGCTCGGCCTCGACACCGCGCCGGCGCCCGCGACGTCGAAGGAGACACGCTTCTCGATCCGTGCGCAGTTCGATGCCCCTCTCCCGCTCGTCGAACACACGCTACAGATCATGGCCGAGGGTGCGCGCAACGTCGGGCGCCACGCGCGCGCGCAGCTGGCGGTCATCACGGTGAGTCCGGCCAGCAAGAAGGTGGTG
>JBKPDC010000301.1:0-5567 GCA_046727715.1 Thermodesulfobacteriota bacterium
GACGCGGGCCGCGGCGCGCGGCGGCGCGGCGGCCATCTCGATCCAGCCGCCGGTGTCTTCGTCGAGCCGCGCCTGCCACCCGCACCCCTCGCGCGCGCAGCGCCGCACCGTGCCGTAGCGCTTGGTCAGCTTCTCGGTGACGAACGGGGCGCCGCAGCGCGGGCACGGCTCCATCACCGGCTGGTCCCATACCGCGAACGTGCATGCGGGATAGCGGTTGCAGCTGAAGAAGACGTTGCCGCGCTTCGAGCGGCGCTCGTAGAGCTCACCCTCGCCGCACACGAAGCACCTGATGCCGGTGGGGACCGGCTTGAAGAGCGGCTGGACGGCCTTGCACTCCGGGTAGCCCGAACAGCCGAGGAACTTGCCGAAGCGCCCGAAGCGCACCTGCATGGGCCGGCCGCAGACGTCGCACGTGCGGTCGGTCAGCTCGGGCTCGACCGGCCGGATCGCGCCGTGCTCGTCGCGCGTGAAATTGGTGGTGTTGCGACACTCCGGATAGCCGCTGCAGGCGAGGAACTCGCCCCGCCGGCCCCACTTGATCACCATGGGCTTGCCGCAGCGGTCACAGACGAGATCGGTGGGTCGCTCCTCGCGCTTGACGTCGCGCATCTCGACCTCGGCCCGCTCGAGGTCCTTGGCGAAGGGTGTCCAGAAGCGGCGCATCGCGGTCACCCAGTGCTCCTGGCCCTCCTCGATGAGGTCGAGCTCGTCCTCCATCCCGGCGGTGAACTCGACGTTGAGGACGTCGGGGAACGACTCCACCAGCAGGTCGGTGACGAGCATGCCGAGCTCCGTCGGCCGGAGCCGCTTCTGGTCGTCCTCGACCACGTACTCCTTGTTGAGGATGGTACCCATGATGCTGGCGTAGGTGGACGGGCGTCCGATGCCCTTCTCCTCCAGCTCCTTGATGAGCATGGCCTGCGTGAAGCGCGGCGGCGGCTGCGTGAAGTGCTGCTCGGGCACGAGCTCGCGCAGCGCCACCACCTCGCCCTCGGCGAGCGGCGGCAGCTGGCCCTCGGCGTCCTCGTCGTCGCTCGCCGTGCGGTCGTCCAGGCCCTCGGTGTAGACGCGGATGAAGCCATCGAACTTGAGTACCTGCCCGGTGGCCCGGAAGCGGCAGCTCGCCGCCACGATGTCGATAGAGGTGGCGTCGTAGATCGCGGACTCCATCTGGCTCGCCACGAAGCGATTCCAGATGAGCGTGTAGAGCGCCAGCTCCTCGCGCTCGAGGTAGCGCGCCACGGTGTCCGGATCCCACTGCATCGAGGTGGGCCGGATGGCCTCGTGGGCGTCCTGGGCGTCCTTCTTCGAGCGGTAGAAGTTCGGCTCCGCCGGCAGGTACTCCTTGCCGTAGCGCCCGGGGATGTAGTCACGCACGGCCGCGATCGCCTCGGCGGACACACGCGTCGAGTCGGTGCGCATGTACGTGATGAGGCCGACCGCACCCTCGTCGCCCAGCTCGACGCCCTCGTAGAGCCGCTGCGCGATGCGCATGGTGCGCGACGGCTGGACGCCGAGCTTGCGCGACGCCTCCTGCTGGAGCCGCGACGTGATGAAGGGCGGTGTGGGATGGCGACGGCGCTCCTTCTTCTCGACCTTGGTGACCGTCCACGTGGCGCCGTCGAGGCCGCGCAGGATCGCGTCGACGCGCTCGCGCGTGTCGAGCGCGAGTCCCCGATCTCCCTTGCCGACCTTCTGCCCGTCAACCTCGGCGAGCCGTGCCGTGAACAGCGGCGGCTGGCCCGCCTCGAGCCGCGCGTCGACCGTCCAGTACTCCTCGGGTACGAAGACACGGATCTCGCGCTCGCGTTCGACGATGATGCGCACGGCCACCGACTGCACGCGGCCGGCCGAGAGCCCGCGCCGCACCTTCTGCCAGAGCAGCGGCGACAGGCGGTAGCCGACGAGTCGATCGAGCACGCGGCGCGCCTGCTGCGCCTCGAACAGGTGCTGGTCGAGATCGCGCGGGTGCGCGATGGCCTCTAGCACCGCCTTCTTCGTGATCTCGTTGAAGAGCACGCGGCGGACGTTTTTGCGCTTCGGGTGGCCGAGCTTCTGCGCGATGTGCCAGGCGATGGCCTCGCCCTCCCGGTCGGGGTCGGGGGCGAGATAGATGGTGTCCTTGTCCTTGGCCGCCTGCTTGATGTCGTGCAGGACGGCGTGCTTGCCGTGGATGACCGTGTACTCGGTCTGGAAGTCCTTCTCGATGTCGACGCCGAGCTTCGACTTGGGGAGATCGACGACGTGCCCCACCGACGCCTTCACCTGGTAGTCGTGGCCGAGGTACCGCCCGAGCGTCTTCGCCTTGGCGGGCGATTCGACGACGACGAGATGCTTGGCCATGGTCACGCCGCCTTCGCCCGGAACCGCATCCCGGGCTGCTGCTCGACCACGCCGCGCAGCTCGAGCGCGAGCAGCGTCTCGAGCGCCGTGCCGGGACCGAGCGCGGTGCGGCGGATCACCTCATCGACATGCGTGTCACCCGGGCGCACGGCCTCGAGCACCTGTGCCTCGGTGGGGCTCAGCACCGGTGCCGCGGCCCGTGCGACGACGAGGCGGGCCCGCAGCTGCGGCGCGATCTCGTCGAGGACGTCCTCGACGCCGCACACGAGCTTCGCCCCCTGCTGGATCAGGCGGTTGGTCCCGTCGTAGAGCGACACGCCGACCGGCCCCGGGACGGCGAACACCTCCCGGCCCTGCTCGAGCGCGCAGCGCGCCGTGATGAGCGAGCCGCTGTCCGGCGCCGCCTCGACCACGATCGTCCCCAGCGTCAGACCGCTGATCAGCCGATTGCGACGCGGGAAGTGATGGCGCAAGGGTGCGGTGCCGCAGGGGAACTCGGTCACCAGCGCACCCTCGGCCGCCAGCTGGCGCGACAGCTCCGCGTGCCAGGGCGGATAGACGCGGTCGATGCCGGTCGCCAGAACCGCAACCGTGCGGCCGCCGGCGGCGAGGGCGGCGCGATGGGCCGCGGCGTCGATGCCCGAGGCGAGTCCGCTGACGACCGTGAGTCCGACGGACGCCAGGCCACCCGCCAGCTCCTCGGCCACCCGCCGCCCATAGCCGCTCGCGCGCCGGGCACCGACGATCGCGACTGCCGGTTCGTCGGCGTCGAGCGCGCCCAAGGTGGCGAGCACCAGCGGAGGCTCGGCAATGGTGCGCAGGGCGGTCGGGTACCCCGGATCGTCCCAGGCCCGCAGGGAGGCGCCGAGCTGCGCAAGCCGTGCGAGCTCGCGTTCCGCGCGCCGCGGTCCCTGGGACCACGCGTCCACGACGGCCGGGGCGAGGCCGCACCGGGCGAGCGCGACGGGCCCCAGCGCGCACGCCATCTCGGGGCCACCCGTCTGCTCGGCGAGCCGCCGTGCAGGCGCGGGACCGAGCCCGGGGACGAGGGCCAGCGCCAGCCAGGCTCGCGCCCGGCCCGTCGCATCTACCTCGCGGGATCGCATGGAAATCGAGCGAGGTACTACACCGACCCAGCTCGTGCAAATCACCCCGCCCGTTGCGCCCATTTGAACACGCGCAGCGCGTTCTCGCGCAGGTACTGCGCGAGCACGCCGTCGCGGAGCGGGAGCGCCTCGGCCTCGCGCAGGCAGCGCTCGAACGACAGCACGGGGTGGTCGGACGCGAAGAGCACCTTCTGCGCACCGCGCGTATTCATGAAATGAATGAGTTCCGCGGGGAGATACTTGGGCGCATATGCCGAGGTCATCATGTAGAGGTTCGGGTACTTGAGCAGCAGGCGGATGGCCTCACCCCACCACGGATCGGCGCCGTGCGCCATGACGAGCGTCAGCTCGGGGAAGAAGAGGCAGACTTCGTCCAGGTAGAGCGGCCGCTGCGGCTCCGCCGGCATCGGCGGCCCGGGGATGCCGGCGGTGACGGAGACGGGCAGCCCGAGCTCGATGCACTTCGCGTACACCGGATAGTATGCCTTGTCGTTCGGCGGCCGGTTCACCATGAACGGGATGATCCGCACCAGCCCGAGGGCGTGCTTGGTGGCCAGGCGCTCGATCAGCCGCAGCGTCTCCATGCCCCGGAGCGGGTCCACGACCGCCGAGGGAAGGAACTTGCCAGGGAACGCGCGCACGATCTCATCGAAGGGCTCGGGGTTGCTCGCGTCGATGGTGATGATCGCGCGCTCGACGCCAGCCTCGTCCATCTGGCGCAGCAGCTCGGGCAGCGGCGCGGGCTCGAAGATCTCTCGCTCGCGCTTGAAGTAGTCGCGCGCTACCCGGACCAGGAAGTCGGGCCGGTAGTCGGCGAAGCCGACGGGGACGTTCAACCAGCAGTCAATGGCCTGGACCCGCATGAGTCGCCCTCCACGCAGAGGTTCACCAGCTCGCCGATCCCCTCGATCGCGGTGCGGATGACCTCGCCGGCTTTCAGGTAGCGGCGGGGGTTGCGCACCGAGCCCACGCCTGCCGGCGTACCCGTGAAGATCAGGTCGCCGGGCTCCAGGGTGCAGACACGCGAGAGGTACGCCACCAGCTCCGGCACCGCGAAGATCATGTCGGTCGTGCGCGCGTGCTGGAGACGCTCACCGCCGACCTCGCAGCTGATCGCGAGGTCGTTCGGATCGTGGAACGCGTCGAGCGACACCACCGCGGGCCCGATGGGGCCGAAGCCGTCGTGCGACTTGCCCAGCGAGAACTGCGGCGGCTTGTCGCTGAACTGGAGCTTGCGGTCCGAGATGTCCTGTCCAGCACAGTAGCCGGCGACGACGTCCAGCGCGCGCTCGGGTGCCACCGCCTTCGCGCGCCGGCCGATCACCACCACCAGCTCGGCCTCGTAGTCGACGAAGCCCGACGACAGTGGCACCTGCGCGTGCGGTCCCGCCAGGCAGTTCGGAAACTTCGTGAACACCATGGGCACCTTCGGAATCTCGAGCCCCGCCTCCTCGGCGTGCGCGCGATAGTTGAGCCCGATGGCGAACACCTTCGCCGGGCGCGGCACCGGCGGGCCGAGACGCGCGGGGTCGGCGGGCTCGTCGAAGCGACCGGCGCCGAGTCCGGCGGCCCACGCTCGCAGCCCGTCCCAGGAGGCGAGCGCCGCCATGGGATCGGCGGGGAAGCGCCCGGTCGAGGCGCGCTCGACGTCGAGCAGGTGGTCGCCCTGCGCCAGCTGCGCGCGACCGTTCAGCGAGGCGAGTCGGATGGCCATGCGGCGCGTGTAGCCGCCGCACCCGGCGCGGGGCAAGCCGGGCTCAGGGCACGACGACGAGCCCGCCCGGACCCCGGCGGAGACGGACGGTCTTCTGCGGTTGCCGGATCGTCTCGCCGCCCGACATCCTTGGACGTGCTCAGCGTGCCACCGTGGGACAGGCAAGGCCGATCTGTCGCAGCAGCGCGAAGAGGTGGTACAGCTCGGGGTAGAGGAAGGGCTTGCCGCTGGTGAGGAGTGCAGCCGCGACCTGACGCGCCGGATCGGCCCAGCAGAAGATGTTGGTGAAGCCGATGTGCCCGAACGCCTCGCGGGTGTAGGGCCCGTAAGGGCTGAGCCAGTCGGCACCCAGCATGAAGCCCATGCCGTAGCGGAACGGGATGCCGAGCGTGAGGTCCAGC
>JBKPDC010000302.1:0-2319 GCA_046727715.1 Thermodesulfobacteriota bacterium
GGATCACCGGGCGCCCCGCCGGCCGGGGACGAGGCCGGGCGCATTCGGGCGGCGCTCACCCGCACCGGCGGGAACGTCGTGCGCGCCGCCCGGCTCCTGGGCCTCGGGCGCAACGCACTCCGCCACCGCATGCGACGTCACGGCATCGACCGGCCGTCCTCGGACGAGGACGAGTCGCCGCCGGCCAGCACGGCCCAGGTGCCCGCGGCGGCGGCCGACGTGCCGGCGCCGGAGCCGCGCTGGGAGCAACGGCCGGTCGCCGTGCTCGCCATCGACCTGGTCGTGCCGGACGATGCCGTCGAGCCGTGGACCGTCCTGCAACGCTGGGAGCGGCAGGTCGCGGAGCGGGTTGCCGGCTTCGCGGGGGCCATGGTGAGCCGGTCGCCGTCACGCCTGATCGCCGTGTTCGGCGTTCCACGTGCCCTCGAGCAACTGCCGCAGCGCGCGGTCCTGGCGGCGCTGGCGATCCGTCGGCTCGCCCTCCCGAGCGACCCGCACGAGGCGACGCCCGAACGACCCGCGCTACGCATGGCGGTGCACGCAGGGACGATCCGCGTCGATACCGCGGCGCCCGACGCCTGCGGGACTCTGCTGCCGGTGGGGGACTCTCTCGCACTCCCCCAGCGGCTCCTGGGGCATGCCGGTGCGGGCGAGATCCTCGTCTCGTCGGCGGTCGCGCACCGGGTCGAGGGGTGGTGCGCACTGCGCGCGCGCGACCTCCGCATCGGCGAGACGGACGCGCTGCGTGTGCACGCGGTCCTCGGCCGGCGGCCGCAGCGGCCGGACGCGGCACCCGTCGCCACGGCACAGACGCGCTTCGTCGGACGGCAACGCGAGCTGGATCTGCTGCGCAGCAGCTTCGACAGCGCGGCCGCCGGCCTGGGACAGGTCGTCTTCGTGGTCGGCGACGCGGGTATCGGCAAGTCCCGGCTGCTGGCGGAATTCCGTGCCGCGGTAGCCGACGTTCCGCACGCGTGGTTCGAGGGTCGCTGCGCGTCGTACGGGGCGACCACCGCCTTCCTGCCCCTGATCGACGGCTTGCGGCGCGCGTGGGGGATCGACGACCACGACGACGAGGTGAGCGCACGCGCCAAGGTGGACGCCGTCGTGGCCACCCTGGGAGACGACCTGGCGTGGACGCTCCCCTTCCTGCACCACGTGCTCGCGCTCGCGGGTAACGATCCCGCCGCCGCCGCGCTCGACTCCGCCAGCCGCCGCAGCGAGATCTTCCGCGCGTTCAAGGCGCTGACGCTGCGGGTCGCGGAACACATGCCACTCGTCGTGGTGGTGGAAGATCTGCACTGGATCGACCCCGCCTCCGAGGAGTACCTCGCGTTCATCGCCGACGTGGTGCCGGCGACGCGCGCGCTCCTCGTCTGTTCCTACCGGCCCGGCTATCGCCACACCTTCGGCGACCGCAGCTACCACGTCCGGGTGACCCTGCGGCCGCTGTCGGCTGCCGAGATGGGCGACATCACGGGTGCCCTGCTCGGCACGATGGCGATCCCGCCCGAGGTCGGTGCCCTGATCGCCGCGAAGGCCGAGGGCAACCCGTTCTTCGTCGAGGAGGTGACCCGCTCGCTCCTCGAGGACGGGACGCTCAGCCGGGACGACGGCCGGGTCGTGCTGACGCGCGACCCGCAGGCCATCGCGGTGCCGGACAGCATCCAGGACGTCCTCGTGGCCCGCCTCGACCGCCTGGCGGACGACGCCCGGCGCGCGATCCAGGTGGCCTCGGTGATCGGCCGCGAGTTCGCGCTCCGCCTGCTGGAGCGCATCACCGAGGCGGGGGAACGAGTCCGCACACACGTCGAGGAGCTGCGCGCCCTCGAGCTGATCTACGAGAAGGCGGCACACCCCGAGCTGGCCTACATGTTCAAGCACGCGCTGACGCACGACGTGGCGTACGGCAGCGTGCTCCAGGAACGGCGCATCGCGCTCCACCGCACGATCGGCCTCGCCATCGAGGAGCTGTATGCCGATCGGCTGGCGGAGTTCTACGAGACGCTTGCGCATCACTTCGAGCGCGCCGAGGAGTGGGAGCGCGCGCTCGACTACCACGAGCGCGCGGCGACGAAGGCGGCGGAGAGCTTCGCCAATCGCGCGGTCATCGCGCATTGCCGCCAGGCGCTCGCGATCGCGGACCGACTCGGCGGCGGGGTCCGGGACGAACGCCGGCGAGCCCTCGAGGAGCAGCTCGCGCTGGCGTGCTTCTACGTCAACGACTTCGAGGCCGCGGGCGACGCCTACACCCGCGCGGCGGAGCGCAGCACCGACCCGGAGGCGCGCGGTGTCGCCCTGGGGCTGTCGGGCTTGGCC
>JBKPDC010000303.1:0-15013 GCA_046727715.1 Thermodesulfobacteriota bacterium
GACGAGCGGCCACAGGAGGCGACCGTAGGCCGGGCCGAGCGTCCGCTTCCACTCTGTGAGCGACGAGGCGCCGGTCAGGATCAGCACGCCGAGCGCACCCACGCTGAGCACGTTGTACGGCCTGAGCCCGCGCGCGAGCACGCGGCGCCGCAGCGCCGGATCCTCGAGCGCCGAAGCTGCCGGCAGCAGCACCAGCACGAGCGCCACGGTGCTGCCGAGGTAGACGGCGAGGGCAACGAGGTGCACCAGGCGGGTGAGGGCGTCCATCCCCGGGGCGGGTATCCTGCGACCCGCCGGCGCTGCAACCCGACTTTGACACGCAGGAACGCGAACGCTAGTTGAAATCATGCCCAAGCCGATCGCGCCGCCTCTGCCGCCGCGGGTGGTCTCGGGCGAGGAGTCGCTCATCGCCGAGGCTGTGGTGGTCACCCGGCTCGACCGGGCGATCGGTTGGGCCCGCAAGTACTCGATCTTCCCTTATCCGTTCGCCACGGCCTGCTGCGCCATGGAGTTCATGTCGCTGTCGATGTCACCCTACGACATCGACCGGTTCGGTGCACTGCTCCCACGCTTCACGCCCCGCCAGGCCGACCTCCTGATGGTGATCGGGACGGTCACGATGCGTCAGGCGCCGATCTTGAAGCGGGTGTACGAGCAGATGGGCGACCCGAAGTGGGTGATGGCGTTCGGCGCGTGCGCCTCCACGGGCGGCTTCTACGACAACTACTCCACGCTGCCCGGCATCGACCGCGTCATCCCCGTCGACATCTACGTGCCCGGGTGCCCGCCGCGGCCGGAGGGGGTGCTCGACGGTTTGATGGCGTTGCAGCGCAAGATCCAGCGTGAGAAGCAGGCGCTGCGCACCACCGACCCGGTGGCCGTCGCCTCCTGACTCGCTCCATGCCAGAGCGGCTGCTGACTCGCTGCTGGGATATCCCCGGCCTCCGCAGCATCGACGTCTATCTCCAGCACGGTGGCTACGAGGCCGTCCGGAAGGCCCTGACCGCCCACAAGCCCGCAGAGCTGGTGGACATGGTGAAGGCCTCCAACCTCCGGGGTCGAGGAGGCGCGGGCTTCCCCACCGGCATGAAGTGGAACTTCCTGCCCAAGCAGACCGAGAAGCCAGTCTACCTCTGCGTCAACGCCGACGAGAGCGAGCCCGGCACCTTCAAGGACCGGATCATCATCGAGGACGACCCGCACCAGCTGCTCGAGGGCGTCATCATCTCGTCGTACGCCATCAACTGCCATCTGGCGTACATCTACATCCGGGGCGAGATGGCGCTCGGCTACGAGCGGCTGTGGGACGCGGTGCACGAGGCGGAAGCGAAGGGCTTTCTCGGCAAGAACATCCTGGGCACGGGATTCGATCTCGAGGTGGTGATCCACCGGGGTGCCGGGGCCTACATCTGCGGCGAGGAGACGGGGTTGCTCGAATCGCTCGAGGGCAAGCGCGGCTATCCGCGCATCAAGCCGCCGTTCCCCGCCACGCACGGACTCTTCGGCTGTCCGACCATCGTGAACAACGTCGAGACGCTCGCCTGCGTGCCCCACATCGTGCTGCGGGGCGCCGAGTGGTTCCGCGGTATCGGGCCCGAGAAAAGTCCAGGCCCGAAGCTCTACTGCGTCTCCGGCCACGTGGTCCGCCCGGGCGTCTACGAGCTGCCGATGGGTACGCCATTGCGCGAGATCATCTACGAGCACGCCGGCGGCATCCCGAACGGCCGCCAGCTGAAGGCCGTGATCCCTGGTGGTGCCTCCATGCCGCCGTTCACGGCCGCGGAGCTCGACGTGCCCATGGACATGGACTCGGTGCAGAAGGCGGGTTCGTTCCTTGGCTCGGCCGGCATCATGGTGATGGACGACTCCACCTGCATGGTGTGGGCGCTCCACAACGTCATCAGATTCTTCCACCACGAGTCGTGCGGGCAGTGCACGCCGTGCCGTGAAGGGACGGGCTGGCTCGACCGCGTGCTGCACGGGCTCGAGTACGGCGGGGCGTCGGCGGCCGACGTCGAGCTGCTGCTGAACATCGCCAACAACATCCAGGGCAACACCATCTGCGCGCTGGCCGACGGCGCCGCCATGCCGACCCGTACGTTCACCACGAAGTTCCGCGCCGAGTTCGAGCAGCACGCCACGCTCGGCCGCTGCCCGCTGCGCCCCGAGGCGGGAGAAGGGGCCCCGCGGCGCAGCCGCGGGGAAGAGGCTCCCGGGTCTCCCTCCCCGGCCATGCGCGCCCATGCCTAAGATCGAGATCGACGGCAGCACGATCGAGGTCGAGGACGGCCTCACGGTGATCCAGGCGGCCGACCGCCTGGGCATCGAGATCCCGCACTACTGCTGGCATCCCGGGCTCTCGATCGCCGGCAACTGCCGGATGTGTCTGGTGGAGATCGAGAAAGCCCCCAAGCTCCAGATCGCCTGCAACACGCGGGTGACCGACGGCATGGTGGTGCAAACGAAGAGCGAGAAGACGGTGGTGGCGCAGAAGGCCGTGCTCGAGTTCCTGCTCATCAACCATCCGATCGACTGTCCGGTGTGCGATCAGGCGGGCGAGTGCAAGCTGCAGGAGTACTACATGGACTACGACCGACAGCGGAGCCGCGTGCCGCTGTCGGGCAAGGTCAAGAAGGGCAAGGCGATCCCCATCGGCCCGCACGTGATGCTCGACCAGGAGCGCTGCGTGCTCTGCTCGCGCTGCATCCGTTTCCTCGACGAGGTGACGAAGACCCACGAGCTGGCCTTCTTCGAGCGCGGCGACCACAACGTCCTCGCGCTCGCCCCCAACCGGGTCCTCGACAACCCGTACTCCACCAACGTCGCCGACATCTGCCCCGTGGGCGCGCTCACCAACCGCGACTTCCGGTTCCGCGCCCGCGTCTGGTATCTGGAGCGCGCCGATTCGATCTGCACGGGGTGTGCCAACGGGTGCAGCATCGAGATCTACCACCGCGAGAATCGCATCTTCCGCTACATGCCGCGCTTCAATCCGGACGTGAACCAGCACTGGATGTGCGACGCCGGCCGGATGACGGCGTACGCGCTGCAGGGCGAGGGACGGCTGCTGCAGCCGCTGGTGCGAGGCGATGACGCGTTCGCAGCGGCCGACTGGAACACGGCGCTCGCGCGAGTGGGCGAGCGATTGACGAGCCTGTCGCGCGCGCACGGGCAGGGGGCGGTGGGCATCGTGGCGTCGGCACAATCGCCCAACGAGGAGATCTTCCTGCTGCGGAAGCTGGCGAGCAGCCTGGGCGCCTCCCTCGCGGGTGTCTCGTGGTCACCGCCCGACGCCTACCACGACGACCTCCTCATCAAGGCCGACAAGAACCCGAACACGCAGGGCCTGGTCCTCCAGGGTGTCCCGCTCGACGGCGCGCTCGAGGCCCTGCTCGCCGCGACCGTGGCCGGCACGGTCCAGGTGCTGGTGCTCTGCCGGACCGACCTGTTGACGGCTTGGCGTGATCCCGTGTCCGCGCGTGCCGCTCTCGAGCGCGTGCCGTATCTCGTCGTCCTCGATACCGACCGGCGGGAGATGATCGAGTACGCCAGCGCGCTACTCCCGGTCGGGACGCACGCGGAGTGCGATGGCACGTTCACCAATCACGCCGGCCGCGTGCAGCGCTTCCACCAGGCGGTGGCGTTGCCCGGGGAGGCCAGAGCGGGGTGGGTCGTCCTGAGCGAGCTGGTGTCACGGGTCACGAACGAGCCACCCTTCACCGGTCCCGACGAGGCGTTCGCTGCGCTCGGGCTCGACACCGCCGCGTTTCGCGACCTCACCTACGACCGACTCGGCGCGCTCGGGCTCCCGGCGACCGGAGCGCGCTGAGGAGCGCGCGGGCGGCCGGATCGGCGGCCCGGTGCGCGAGCCACAGCGCCAGGCCGCGCCAGGGGCCCCACCGGCGAAGCCGGCGGTCGAGAGCGGCGCGATCATCACCCAGGGCGCGGCGGGCGAACGACCTGGTCACGCGGTCGAGCAGCGGCTCGTCGGAGTGCCCCAGCAGCAGGAGAAGCCACGCGCTGCCCACCGCTCCGACCCCTGGGACGGCGCGGAGCGCGCGGGCAGCCTCGGGGGCGGGAAGGTGGGCGATCGCTTCCAGGTCTCGCCGTCCAGCCGCGATGTCGCGCGCCAGCCCGGTGATCCAGACGGCGCGGTCGCCGAGGTCGGTGTCGTCCCGCAGTTGTCGCGCCGGGATGGACGCGAGCGCGGCCGGGGAAGGGAACGCCCGCAGGCCCGGCCGCGCCGGACAACGCTGGCCACAGGCGACGAGTCGGTTCACCGAGCGCACGGCGCGAGCCCGGCTGGTGTTGTTCCGGGCGAGCACCTTCACGACGTCCTCGAAGACCGACGTGCCCCGCAGCATGCGTCCCAATCCGAGTCGCGCGACCGGGCGGAGCAACCGGTCGCCGGCGCAGGCGCGATGGAACGCCGTGAGATCGACGTCCAGGGCGAGGGCCCTGCGCACCCGAGCGGCCAGCGGTGCGAGCACCTCGATCTCGCGGGCGTCCTTCCCCGTCACCTCCAGTGCGGCGCCTCGGGCCGCCGGCCGGATGCGCAGCAGATGGACCGAACCGTCCGGGAGCTGTTCGGGTCGCTCGAGAACCGGCCGCAGGCCATCCTGCCATCGGAAGGGGGGCAACTCGTGAGATCCGTGCGACAGCACCGTCGCGCGCAGGTCGAACCGGCCGCGGGCCTGGAGGACGATCTCGGCGCGCTCGAGGGGCATCGGGGGTCACCATCCAGCACTGGGCACAGGGCGGGTCGCCAGTCGCCGCGTTGACTTCACCGGAGGGGTGCTCATACTCTCGAGTTCACAGGATGCGACCCACCGACCAGCAGCACCGGGAGGCGCTCGCCGGCCACGCGGATCGACTGGCACGTTTCCTGCGTGGCCAGGTCTCCAACGATTCGTGGCGCCCGATCCGCCTGTCCTACGGGCTCTACTATCAGCTCGACCACACGAGCCACATGCAGCGGATTAAGATTCCGGGCGGGCTCCTCACGGCGGCCCAGCTCGATGCCATCGCTGAGGTCGCCGATCTCTACGGTCGTGGCATCGCGCATGTGACCACCCGGCAGGACATCCAGATTCACTGGGTGCCGCTCGACGGTATCATCGACATGTACGAGCGCCTCCTGGCGGTGGACATCACCACCCGGGGCGCATGCGCCGACAGCGTGCGCAACGTGACCGCCTGCCCCTATGCGGGCGTGCACCCGGACGAACCGTTCGACGTCGCGCCTTACTGCATGGCCATCCACGACTACTTCCTGTTCAACCCGCTCAATCTGACGCTGCCGCGAAAATTCAAGATCGCGGTGGAAGGCTGCCCCGACGATTGCGCGCAGGTCCCGGTGAACGACATCGGCCTCTATGCCAAGGTGCGCGACGGGGTACGGGGTTTCGCGGTGTGGGCCGGCGGTGGCCTCGGCGCCCAGCCCTTCCTCTCGATGCCGGTGGCCGACTTCGTCCCCGCCGAGGACGTGCTGGTGTGGTGCGAGGCCATCGTCCGGGTCCAGCACCGGCACGGCGAGCGCAAGAACCGCAACCGCGCGCGCATGAAGTACGTCGTCAAGCGGATGGGTCTGGATGGCTTCCGCACGCTGGTCGAGCAAGAGGTCGGACGCGTCGCTGCCGAGCGCGGCGACGAGCTGCGGGCGGACGTCCGGGAGCACGTGACAGGATATCCAGCGCCGCCTGACGTTGCGGCGGCGACCGGGGCGGGCGCACCCCGGGCAGGGTTCGACGCCTGGCGGGGGACCAACGTTCGGCCGCAGCGCCAGGCGGGCCACAGCGCCGTCGTCGTGCAGCTCCCGCTGGGTGACCTCACCACCGCGCAGATGCGGGCAGTGGCGAACCTGGTGCGATCGCATGGCACGGGCACGTTGCGCACCACCAACGACCAGAACCTCGTCCTGCCCTGGATCCCCGAGGCGGCGCTGCCGGCCGTGCATGCTGCCCTGGTCGACATGGGGCTCGGCAACGCCGACGCTGGCACGCTCGTCGACGTGGTGTCCTGCCCGGGCATGGACTACTGCTCGCTGGCGATCACGCGCTCGATGGGTGTCGCCGAGCGAGTGCGGGCGCATCTGCTGGACGATCCCGCCACCGGTGACGGCTTCCCGGCGCGGCTCGGACGCTTCGCCATCAAGGTGAGCGGCTGCCCCAACTCGTGTGGCCAGCACCACGTCGGGGACATCGGCCTCACCGGCCATGCGGTCACCGACGGCGGGGTGGAACGGCCATACTACTCGATCCTCGTCGGCGGATCGGTGGGCGAGGGCAAGGGTCGCGTGGGCCAGCGGCTCGGCCGCTTCTCCGAGCAGGATACGCCCGCGGTCATCGCCCGCATCGCGCGGTTCTACGAGAACCGGCGCCAGGCGGGTGAGACCTTCCCGGTCTTCGTCGACCGGATCGGCCTCAAGGAGCTTGCCGGCGTGGCGACGCGGGCCATCGAGGCCGCGGCGTCGTGATCGACGAGCCGGACGGTCCCAACTTCGAAGACGGCGTCGCCGAACCCGCAGAGCAGCACGGGCGCTACTACCGGGGCGTCATCACGCGGGTGTACTACGGTAGCGAGAGCGGCACGCTGCGGAGCGAGTCGAGTGGCCGGGAGTACACGTTCCGGTATCCCTTCGTCGAGATCCGTGGCCCGATCCCGCGCATCGACGGTCTGCGCGAAGGCATGGCCGTGGGATTCGACCTCGGATGGACGTCGCGCGGACAGCGCGTGACGGTCATCCGGGTGTTCGATTAGGAGGCCGGCCCGAGACGGCGTCCCGGGCCGGCGCATCAGAGGGGGAGCGAGGTGCGGAAGAGGATCAGTCGCCCGAGCATCTCGCCGACCAGGACGGCCAGGATCGCGATGTAGAACAATCCGGTCGCGGCCATCGTCTGCGGGATCTTGAGCGTGCGGTGGATCAGCCACGCGACGCCCAGAGCGGCCACCGGACCGAGGACCAGTCGGGTGATCAGGAGGGGCAGGTGCTCATGCCAGAGCCGTGCCACGGCGGCGGCTCCATCACTCGACGAGAGCGAGAGCACCCCGAGTGTCACGCCTGCCACCCCCAGCTGCAGCATGAGCACGGCCACGAAGTAGCGAAAGAGGCGCTCGAGCGGATCGAGGGAGAGACCGACGTCGATGAGATACCAGTGACCCAGCAGCATGCCGGTGGCCACCGCGCCGAGCACCAGGGCGCCACTGACGACGGCGAGCGGATAGAGCGCCGTGGCCGCGCCGAACCACGGGCCGACCCGGAATCGCAGCGCGCTCAGCGTGAGCGCGAGGACCCCGAGGAGCAGTGCCGCGGCGAACGCGCGGGCGCGCAGCGTGCCCGACTCGCGCCAGAGCGCGTGGAGGTAGACCGCGAGCGCCGCGACGAAGGCGGCCCAGGCGGCCAGCTCGAGCACGCCGGACGGCGTGACGGTCCCGGCACGCGTCACCAGCGCCACCTTGCCGGCGAGGAAGAGGAGCGCGAATCCCAAATAGATGCCGGCGCTCGATCGATAGAAGCCACGATCGAGCACGGCGAACGGCGGGACCGCGAGGCCGGCCACACCGCCGGCCGCCAGCTGTCCGAAGAGCAGCAGGAAACAGTCGCTGAAGCGCGACACGGCGCGCAGGTCTAGCAGGAGGCTGAAGAAATCGCGACGTCGGTGCGTGGGAGCCGGGCCGCGGGGTCCGCTCCTGCGCTGCCCGGCGGCCTCGCGTCCTGCGCGGTGGCAGCCGCAAGAGTTTCGCCAGCCGCAGCAAGTGGCAGCTGGAGACCACTCGGACGCGACCGCGCGGTCTCCGAGCTACCCTCCAAGCTGCGGCTGCGCTCGGGGTCAGCCGCCGCGGCGTTCAGGCATTGGCGGCGGCGGAGGCGGCGACGGAGGCGGAGGAGGCGGCGGGGGCGCTTCCCTCTCGGGGTCGCAGATCACGTGACCCAGCAGTGCACCCAGTGCCGCGCCGGCGATGGTGCTGCCGATGATGGCGCCGGCTCGCTCACCGTCTGAGGGATTGCCTGTGTTGTTCAGCGCAACACCGGCCGCGACGCCGCCGGCCGTGCCCCCGAGCACGCCGCCACCCACGGCGCACGCCCCCCACTCCCGATCGGTGATGGTCGCGCAGCCCGAAAGCACGAGGACAGCCGCCAGCCCCCCAACAAGAGTGTCCAATCTCCGCATGATGGCCTCCTCAGGTGTGATCGGGTCGTGGGCGCAGCAACGGGACGCAGCGGTCGGTAACCGAAAGGATCCAAGTAGTCAAGGCACGCGGTACTGCGCACGGTCGCCCACCTTGACAGGACGGGAGGTGCTCAATTTTAATCCCGCGCCACAGGAGGTTGGCACATGCGGACCGCGCACGGGATCGTGGCGCTCGCGCTCGTCGTGCTGGTCGCCGGATGCGGCGGGAATCCGGCCGACGTCGAGGAGCTCAAGAAGGGACAGAAGGAGATCCTCGACAAGCTCGCCGCGCTCGACAAGACGGTGCAGCAGATCAAGGCCGCACCGCCTGCGCCGCCGGGGCGCCCGCAGGTCGATCCCAACAAGCTCTACACTATCCCCGTCACCGGCTCACCGGCGCGGGGCGCCGAGAACGCGAAGGTGACCATCGTCGAGTTCTCGGACTACCAGTGTCCGTTCTGCGGCCAGGCCGAGGCACTCGTGAAACAGGTGCTCGAGACGTACCCCAAGGACGTCCGCCTAGTCTACAAGCAGTTCCCGCTCACCTCCATCCATCCGAATGCGATGCCCGCATCGAAGGCAGCGCTCGCCGCCGGCCGACAGGGCAGGTTCTGGGAGATGCACCACCTCATCTTTGACAACCAGCGACAGCTCGGCCCCGAGAAGTACACCGAGTTCGCCGAGAAGCTCCAGCTCGACGTGCCGCAATTCCAGAAGGACATGGAGTCGCCCGATGTCCTCGCGCAGATCAACCGCGAGATGCAGGAGGGCAAGGCGGCGGACGTGACCGGCACGCCGACGATCTTCGTGAACGGCAAGCGTCTGATGAACCGGTCCTTCGACGGCTTCAAGCAGATGATCGACGCCTCGATCGGCATCCCTGCCACCGCCGGCTGATCGACGCTCGAGGCCGCCATGCGCGGTCGGTTCGCCGCGATCTCCCTGCTGCTCGTGCTTGGCTGCGCGCGGGCACCGTACACGAATCGCCGCCAGCTGATCATGGTGAGCCCGCAGGAGGAGGCGTCGCTGGGGGCGCAGGCCTTCAGCCAGGTGCTCTCGAAGAGCCGGCTCGACCGCAACCCGCGCACCAACGCGGCGGTGGATGAGGTCGGCCGGCGGCTCGCGGCGGTCGCGAACCGGCCGGACTTCCAGTGGAACTTCGTGGTGATCGACGACGACCGCAAGGTGAACGCCTTCTGTCTTCCCGGCGGGAAGGTTGCGGTCTACACCGGCATCCTGCCGATCGCGCAGGATCAGGCGGGGCTTGCCGTCGTCATGGGGCACGAGATCGCGCACGCGATCGCGCGCCACGGCGCCGAGCGGATAAGCCAGGCGCAGCTGGCGCAGCTCGGCGGGCAGGCGCTCGCCATCGGCCTCGGCGGCAGTGCGAGCTCGGCGGCGATCCTCGCGGCATACGGGCTCGGGACACAGGTCGGTGTCCTGATGCCCTATGGTCGCACGCAGGAGTCGGAGGCGGATCACATCGGACTTCTCTTGATGGCGAAAGCCGGCTACGATCCGCGCACCGCGATCGGCTTCTGGGAACGGATGGAGCGCAGCAGCGGCAAGGGCGAACCACCGGAGTTTCTCTCCACGCACCCGAGCCACGGGACGCGCGTCGAGCAGCTGCGCGTCTGGATGCCTGAAGCAATGCGGCTTTACGACGCTGCGACGGCCGCACCGAACGCGCCGCTGCGCTGAGCGGTACCTAAAAACGCAGAATCGTCGCACCATGGAAAAAAAATTTCCCGAAGACGCGCGGGACGTTACGGCTGCACGACACCTCGTCCGCATAATTCCACCTTGAAATAGTCGAGGAACCGAGGTACACACTGCGCCTCCCGCGAACATATTGCTTTCTTGAACATGGCGCAGGTGAAGGGTTGGACGCGGTCCTTCCCCGGGCGTGGAGGGCGGCGGTATGGTGGGTGGTGTCCGAGCGGACCGCAGCCGTCAACGGCTTGTCGCACGGGGAATTCCGTGAGTTCTCCCCACGTGTGGATAACGCCGCGTTGGGGGGGCGTCTCGAGGAATCCGAGTGGCGATCGGAAGAACGAGGGGTCGGTGGATGCTCGACGCCATCTGGGAGGAGGTGCGAGGGCAGCTTCGCGCTCGCCTGCTCGCGAAGGATTTCGACACGTGGATCGCTCCCTTGCGGGCGACTGCATGGGAGGCGGGTGAGCTTACGGTGGAGGTCCCGAGCGCGTTTGGTCTCGAGTGGATCAGGAGTCACTACGCGGACGCGTTCGGGCGAGCCCTCAGTGCATCGGCGGGCCGTCCTGCCAATCTGAAGCTCGTCGTCAACCGGGCACTCGAGGCGCAACCTGGCGCTCGATGTCCCGCGCTCCGCGCCGAGCCACGTCCGCCACGAGACAGCGACCCAGATTCGCCGTGCACCTTCGAGACCTTCGTGGTCGGCAGGAGCAATCAAGTAGCATTCGAAGCCGCCCGGGCGGTCGTGGGACAGCCCGGCGCGCGCTGGAACCCGCTCTTCATCTACGGTGGCACGGGGCTTGGTAAGACCCACCTGCTCACGGCGACCGCCAACGAGGTCGCTCGGCAGCGGCGGCCCACCAGCGTCGCCTACCTGACGGCGGAAGCGTTCGTCAATGAGATGATCGCCGCGCTCAGGCGCCATCAGATGGAGCGGTTCCGACAGCGCTTCCGCGGCATTGGCACCCTGATCGTCGACGACATCCAGTTCCTCGGCGACAAGAAGCGCTCGCTGCAGGAGTTCACGCACACCTTCAACGCGCTGCAGGACGGGCGCAAGCAGATCGTGATCGCCTCCGACCGCGCGCCCCACGACCTGCCGGGGTTCGAGGACGCGCTACGCAGCCGGTTCGCGTCGGGGCTGCTGGCGGACATCGAGCCGCCCGATCCCGAGCTGCGACTGGCACTGGTCGTCCGCAAGGCAGCCGACGCCGGGCTGCAGGTCGACGACGAGGTGGCCGCGCACCTCGCCGAGCACTGGTGCCGCAACGGGCGCCAGATCGAAGGGGTGCTGCGGCGCATCGAGGCCTTCCGGCAGCTCGCCCAGCGCCCGGTCACGCTGGGGCTGGTGCGGGAGGCGCTGGCCCTCCTGCGACCGTCTGCCGAAGGACGGAAATCGCTGGGCCGGATCCTGGGCGAGGTGTGCCGGCACTACCAGGTCACCCGGGCGGAGCTGCTCTCGCCCACCCGGACCGCTCGCGTCACGTTGCCGCGGCACGTGGCCATGTATCTCTGCCGCCGCCATACCGACGCGCCGCTCGGCGTGATCGGGAAGGAGCTCGGCGGCCGCGACCACTCCACGGTGGTGCACGCCCTGGGCACCATCGAGGAACGGCTCCGCCGGGACGCGGAGCTGCGGGCAGCCGTGTCGTTGTTGGAGGCACGACTCGGCGGTTGACCAGGCTGGTGGGGTGGGGCGGGCGGTTGCCAGGGATGGCGCCGCGAGGCACCCGCGGCATCCTCGGAGATGCCGCGGGCGCCTGGGCCCCAGGGAAGCCGACCCGAGACGAGGTCCCGGGTCGGGTCCTACCCTATGCGAAGACCGGCCCCGCTCAGCGCCTCGACGAGCTGGGCGCGGTAGTGGGGATGATCCAGCGAGATCTCGCCCAGCTCATCCGGGTCGAGGGTCAGCGGCAGCACGACGTCGAACGGCGCGCGAAGGAGCGGCACGTGCACCAGGTGCTCCTGCGTAGCGCGCACCCGGAACACCACCGGTGGCAACGTGTCGGGCGCAAAGCGCAGCAGGATCGGCTCCGCGGGTGGTTCCACCGCGAGGGCCACTGCCGGCAGCTCCGGGTCGGTGCCGGGGGTCTGCGCATCACCTTCGGCGGCCAGACCGGCGTCACGCAGCCGAGCGACGTCCCGCACCACCTCGACGGGGGGTCGCGGGCGGTTCCGTCGCAGCCAGGCCACGGCGTGGAAGAGCGGCGGCGGCGACCCGACGTGCTCGAGGTCGTCGAAGAGGCTCGGGAGCAGCGTCGCCAGCGCGATGTGGTCTCCCGCCCGATGGGCCGCCACCGCCGCGCGGAAGCCGGGGGTGGCCCGGAGGGCGCTCAGGGCGTCCCGGAGCCGTTCGAGGAGCGCCCCCGCCTCGAGCACGAGCGGCGCCGCGGCGGCGTCGTCGAGGGCGCCCGTGCGATGCAGCCGGCGGGCGCGGTGGCCCAGTGCGAGCGCCTCCGCTCGCAGCGTGCTCGCGGGCTCGCCGCGGCCGGCCCGAAACTTCTCCAGCTCGACCAGCAGCAGCCCGGCGTCGGCGATGGCGACCTCGAGCGCCGCGGCGGCTGGTTCACCCACCGCTCCGCTTCTTACAACCGGGCGGGCCCTTTGCTAAGAAGGGACCGATGCCGATCCGGTCGCGGAAGGCACGACGCGCGACCATTCGCGAAGTGCTCGACATCGCCATCGAGCTCGAGAAGCGGACGATGGCGCTCTACGTCGCCTTCGTGCAGGCGTTCCCTCGCCCCGAAGAGGTGCGCAACTTCTGGTTCTCGATGGCACGGCACGAGGCGGGGCACTGCGGGGCGCTCACCCTGGTCGAGGCCATCGTCGATTCGGACCCGAGTCGGGCCACCACCACGAGGGTCTGGTTCGACGAGCACACGGTGGCGCGCCTGCGGGCCCTGCTCACGGCGTACCTGCGCGAGGTGCGTGCCGGCGCGCTGTCGGTGGAGCGGGCGTTCGAGATGGCGATCGACGTGGAAGCGTCGGAGCTCGAGGATCTCGTGGTCGACATGCTGAGCGTGGTCCGGAGCCCGCGGTGGCGCGAACGGGCCATCCAGCTCCTGCTCCACGACCTGGGTGACCTCTCGTACATGGTCGAGCGCTACACCAAGAACGAGGCGCTGCTGGCCCGCGCCGACGCGCTCATCGAGCGCCACCTGGGCGGCTTGAAGCGCCGGCGGGCGGCCGTCACGAAGGGGGCCGGCGCGTCCCAGCCCCCGGCGGTCGGGTGAGCCGATGGCCTCGACTCCCGCACCGCGCGGCAACGGCCCGCTCGTCACGGTGCCCTCCTACCTCGAGGCGGTGCGCCGACTCCACGGCATGGGGCCGGGGGAGATGGCGCGCGCGTTGCGGGTGAATCCATCCGTGCTGCGACGCTGGGCACGCGGGACGCTCGTGCCGTCGTGGCGTCGCGTGCGCGCGATGACGGGTCTCTGGGGCGGGAATGCGGAGCTGCTCGCCCTCGGGGCGGCGCTCCAGCGGTACGCGCGTGCCACGGGGGTGTCCGTCGACGAGGCGGTGCGGATGCTTCGTAGCGGCCGCCGCAATGCCCCCGCACCCTCACCCGGCCGGCGGCGTGACCGCCGCCAGCTGTCGCTGCCTATCGGGGGGTGACGGGGACGGATGGCGCCTAAGGAGGCCAAAGAGCGCGGGCTCGCGCCGAGCTGCCACGTGGAGACCGCCGAGGGACCGGTGCAGATGGTCGAGACCCCGAACAAGGGCTTCGCGGTGCTGACTCGCCTGCCGTCCGGGAGTCTCGGGTTCCGACAGCTCATCAAGCTGGTGACGCGTGGACCGGTGCCCCTGGTACGCGTGGTGCTGAGCTCGGGGCACGAGGTGGTCGCGGCACGCGGGCACCCCTTCTATCGCCTGGGCATGGACCCGGTGCCGGCGGACGAGTTGGCGGCGGGTGACGATCTCGAGACCGCTTTCCGGTATCCCGAGGGCTACGCGCCGCCCGACCTGCCCTGCGCCGAGCCGAGTGCGCCGATCCGGGTCGCCCGCGTGGAACCGGCGGGAGAGGGGGAGGTGATGACGGGCACGGTGCGCGACACGCATGCGCTCTTCGTCACCGCGGGTATCCTCTGTGGCGAGTGACGCGCTCGCTCGCCTCACCGATCGGCTGATCCGCTGCCGACTCTGCCCCCGGCTGGTCGCGCATCGTACTCGCGTGGCGGCCGAGCGCATCGCCCGCTTCCGCGACCAGGTCTACTGGGGTCGGCCCGTGCCCGGATTCGGCGACCCCGCGGCGCGGCTGCTCGTCGTGGGGCTCGCCCCCGCCGCGCACGGCGGCAACCGCACGGGCCGCATCTTCACCGGCGACGAGAGCGGAAACTGGCTCTACGCCGCCCTCCATCGTGCCGGCTTCGCGAGCCAGCCGACCTCCACCCACCGGGACGACGGCCTCGTCCTGCGCGACGCCTGGGTGACGGCCGCGGCGCGCTGCGCGCCGCCGGCCAACCGGCCGACGCGCGAGGAGCTCGACACGTGCCGGCGTTGGCTGCTGGGCGAGCTGGCGCTGCTCGGGCAGCTGCAGGTCGTGGTCGTGCTCGGGCGGATCGCCCACGACGCCTTCCTCGCGGCCGAGGCGACGCGCGGGTCCGTCGTGCCCCGCCCCCGGCCGGCGTTCGCGCACGGGGCGGAGCATCGGTTGCCTTCCGGTCTGGTGCTGCTCTGCTCGTACCACCCGAGCCAGCAGAACACGTTCACGGGCAAGCTGACGCGCCGGATGCTGGACCGCGTGTTCGACCGGGCGGCCGGTCTCGTGCGCGGCGTGAGTTCCCGGCCGTCGCGGACGATGCTAACCAGGGGCCGCGCCAGATGAAGGGGATCATCCTCGCCGGCGGCGCCGGCACGCGGCTGCACCCGCTCACGCTGGGCGTGAGCAAGCAGCTGCTGCCGGTCTACGACAAGCCGATGATCTACTACCCGCTGTCGAGCCTCATGCTGGCAGGCATCCGGGAGATCCTCATCATCACCACGCCCCACGAGCAGGAGGCGTTCCGGCGCCTGCTCGGCGACGGCGCGCCGGTTGGCCTCTCGATCGGGTGGGCGGTACAGCCGCGTCCCGAAGGCCTGGCGCAGGCGTTCCTCATTGCCCGCGACTTCATCGCCGGCCAGCCGGTGGC
>JBKPDC010000304.1:0-22616 GCA_046727715.1 Thermodesulfobacteriota bacterium
ACGCCGTTCGGGCACCGGGGCAATCGGCTGAACGGCAGCGGCGTGATTCTCGTGCGCCCTCCCGCCGGTGCGGTGGAGGCGTTCGCCGCCACGGCTCCGGCGATCGGGGAACGCTGCGCGACGGCGGGCGGCGCCTGGTCGTTCCAGCTCCGATCGTTCGGAGCGGCCGTCGGGCGCTGCTGACCGCGCCGCTCACCTTCGAACGGGTCCAGGACTCACCGGCCGCCGAGCTTTCGACGCTCCTCCTCGTAGTACTTCCGGTAGAGCACGTCCCACTCCCGACTCCCCGGCACCACGCGCTTCGGCATGCGGGCTCGGGCCAGCTGGTCGAGCCGGCCGTCGAGCGAGAAGGCATCCACCAAGGCGCGCTTGGCCTCGTGCAGGAACAAGCGGTCACTGCGCACGCGGCCGAGCTTACCCTCGACGATACACTTCATGAGCGCGTGCGAGAGGTACGACAGCCGACCTTCGGACAAGTTCACAGCACGAACCCCCGCGCCTTCGCGAGGCGCTGCTTGACCAGCTGCTCGACCCTCCTCAAGTCGAGCTCTTCGCGCCGCACGCCCGGCGCGCCCTGCCGGACCAGCTTCTCCGCCTCCGCCAGCGCCTCGCGATCGATCGCTTCTTCATCGTCGAAGTTCTTGGTCAGCAGCGCGACGAAGCGCTCCTTCACGCGGTCTTCGGGAACGTCCAGCGTGACGACGTCGGCAGCGACGAGCCGGCGCACGAGCGCCTCGGCAACGCGCGCGATCTGCGCGGCGGGGGGCCGCATCGCCCTCACCTTATGGCGGCCTCTGGCGTTCTTGCAAGACTTTCGTTGACAGCCGCGAATCCAGCCGATAAGTGAGCGCGAGGTTGAGGCCCGCGCCGATCGGAAAACCAGCGCGCATCCGGAGCGGGGACGTCGTGGGAGTGGTGGCACCGTCCGGAGTGGTCCAGGAGGCGCGACTCGAGAGAGGCATCCGCGTGCTGGAGGAGCTCGGGTTCCGCGTCGTCACCGGTGCTTTCGTCCTCGCCCGGCGTGCCTATCTCGCGGGCGCCGACACCGAGCGCGGCGGCGACCTTCAGCGGATGCTGGACGACCCGGGGATTCATGCGGTCTTCTGCGCCCGCGGTGGCTCCGGCAGTCAGCGGCTGGTGCCCGGTCTCGACCTCAAGTCCCTGCGGCGGCGGCCAAAGCCGTTCGTCGGCTACAGCGACGCCACGTCCATCCTGACCGCCCTGGGGCGCGCCCACATCGTCGGGATCCACGGGCCGATGGTGGCGGTCGACTTCGCGCGCGGACTCTCGACCCGCTCGCTCGCCCACCTGGAACGCGTGCTCGGCGATCCCGCCTACCTCTGGGACGTCGCGGTGCCCGTGACGGTCCGCTCGGGATGCGCCCGGGGCCGCCTCGTCGGCGGCACCCTCTCCGTGCTCGTCACCACGCTGGGCACGCCGTACGCCCCGGACCTCGCGGACGCCATCCTCTTCCTGGAGGACATCCACGAGTGGCCCTATCGTCTCGACCGGCTCCTCACCCAACTGCGCCAGTCGGGCAGCTTGGATCGGGTTGCCGGCGTCGTCTTCGGCACGATGGAGACCTGCCGCTCGCTGGACGGCGTCCGCGCGCTCGACGTCGTGCGCGACGCCTTCGCCGATGCGCCCTACCCGGTCGGCTTCGGCGTGTCCGCGGGCCACTCGGCCGCGGACACCGAGGTCGAGAACCTCGCCCTGCCGCTCGGCGTGCAGGTGGAGCTCGACGCCGATGCGGGCCGGCTGATCGCCCTCGAGCCCGCAGTGGTGTGACGCCGTGACACTCCCCGGCCTGGTGCGACGAAGCTTCGACGGCGTGGCGGCGGTGCTCATGCACGCCGTCGACGCCGGTGCGTTTCCGGGCGCGGTGATCCTGGTCGCCCAGCGCGGCGACGTGCTCTATCACGAGGCCTTCGGCTCCCGCAGCCTCGTCCCCGACCGCACGCCGATGGCGGCGGACACGGTCTTCGACGTGTCCTCGCTCACCAAGCCGCTCGCCACCACCACCATGGTGATGCTGCTGGCCCGCCAGGGAAAGCTGCGACCGGAGGACCGGGTGACGCGATTCGTGCAGAACTTCGGTGCGCACGGCAAGTTCGGCGTCACCGTGCGCCACCTCCTCGCCCATTGCTCGGGGCTCCCCGCCTGGCGGCCGTTCTACCGCGACGTCGCCCGCGCCGCGCTGGGACGGCCCAACCACGTCGCCAGCCGCGGCGCGCGCGAGTTCGTGTACGAACAGATCCACCGCGAGCGTCTCGAGTACCCGCCAGGCACCCAGACCGTGTACAGCGATCTCGGCTTCCTGCTACTCGGCGAGCTGATCGAGCTGGTGGCGCAGGCGCCGCTCGACCGCGTCTGCCACGAGCGCATCTTCCGCCCGCTCGGCTTGCGCTCCACCGGCTTCGTCGACCTGGGACGGCTGCGGCGCGACAAGTTGGCGCCGGTCACCGATGCGATCGCGCCGACCGAGCAGTGTCCGTGGCGGCAGAAGCTGCTGTGCGGCGAGGTGCACGACGACAACGCGTGGGCCGTGGGCGGCGTCGCCGGGCACGCGGGGCTCTTCTCGTCGGCGCGCGACATCCACACGCTCGTCTGCTGGCTGCGCGCCTGCGCCCGCGGCGAGGACCCGACGCTTCCCGCCGAGCTGGTGCGGCGATTCTGGACCCGCGACGCCACCGTGCCAGACTCGACTTGGGCGCTCGGCTGGGACACGCCGTCGCCGGCGGGATCGAGCGCTGGCACCCGCGTGAGCCGGCGCGCCGTCGGCCATCTCGGCTTCACCGGCACGTCGCTCTGGATCGACCTCGAGCGCGACGCTCACGTCGTCCTCCTCACCAACCGCGTGCACCCCGATCGCCACAACGAGCGCATCCGCGAGGTGCGCCCGCGCGTGCACGACGCCGTCTGGGAGGCGCTCGACGCATGAAGGTGCACCTGATCGCCGCCTGCGGCGTCGGCATGAGCGCGCTCGCCGCGTTGCTGCGCGAAGCGGGGCACACCGTCACGGGTTCCGACGAGCAGGCGTACCCGCCCGCCAGCACCATCCTGCGCGACCTCGGCGTCACGGTGTCGCGGGGCTGGGAGCCGCGCCGGTTGGACGGCGTCGATCTCGTGGTCTGCGGCAACGCGGTCACGCGCGACAACCCCGAAGCGCGGGCGGCGCGCGAGCACGACCTGCGCACCATGTCGTTCCCCCAGGCGCTCGAGGAGCTGTTTCTCGGCGGGCGGCGGCCGCTCGTGGTCGCGGGGACGCACGGCAAGACGACCTCGGCGTCGATGCTGGCGTTCGTGCTCGAGCGCTGCGGGCGCGATCCCGGGTGGCTCATCGGCGGCACGCCACACGACCTTCCGGCCAGCGCTCGGCTCGGCGGCAGCCCGTGGTTCGTGGTCGAAGGCGACGAGTACGACTCGGCCTACTTCGACAAGGAGGCCAAGTTTCTCCACTACCACCCGGCCATGCTGCTGCTGACGGCGGTGGAGTTCGACCACGCCGACATCTACCGCGACATCGACGCGGTGAAGGGCGCGTTTCGCAAGCTGCTCGCGCTGCTCGATCCCGGCACACCGCTAGTTGCGTGTGGCGATTTCCCCCACGTCCTCGACGTCGTGGCGGGTGCGCCAGCCGAGCCACAGCTCTTCGGGCTGAGCGAGCGCAACACGTGGCGGGTGAGTGACCTGGTCGACGACGGTCGCACCCGCTTCCGGGTCCGCGAGTCCCGCCGCGAGGTCTGCGAACTGGCCCTCCAGGCGCCAGGACCGATCAACGCCCGCAATGCGCTGGGCGTGCTCCTGATCGCGCACCAGATCGGCATCGCCTGGCCCGCAGCCGCGAACGCGCTGCGCGATTTCCGCGGCGTGGGCCGCCGCCAGGAGGTGGTGGCCGAGCAGAACGGCGTCACCGTCATCGACGACTTCGCGCATCACCCCACCGCGGTGGCGGGGACGCTGGCCGCGCTCCGGCTGCGCTACCCGGGCCGCCGCTTGCGTGCCGTCTTCGAGCCGCGTTCCAACACGAGCCGGCGGCGCGTGTTCCAGCAGGAGTTCGCCGACGCGCTCGCGGGCGCAGACGAAGTCGTGCTGGCGGCGGTGTTCGCCAAGGCGAACGACCCCATTCCCGAGTCCGAGCGCCTGTCGGCCGACACCATCGTGGCCGACGTCGCGCGCCGCGGGATACCTGCACGCACGATCGACGGCGTGGGCGCGATCTGTGACTACCTGGTCGAGTCGGCGCGCTCCGGCGACGTCATCGTGACCATGTCCAACGGATCGTTCGGCGGATTGCCACGGCTCGTCGCCGACGGGCTGGGCGCCAGATCGGACGCATAGAGCCGCCGGTAGGCCTCGTAGTGCGTGAGCACCGCCTTCACGTAGTCGCGGGTCTCCCGGTAGCTGATCAGCTCGACGAATTCGTCTTCCGGGCGGCCGCCGTACCGCCGTTCCCATTTGGCAACCGCGTCCTCGCCGGCGTTGTACGCGGCGAGCGCCTTCACGCGCGATCCACCGTAACGATCGAGCAGCCGGCGCAGGAGCGACGTGCCGAGGTCGACGTTGGTGGTCACCCGGTGCAGCGCGGCGCGATCGGGTGCTGGGCGGCCCGCTGCCTCCGCCACGTCGCGCGCGGTGCTCGGCAGCAGCTGCATGAGTCCGTGCGCGTCGGCCGGCGACACCGCATCGGGAAAGAAGAGGCTCTCCTGCCGGATGAGGGCCGCGACGAGGAGGGGGTCGAGTCCGCGCGCCTGCGCGAAGGGGCGAACGACCTCCCAGTAGCCGAGGGGATAGAGGTAGCGCCGCCGGGCCCCCCCGAGCGACACGCGGGCCAGGCGGATGGCCGGGCCCGGGGCCTCGACGGCGGCGTACGCCTGGAGCAGGGCCGCCGTGGACGCCTCGGGCGCGAGCACATCGAGCTCGCGCCGTGCCAGCAGGTGCAGGCCGAGCTCTCCGTAGCGGCGAGCGCGAATCGCGTGCGGACCGGCGAGCGAGTCGGGGAAGGCGGGCCGTTCGACGTCCAGCGACGCCGGGACGGTACGGGGCGCGAGCCCCAAGCGGGCGCCGGCGAGCACGCCGTAGAACGTGGCGGGATGCTGCTCGGCCACGTGGGTGAGCTTCGCTTTCGCCTCGGGGTTGCCGGCGTTCTCGAGCGCGCGGGCCTCCCAGTATTCGGCTGCCACGCGGGGCTCGCGCTCGCTGGCCGGCGCGATGCGTGCGAAGCGCTCCGCCGCCGCCACGTGGTCGCCGGCCAAGTAACGAACCCAGGCCGCCCGCCAGCGCGCTTCCGCGACGCTGCGCGAGGCGGGATACCCCTCCGCCAGCGCCTCGTAGGCGCGGAGCGCATCATCGTAGGCACCGGCCTCCTGCTGGATACGCGCCACAGCGTAGAGCGCCTCCGGTCCCTCGCGGCTGCCAGGGAAGCGCCGCACAACCTCGCGGAACAGCCGCAGGGCGGCGGGATCATCGTCCGCGTTCCAGCGCCAACGCGCGGCCTGCGCCAGGGCCCTCGCGCTGTAGGGGCCCGGGTCGTCGGTCGCCAGCGCCAGGCAGAGGGCTTCGGCAGCCCCCCGCATCCCGAGCGCCCACGCGGCACGCGCCTGGATCCAGAGTGCGTGATCGCGCGCCTCGCGTGTGGGTGCGGCGGCGAGGACCACGAGCGCCTCGGCCTGTGCGCCGCGGGCGTCACCCTCTGCCAGCCGGAGGTCCGCCTCGGCCAGGCGCTCGGTGCTGGTGGGCTCGTGATCCGGCCGGCGGCGGATGCGCTCGACGAGACGGCGCGCCCGACGCACGACCAGTCCGCCCGGTCTGGTGTCACGCAGCTCGGCGGCAAGGTCCAGCGCCCCGTCGTCGTCGTCCAGCTCGTGCGCTACCTCCGCGCGCTGCAGGGCGACGACTGCAGCAGTACCGTCGCCCTCCCGGAGGTTGGGCGCGGCCGCTTCGAGCCACGCCTGCTCACCGGCGAGGTCGCCGGTTCGACGCCGAACCCGGCCCACATCGAGGCGCGCGCGACCTGCCCAGATCGAATCGGGATAGCGCTCGAGAAGCCGCTGCGCGGCGGCCGTGGCATGCTCGACGTCTCCTGCTCCCGCCGCGTCCCGGACCTCGAGGTAGAGCGTCAAGTCGGGCAGGTCCGGATCCCCGGCGGCCCTGGCAAGTCGGCCGGGAAGGGTGGTGTCGGGGCCGCCGGCGGGTCCGGTCACCGCCCCGTCCGGCCGTGTCTCGGTGGCAGCCGCTGCGGGCGTCTGCGGCATCGCGTGATGGCCCGCGACCACCATCAGCACGGCAGCCCAGCACGCCCATCGGTGCCGCATGACGGCACGTCCCGGCTACCATGGGTCTGGCATGCCGGCAACTTGACTCGTACGACGGCCGCCCGGACCATGCGCGCCGTGCTGGCCACGGCCGACGACGCGACCGCGCGCATCACCGCCGTCCGGGAGGCCATCGGCGCCGCCGCGCGTCGCGCGGGGCGCGATCCCGCCGCCGTGCGCCTCATCGCCGTCACCAAGACACTGCCCCCGGCGGCCGTAGCTGTCGCTCTCGACGTCGGCCTCGAGCACATCGGCGAGAACTACGTGCAGGAGGCGACCCAGAAGCGCGCGGCGGTCGCGCGGCCGGCCACCTGGCACCTGGTCGGAGGACTCCAGCGCAACAAGGTGACGGCCGCGGTGCGCACCTTCGACTGGGTGCACACCGTCGACTCGACGCGCCTCGCGCTCGCGCTCGACGCCGCGGCGGAGACAGCCGGCCGGCGACTTCCGGTCCTCGTCCAGGTGAACCTGAGCGGTGCGACCGGGCAGCGCGGCGCCGAGCCCGACGCGGCCGAGCCGCTGGCGCGTGCGGTGGTCGGCTGCGCGTCCCTGAGCCTGCAGGGCTTGATGACGATCGCGCCGGCAGGTGCTGCGTCGCACGAGCTGCGCGGTCACTTCCGGCGGGCGCGACTGCTGCGTGACGAGATCGCGAGAGGTCTCGGGGTTGAATTGCCCCACCTCTCTATGGGAATGAGCGATGATTTCTCGCTCGCCGTGGAAGAGGGCGCGACCCTCGTACGGCTCGGGCGCGCGCTCTTCGGACCTCGTGGATCTCGCTCCTGGCGGGAGGGTGCATGAAGAAGATTGGCTTCATCGGGGCGGGTAACATGGCAGGAGCACTGATCCGTGGGCTCCTGGCGTCCCAGCGCTTCAAGCCCGACGACATGTGGGTGTCCGACCCGGTGGACTCCCAGGTGCGGCGGCTCAAGCGGGCGCACAGGGTCGAAGGCACGCGGGACAACCGCCTGCTGGTCAAGCAGTCGCAGACGGTCATCCTGGCCGTGAAGCCCCAGATGATGGCGCAGGTCCTCGAGGAGATCCGGCCCGAAGCGACTCCGAAGAAGCTCTTCGTGTCGATCGCGGCGGGGTTCCCCCTCCGGCGGCTGGAGACTGGGCTGGGCGGGCAGTCCCGCGTCGTGCGCGTCATGCCGAACACGCCCGTGCTGGTGGGGAAGGGCGTCTCGGTCGCGGTGGCGGGCAGCAAGGCCACCCCGGCGGACTTGAAGCAGACCCTCAAGCTCTTCAAGGCGGTCGGCGAGGCCGTCGCGATCACGGGCGAGGATCTCCTCGACGCCGTGACCGCACTCTCGGGCAGCGGTCCGGCGTTCGTGTACCTCTTTGCCGAGAGCCTCATCGAGGGCGGGGTGCGCGGAGGGCTGCCGCAGAATCTTGCCACCCAGCTCGCCTACGCCACCATCGGCGGCGCAGCAGCAATGCTCGGCGAGAGCGGCCTGTCGGCCCGCGAGCTGCGCGACATGGTGATCTCTCCGGGCGGCACGACCCTGGCGGGACTCGGGGCACTCGAACAACACCACTTCCGCGAAGCGGTGATCATGGCCGTGGAAACCGCGACGCGGCGGGCACGCGAGCTCGCCGCCGCCTGAAGGCGCCGAGAGCCCGTGAATTTCGTCCTGAGCAACTTCACCGAGGCGGTGGCCAGGATCCTGGATACTCTGCTCACGCTGTATTTCTGGATCCTCCTCGCCGCAGCGGTCCTCTCCTGGGTCAACCCCGACCCCAACAATCCGATCGTGCGCTTCCTGCGTGCGGTGACCGATCCGGTGCTGTATCGCGTCCGGCGCGCGCTGCCGTTCGTCTACGCCGGAGGCATCGACTTCTCCCCGTTGGTGGTGATGCTGGCGATCCAGTTCGTGAAGATCGTCGTCGTGAAGAGCCTCTACCAGCTGGCGATGCAGATCGCCGCGGCGGCGACGGGCGGACCGCTCCTTGGCTGATGCTTGGGTACTTCCCGCCCCCGGGGGCAGCGTGCTGCGGGTCCGCGTCAAACCTGGCGCGTCGCGCCCTGGTCTTTTCGGTCTGCACGGGGGGGCGCTCGCCGTGCGCGTCGGCGCGCGCCCCATCGACGGAGCGGCCAACCGGGAGGTGCTCGCCGTGCTGGCCGCGGCGCTCGGGGTCGTGCCTTCAGCCCTGGCGGTGGCGTCCGGTGCTCGGGCCCGGGACAAACGGATCCGCGTCCACGGGCTCACGCCCGCGGCCGTGCAGGCGAAGCTCGCCGAGGTCCTCCCGGTTTGACAGGGCGCGCACCGGTGATTACAGCCCGCGCATGCCGATCTACGAGTACCGGTGCGAGAAGTGCGGGGTCTTCGAGGAAACGCAGCGCATCACCGACCCGGCTCTCGATCGGTGCCCCACCTGCCGGCGCAAGGTTCGCCGCCTCATCTCGAACACCAGCTTCCAGCTGAAGGGCGGCGGGTGGTACGTGACCGACTACGCGCGGGCCGGCCAAGGCGGCAAGGATACCGCCAAGGACAAGGACACCAGCAAGGACGGCGGCAGCACCGGCGAGAAGACCGCCGTCTCGGCGGACAAGTCCGAGACCGGTACGAAGAGCGCGACCAAGACCAGCACGAAGAGCGGGACCAAGACCGCGTCCGCAGACGCCTGACGGCTGCGCCGGTCGTCATCGGCGTCGACACCGGCGGCACCTTCACCGATTTCGTCGCCCTCCGCGGGCGTCGGCTCGTCGTCTTGAAACTCCGCTCCACGCCCGACGACCCGGCCCGCGCCGTGGCCGAGGGTGTGCGCCGGCTTGCCACGGGTACCCTGCCACGCCTGCACTACGGCTCGACCGTGGCAACCAACGCCCTGCTCGAGCGGCGCGGTGCCCGCGTCGTCCTGGTGACGACGCGCGGGTTCGAGGACGTCCTCGAGATCGGCCGGCAGACGCGTCCCGAGCTGTATGCGCTCGAGCCGCACCGACCCGAGCCGCTGGTGCCCGCAGCGCGGCGGATCGGCGTGCGCGAACGCGTGCGTGCCGACGGCCGCATCGAGGTGGCGCTCGGCGGCCGCGGGATTCACCACGTCCTCAGAGCGGTCCGCCGCCAGCACCCACAGGCCGTGGCGATCTGTCTGCTGCACAGCTACCGGAACCCGACACACGAGACGCGTCTCGCGCGGGCGCTCCGCGCGACCGGGGCACACGTCACGGCGTCCCACCAGCTGCTGCGCGAATACCGCGAATACGAACGCCTGGCCACCACGGTGGTGAACGCGTACGTGGGGCCCCTGATGACCGCCCATCTCGAGCGGCTGGAGATGGCGGCTCGGGGCGGCGTCCGCGTGATGCAGTCGAACGGCGGCCTGATCGGCGCGGCGACCGCGGCGGCCGAACCCGTGCGCAGCGTGCTCTCCGGACCGGCGGGTGGCGTGGCGGGCGCCGCCGATCGCGCCCGGCGCGCCGGGTTCGCTCGCGTCGTCACGCTCGACATGGGGGGGACGTCCACCGACGTGAGCCTGGTCGATGGCGAGCCGGCGTATCGCGGGGAGACCATCGTCGGCGGCCTGCCCGTGCGCGTCCCCGCCGTCGACATCCACACGGTGGGCGCCGGGGGCGGCTCGCTCGCCCGGGTCGACGCGGGCGGCGCGCTGCGCGTGGGACCCGAGAGCGCCGGTGCCGACCCGGGCCCGGCCTGCTATGGACGCGGCACGCTCCCCACCGTGACGGACGCGAACCTCGTCCTCGGCCGACTCGTCGAGACCGAGTTCCTCGGCGGCGAGATGCGACTCGATCTCGCGCGCGCGCGCGCCGCGCTGGGGTCGCTCGCGCGACGACTCGGCAGCTCGGTCGAATCGGCCGCAGCCGGTGTCGTCGCGGTCGTGACGGCCGCCATGGAGCGTGCGCTGCGCGTGATCACCGTCGAGCGCGGACATGATCCGCGCACCTTCACGCTCGTCGCCTTCGGCGGCGCGGGCGCGCTGCACGCGGCCGACCTCGCCCGTGCCCTCGGCATGCGACGCGTGTACGTTCCACGCCATCCCGGGCTGCTGTCCGCCTGGGGCGTGCTCGCCGCGGAGCCGATACGCGACTTCACACGCACGCTGCGCCGCGTGGGGCCTCCGGAGCGGGTGGTCGCAGGCGGCCTGCGCGAGCTGGCAGACGCCGCCCGGCGCGCGATGCGCGGCGAGGGAGTCGCGCGGCCCATCCTCGAGCCCGCACTCGACGTGCGCTACGCGGGGCAGTCGTACGAGCTGACCGTCCCCTTCGCACCGGGCTGGCCGCGCGCGTTCCATGCACGACACCGCCGCCTCTTCGGCCACGCCTCACCCGAGCGCCCGCTGGAGGTCGTGACGCTGCGGGTGCGCGCGCGGGGCGAGCGCCTGCACGTACCGCGCGAGCGGGTGCCGCAACGCGCGACCGTACGCCAGCCCGTGCGGCGCGCCGTCGTCTTCGACGGCCGTCCGCGACGGACAGCCGTCCACCGCCGGGACGACCTCCCGCTCGGCGTCCCGCTGCCCGGTCCGGCCGTGATCTGCGAGTACAGCGCCACCACGATCGTGCCGCCCGGGTGGCACCTGACGATGGACGGCCGCGGCGGGCTGGTGCTGGAGGACCGCCGTGCCTGAGCTCGATCCCGTCGCACTCGAGATCGCGAACCATCGCCTGGCTGCGATCGCCGAGGAGATGGGCGTGGTTCTCGGCCGCACCGCCCTGTCACCCAACGTGAAGGAGCGGCACGACTACTCGTGCGCCGTGTTCGACGCGCGCGGCGGGCTGGTGGCGCAGGCGGCGCACATCCCCGTGCACCTGGGCGCCATGCCGCTGTCGGTCCGCGCCGCGATTGCCCGCGGGCCGATGGATCCCGACGACGTCGTCGTGCTGAACGACCCCTTCGCGGGTGGGACGCACCTGCCCGACGTCACGGTCGTGGCGCCGGTCTTCGCGCGCGGCGGGCGGCGGCCGTTCGCCTACGTCGCCAATCGCGCGCACCACGCCGACATCGGCGGCATGTCACCGGGCTCGATGCCCCTCGCCAGCGACGTCTTCCAGGAGGGACTGCGGCTGCCCCCGGTGAAGCTCGTGGCGCGGGGCCGCTGGGCGGCAGACGTCCTCGCGCTCTTTCTCGCCAACACACGCGTCCCAGCCGAGCGCGAAGGCGATCTCCACGCGCAGTGGGCGGCCCTGCGCATCGGCGCGGAGCGCATGCGGGCGCTGGCGGCACGGCGCGGTGGCGTCGTCCTGGCACGCGAAATGGCAGCGCTGCAGGACTATTCGGCGGCACTCATGCGCGCCACGCTGCGGGCGCTGCCACGCGGCACCTACCGCGCCCACGACGTCCTCGACGATGACGGATTCGGTGCCCAGCGCCTGCGCCTCGCGGTGTCGGTGACGCTCGCCGGCGGGCGGGCACGGATCGACTTCTCCGGCACGGCGCCGCAGACGCGGGGACCGGTCAACGCCAACCTCGCGGTGACGCGATCGGCGGTCCTGTACGTGTTCACCGCGCTCGCGGGCGAGGCGATCCCGCCCAACGAAGGCCTGGCGCGCCCGCTCGACATCACGGCCCCCGAAGGGTCGCTGGTGCACGCGCGCGAGCCGGCAGCTGTGGCGGGTGGGAACGTGGAAACGTCGCAGCGGATCGTCGACGTGCTGCTGCGCGCGCTCGCGGCCGCCGCGCCGGACCGCATCCCGGCCGCCAGCTGCGGCTCGATGAACAACGTCGCGCTCGGCAGCACGGCCGGCCCGCGGCCGTTCGCGTACTACGAGACGATCGCCGGCGGCGCCGGCGGCGGACCGTCGCGTGCGGGGGCGTCGGCCGTCCACACGCACATGACGAACACCATGAACACGCCGATCGAAGCGCTCGAGGCCTACTATCCGCTCGTCGTGCGGCGCTACGCGGTGCGCGCGCGTTCGGGTGGCCGCGGCCGCCACCCGGGCGGCGCCGGCGTGGTCCGCGAGATCGAGTTCCTCGGCGACGCCGAGGTGACGTTGCTCGGTGAGCGGCGCCGCGTGCCACCCTACGGGCTCGCGGGCGGCAAGCCCGGCGCACCGGGACGCGACTGGCTGATGCACGGCGCGCGCCGCCACCGGCTGCCCGCGAAGACGACGCTGCGCGTGCGGCGCGGCGATCGGCTGCGCATCGAGACGCCGGGCGGTGGGGGCTTCGGAGCACCCCCGCGTCCGGCGCGGAAGATCAGGCCGCCTTCGTGACGCGCTCGATGCGCCGCTCGAGGTCGTGCACGCGGCGCTTGAGCTCGGACACGTCCTGCGCCTTGGCGAGGCCCGCGCGCGTGACTGCCTGGTCGGTGAGGCTGCTGAGACGCTCGAGGACCAGGGTGCGCACGCGCTGGCGCTGCGCCTCGAGCTCCTGGACCGCCTTGGTCGCGCGCTTGCGGGCGTCGGCCAGTACGTCGAGGGGGCGGCGATTGACCAGCGCGGTGGCGTCCTTGCGCAACCGCGTCACGAGCTTGCGACCTTCGGTCTGGACACGCTTCACCGAGGCACGCACCTCGTCGAGTGACAGTCGGGCAGTGAGACTCTCTGCCATGGGCGATACTCCTCCTTGGGACGGTCTTCGGGTGGGAACGGTGAAGAACTACTACGCATTGCGTCAAAGTCAAGCCCCGCACCGCCGCTTCGCCGGCGGTCCGTTGACGATCCTCGATCGTTCGAGTACTTGCCTAGCCCTTCGCGCTAGCCGCGCCGGTCGCATAGCTCAGTTGGTTAGAGCGCCTGCTTCACACGCAGGAGGCCCGTGGTTCGAGTCCACGTGCGACCACTCCGGGTTCATGATCTCGCTGCGCTGCGTGCGGAAGGTCTATGGACAGGGCGAGACCGAGGTCTGCGCGCTGAGCGGGGTTTCGCTCGACGTCCCGTCCGGTCAATTCGTGGCCGTCGTCGGCCCGAGCGGATCGGGGAAGAGCACCCTGCTGCACCTGATGGGCGGTCTCGATCAGCCCACGTCGGGTGAGATCACGATCGGCGGCACGTCCGTCTCTGGGATGAGCGACGACGAGATCACGATCTTCCGCCGCCGGAAGATCGGCTTCGTCTTCCAGTTCTTCAACCTCCTCCCGACGCTCAGCGCCGAGGAGAACGTGGCGCTTCCCCTGATGCTCGATGGCCGAAGCTGGCGCGACGTGCGGCCCGGTGTGGAGGCCGTGCTCGACCAGGTGGGCCTGGGCCGCCGGCGCCGCCATCGCCCCGACGAGCTGTCGGGGGGCGAGATGCAGCGCGTGGCCATCGCACGCGCGCTGGTGATCGATCCGCTGCTGATCCTGGCCGACGAGCCGACCGGCAACCTCGACTCGCGCACGGGCGAGCAGATCCTGGGACTCATCCGGGACGCCAACCAGCGCCGCGGTGCCACCGTGTTGCTCGTGACGCATGACACGCGCGCCGCGGCGTACGGGAGCCGGACGGTGACGATGCAGGACGGCGCGATCGTGGGCGACACCGCCGCGCCGGAGCCGAGCAGCTCGTGACGCCGCGCCGGCGAGCCGGCGCCTTCCGACCGCAGCCCGCGCCGTCGAGCCGTGAGGCCGAAGGGGCGGAGCCCGTCGCTCACCACCCCGCAAGGTCGGCCGCGCGCGCGCGGTGGTACTCCGCCGTGCCCAGGTAGGCGCGATCGAAGATCGCGCGCCGGAACCACAGATGCAGGTCGTACTCCCAGGTGAACCCGATGCCGCCGTGCAGCTCGGTGCAGACCCGTGTCACGCGGTCGTAGAGGTCGGTGAGGTGCGCCTTCGCGAGCGCCGCATGACGCTCGGCGCGGTCGCGGATGTGGTCCCATGCATGCGCGGCGTACCACCACAGCGACAGCGCCGGCTCGACGTCGGTGACGATGTCGGCCAGCTGGTGCTTCACCGCCTGGAAAGCACCGATGGGCTGCCCGAACTGCTCGCGCGTGAGCGTGTAGCGCGCGGTCATGTCGATGCAGCGCCGCGCACCGCCGTACGCGTCGGCGGCGAGCAGCACGAGGCCGGCGTCGCGGGTGCGGTCGACCGCTTCACGGCCGGCCGCGAGCTTCACCGCGGGCGTGGCGTGCAGCGTGACCGCCGCCACGCGGCGGGTCATGTCGGTGGCCTGGAGGGGCGCGATACCGAGCCCCGCAGCGCCGCGCTCGACGAGCCAGAGGCCGGGTCCCGCTGCGTCCTGCGCCGCCACCAGGATCACATCGGCGACCCCGGCCGCGGGCACCAGGGTCTTCCGGCCGGTCAGCGTGGCGCCGTTGGCCCGCGTCGCGAGCTGTGCGGCGTCCCACTGGTCACCCTCTTCGCCGATCGCGACGGTGGCGACCACCTCGCCGGAGGCGATGCCGTGGAGCCAGCGACGGTGCACCTCGGTGTCGTCTGAGGCGAGCAGCGCCGCCGTCGCCATCGCCGTGCCGAGGAACGGCCCGGGCGTGCATGCCAAGCCCAGCTCCTCCGCCGCCAGGGCCACGTCGAGGAGCTCGAGCCCCGCACCACCGTGCGCCGGCGGCACCTGCAGTCCGGTGACGCCGAGGGCGGCGAGCCCGCGCCAGAGCGCAGGGTCGTGGCCGCTGTCGCTCTCCATGACGGCGCGCACGCGCGTCGTCGGGCACTCGGCATCGAGCCAGCGGCGAATCGTGTCCTTCAGCAGGACCTGGTCCTGCGACAGCCCGAAATCCATCCTTCAGTCTGCCTCCGTCTACTTGCGCGCGTCGCGCGGCAGCCCGAGGCCGCGCTCGGCGATGATGTTGCGCTGGATGTTGGCTGCGCCCCCCGCGATCAAGACGCCGAGCGACCACATGTAGGCGGTGCCGAACATCCCCATGGCGGGTGCGTTCGGCTCCCCCGGCGCGAGGAGCGCGCGATCGCCCATGACGTCCATGGCGAGCTTGGCGATGTCGTAACCGAGCTGCGTGCTGTAGAGCTTCGTCACCATGCCGGCGAGCCCGGTATCCTCGCCGCGCGCGCTGGCGGTGAGGAGCCGGTACCCGTTGAGCTCCAACGCGACGAGCCGCGCCTCGATCTGCACCAGGCGGTCACGCAGCACCGGATCCTTCGCGGCGGGCTGCCCGCGACGCTCGACACCCTGCGCCAGCATGGCGAGGCCGTCGAACGTGCGACGTTGGAGCGACGCGTTGCCGATCAGGGCGCGCTCGTGCTTCAGCGTCGAGCGACTCACCACCCAGCCCTGGCCGCGCCTGCCCACGATGTTCTGCGCCGGCACGCGGACGTCGTCGAAGAACACCTCGCTGAAGTCGGCGTCGCCGGTCATCTGCTTGAGCGGGCGGACGTCGATGCCCGGCGTCTGCATGTCGATCAGCAGGTAGCTGATGCCGTCGTGCTTGGGCGCCTCGGGCTCGGTGCGCACAAGCGCGAACATCCAGTCGGCCTCGCGCGCGCTCGAGGTCCAGATCTTCTGCCCGTTCACCACCCAGGTGTCGCCGTCGAGCACCGCCTTGGTGCGCAGCGACGCGAGATCGCTGCCGGCGCCCGGCTCGCTGTAGCCCTGGCACCACTTGATCCTTCCGAGCAGCGTGGCCTCGATGAAGAACTGCTTCTGCGCCTCGGTGCCGTGCTCGAGCAGCGTCGGCACCAGCATGCTTGGCCCCTGGCCCATGATCTCGAACGGCGCGCGCGCGCGCTTCCATTCCTCGGCGATGATCGTCGCCTTCAGCGGGTCGGTCGACTGCTCCGAACCACCGTACTGCCGCGGCACATGGCGATAGAGGTAGCCGCGCTCGATGGCCGTCCGGCGGAACGCCGTGGCGCGGTCGTCGGTGCGGACATGCGCCCCCGTGATAGCGGCGATGCCGTCGGGTTCGGGGCCGGAGGCGGCGTCCTCGGGCGTCCAGTGCTCGGCGAGGAAGGCGCGGACCTCCTCGCGGAATCGCTCGTATTCGGCGCTGTAGCTGAGATTCACGGGCAGCTCCTCGAATGGGATCGGATCGGACGTCGGGGTAGCCTTGATTGCTTAGCAGGGGCGGCGCGCGAATCACAATGCGCGCTTGACGGGGGCGCGGCAGGCCCATAAGGCAGGCGCCCGTGCGACCGGTGCCGCCCGCGCTGTTCCTGGCTGCCGTCGTGCTCGTCGGCGCCTGCGGTCTCCTGGGTCGTGGCGGCAAACGCGCGTTGGCGTCGGGACCGCTCGACGTCAACACCGCCCCGCTGAGCGACATCGAGCAGCTGCCGGGCGTCACCCCGTCGATGGCGCGTCGCATCTACGAGGGACGGCCGTACACCAACCTCGACGAGCTGGTCGAGCGGGGGCTGCTCAGCCAGCGCGAGCTCGAGCGCGTGCGAAAGAAGATCACGATCCGCGCGCAGCCGCCGCAGACGCCCTGATCGGCTCCACCTTGCCTTGCTGATCCGCGTAGAGTAGGCACGGGCAACCGATCCGCAGGGAGGAGGTGCCATGCCTCGTCAGAAGAGCATCGTCACCATCATCCGTGACTTGGTTCGCTCGGAGATCCAGAGGGCCCTCTCCGGTCTGTTCAGCGGCCTGGGCGTCGGCAAGCCTGCTGCCAAGCCGAAGCGCCGCCGGCGCCGCCGCCGGCGCGCCGCGGCCTCCACGGGCGGAGCGAAGCGGGGACGCCCGCGCGGCACGCGACGGCGGAGGGCAAGCAGCGCCCCGCAGGCGTGACGCGGTCCCCCCGGTTCAGGCCGGCTGCTCGCTCACGTGCAGCGCTTCGAGCGACGCGGCTTCGATCTCGCCCAGCCGACGCCCGACCTCAAGGACGCCGGCAAGGGGTCCCGTCACCCGTCCCGACAACGTGTAGGCGTAGCCGTGGAGCGGGGCGTAGAGCTCGACGCCCTTCCCCTTTCCCGTGGACTGCTCGCTCTCCTCCCGATCCTCGACACGGACCCCCACCGGCAAGGTGTCGAGCGCGGCGCGCACCGCGGCCGCCACGTCGCGCGAGAACGTCTCGACCCGGAAGACGAAGGTCGCGCTTTCGACGGCGTGGGAGCGCTCGACCCGCAACCCCACGTCGTCTCCGCGTTCCTCGATCGCGTCAGCCAGGGTGTCCGCCAGCACCGCCGGGGCGAGCACCACGTGATGCCCCTTGCCGATCAGGTCCAGGAGCCACTCGCCGATCGACCCCGCCTCGAGACCGACGTCGTCGCCGAGGACCACGCTGGCGGGATCGACGCCGCGGTCGCCCGTGAAGCCCGCGATGAACGCGCGCAGCTCACGCTCCCGTCCGTCGACGACCACCGCGGTCCAGGTGCTCATGTCCGCCTCGCTGTCACCGATAGAAGAGCCATGTCATGACGAGGAACACCGTCACGAGAAACGGCAGGCTGTAACGCAGGATGTAGCCGAAGAAGGACGGCATCGGAACCCCGGCCTCCTCGGCGATCGACTTCACCATGAAGTTGGGCGCGTTGCCGATGTACGTGTTCGCGCCCATGAAGACCGACCCGTTCGAGACCGCCACCAGGAAGGCCGGGTGCTCGACGATCAAGCGGCCGACGGCCTCGTGCTCGGGGACGCCGGGGAAGAGACGCCCGAGGGCGGTCGAGAGGAACGCCAGGTAGGTCGGCGCGTTGTCGAGGAACGACGAGAGGATGCCGCTCGCCCAGAAGAAATGAGCCGGCTCCCGCACGGCGCGGACGACGAACGCCATCGCGCCGTCTTCTCCGACACGCAACATCGCCAGGGCCGGGATGATGGTGACGAAGATGCCGGCGAAGAGGATCGCCACCTCCTGGATGGGACCGAGCGAGAACTCATTCGCCTCACGCACGGTGCGCGGGGTCATGAACCACGATCCTGCGAGCATGGCGAGGAGGAAGGCGTCACGAAAGAGGTTGCCGGTCTGCTGGTGCACGCCGAGGAGTTGGATCTCCCGACCGTGCCAGGTCCCAGAGGCGACGACCGCGGCGACGACGCCGGCAAGAAGGAGGAGATTCGCCGCGCCTTCGATCCGGATGGGCTCGCCCGGTTCGTCGCCACGGTGACGGACGTGCGCCGGCTCGCGGCTCCAGTACCACAGATCGTGCAGCACGTACGTTGCAAGGACGACGATTCCGGCGAAGCACACCTGCCTCCAGAGCCCGAGGGTCCAGAAGAACGGCACGCCGTGCAGGAAGCCGAGGAACAGCGGCGGGTCGCCCAGCGGTGTCAGGCCGCCGCCGATGTTGGCGACGAGGAAGATGAAGAAGACGATGGTGTGGGCGCGGTGATGACGGTGCCGGTTTGCCTTGAGCAACGGGCGGATCATCACCATCGCTGCGCCGGTCGTGCCGACCAACGATGCGAGGACCGTCCCGATGATCATGAGGGTCGCGTTCACCAGCGGTGTGCCGCGCAGCGTGCCTGCGACATGGATGCCGCCCCCGATCGTGAACAGCGTCGCAATGAGAATCAGGAACGGGACGTAGTCGACGAGGGCCACGTGCAGCAGCTCGTGCAGTGCGTCTCCGCCGAAGCGGAGCACGAACGGCACGGCGAATGTGAGCGCCCACCCTGCCGACACCTTGCCGAAATGATGATGCCAGAATTGGGGCGTCAGCAGCGGACAGAGCGCGATCGAGAGCAGGATGCCCGCGAACGGGAGCGCGCTCCACACGGGAAGCAAGCTTCCGAGGTCCACGCTCGCGGCGGGCACGATGGCGGAACGCCATACGGGTGCGCGCGACCCCAGGTCAAGCGCGGGCCGGCCACGGACTCAGCGCGGCGTCTCGATCACTGCGCGCCGCCGCCTGATGAGCCAGCGACCGTCGCGCTTCACCACCTCGTCCTCGTAGCGCCCGGTCGTGATCATCAGGCTCGTCGGATCCGAGCCCGTCAGCGCGAGCACGTAGCACCAGACGTCCGCCCGGTCGGCCTCGGCGCGCTCGACGATGACGTTCGCCACGAGATGCCGCATCATGAGCCCCGTCCCGCCGATCATGCCGGCGAGGCGCCGGACGCCCTCGGGCCCTTCGTGCACCCCCATCAGCTCGCCGAAGTCGATCACGCAGTCGGACGTGAAGAGGGACGGAAACTCGTCCCACAGGCCGAAGTCGATGACCCGGCAGTAGCGGGCGAGCAGCTCGTGGATGGCGAGGCGGTCGTCGGCGGCGAGCATGGTCACGGTGAGGTCCTCCTCGATGCGGGCCTCCCTACCGCAGCTCGAAAACCCGCCGCAAGCGCGCCTGGTGTGCGTGCCGTCATGGAGAGCCGATGGTCCGACCGCGAGGCCGCGAATCGCATGCAGGAGGCCCGAGGTTCGAGTCCACGTGCGACCACTCTCCTCGCGGCTCGCCGACCTAGCGGGGCGTCGCGTCCGGCAGGCCGCCGTCGACCGGGATGGTCGCCCCCGTCGTGGGCGTCTGTCGGGTCGCGAAGAAGAGGACAGCCCGAGCCACGTGCTCGGCGGTGATACGCGCCTTCAGGAGGTTGCGGCTGCGGTAGTATTCCTCGAGGCCCGCCTCATCCAGCCCGCGCGCCCGCATCCGGTCCGGACCCACCTCTGCCCAGAGGCCCGACTTGCGCGCGCCGTGAGAGAAGACGGCGTCGGGCGCCACCATGTTCACGCGCACGTCGATCTCCGCCAGCTCGAGGCTCGCGATGCGTGCGAGCTGGTGGGCCGCTGCCTTGGTAGCGCTGTAGGCGCCGAACTTGGCGCCCGGTGCAAACACGTTCTTGGTCGACACGAGCACGATGTCGCCCCCCGTGCCCTGGAGCTTCATGTGGCGCGCCGCCTCGGCGATCACGGTGAGCGTTCCTTCGACGTTCACCCGCTCGAGCCGCCGGAACGCCTCGAGCTCCAGTTCCGCGAGCCCCGCGACGTGGGCCACACCCGCGTTGACGACCACCAGGTCGACCCCGCCCCAGCTCGCTGCGATCGTCCCGAACGCCTCGGCGACCGAGGTTGCGTCGGTGACGTCGAGCGGCACCGCCATGACGCGCGGCCCGAAGGTCACCGCGAGCTCCGCCACCAGGTCGTCCAGCGCTTCCCCAGGGAGGTCGGTGGCCGCCACCGCGCAGCCCTGCTCGAGGAGGGCCCGGCAGAGGCCGGAGCCGATCGCGCCCGCGGCCCCGGTGACGATACCCACCTCGCCCCCGAGCCCGGGCTCTCGCGCGCCCAGCTTGGCGTGCTGGAAGCTGTGGTACTCCATGTCGAAGAGCTCTGCTTCCGGCAGGCCTTCGTAGGTGCCGATCGCCGCCACCTGGGCCTTCACGGCGAGCGTGTGGGCGGTGATGTCGCGCGCGATGGTCGCCGCTCGCAGGTCAGCCGCGGCGCAGAGCGCGCCGAGGCCCGGCAGGAGGACCACGCGCGGCAACGCGTCGAGCCGGCCGACGCCACAGGCGAGCCGGTTCGTGTGCCGTGCGAGGTACGCCTGGTAGTCGGCAGCGTAGCGCCGCACGCCTGCGCGGACCTGCTCGGCCAGCGCGGCCTGGTCCTGGTACGCTGGTGAATCGATCCAGAGGGGGAAGGCTTTGGTGCGGATCAGGTGGTCCGAGGTGAGCGGCGGCGTCAGAGACGCCGCCTGGCCGCCCTCGCCGTCGATGAACGTGAGGACCTCGGGAGTGACGAGCGGGAGGACGATGACGCGACGGTGCGGCCGGTCGGGGTTGCCCGTGGGCTCGGCCAGGGCCCCGCGCAGCACCGGGGCGACCACTCGCACGCGCGCGAGCGCCGTCTCCAGCCTCCCCGGGATCGCGACCGTCGAACATCCGGCGCCCTGCTGCGCCAGGTACTCCTCCGCGCGGGTCACGAGGTCGATCATGGCCTCGTAGGAGGCCCGCGCGCTCGGACCCCACGTCATGAGCCCGTGCCGCATCCACACCATTCCAGGAGCGTTCGGGTGCGCCTCGTAGGCGTCCGCGACGGCGCGCGCGAGCTGGAAGCCGGGCCGCACGTAGCCCAGGACCACGACCTCGTCGCCGAGCGCCTCGCGCACGACTCGCTCACCGTCCGTCTGGTTTGTGAGCGCCAGGATGGCGTCGGCGTGCGTGTGGTCGACGTACTTGGGCGGGAGGAAAGCGTGCACGAGCGTCTCGACCGAGGGGGTGGCGCTCAGCGCATCGAAGAGGTGCGTCCGGAGCTCGTTCGCCATCGCCTCGTCATCGAGCCGAGACAGCGCCCGCAGCTTCCGCAGGTAGCGGAGGTCGAGGCCAGGATGTCCCTCCGGCTCGATGGTCGTGAGATCGTAGCCCGAGGCCTTCACGTAGATGGCGGGGATCGACTCGCCGAGGCGGTTCACGAACGTCCCCTTGACGGAGGTGTTGCCGCCGCCGTGCAGGACGAGGCGGTCGTCGCCGCCGAGCAGACGGCTCGCGTAGGTGCGGAGCGCGAGCTCCTCGCCCCAGCGCGCGCCGTAGCGCGCGACGAAGCTCGCGGCCGCGTCGTCCGACCAGCGGGAGCGCATCCGTTTCCTACCCGCCCCGCAGGGCTGCCAGCATGTACCGGGCGTTCTCGGTAGGCGCCTTGCCGTCGAAGACCGCGCTGCCTGTCACCACCAGGTCGACGCCGGTGCCGACGAGTCTCCGGATGTTCTCCTTCGTTATCGCGCCGTCCACGCCGAGGAGGATCCGCCGTCCCGCCACCTCGAGCAGACGCCGCGCCCGGGCGATCCGGCCGATCGTCGCCGGAATGAACCGTTGCCCGCCCCAGCCCGGGTTGACGGCGAGCAGGAGGACCAGGTCGACATCATCCAGCAGGGGCTCGATCGCCTCGAGCGGCGTGCCAGGATTGAGGGCGATGCCGCGCACGATGCCGCGTGCGGCGTCGGTCGCGTTCTTCATCGTGCCGAGCTGCTGCAGCGCGCGGTGGACGTGGGTGCACGACTCGACGTGCACCGTGACCACGTCCGCGCCGGCCGACACGTAGTCGGCGAGCTTCTCGAGTGGGTCGCGGATCATCAGGTGCACGTCCTTCAGGAGCGGCGTCCGGAGCGCCTTCACGAGCGGAGGCCCGACCGTCATCATCGGTGTGAAGCAGCCGTCCATGACGTCGACGTGGAGGAGGGGCACACCCGTGCCCTCGAGACGCGCGAGATCGACCCCGAGCGCCATCAGGTCCGCCGTCAGGATGCCGACGCTGATGGTCGGCGCGAGGCTCGCGAGGCGCTCGAGGGTGCTAGCCGGCGGCGCGTCGCCCACGCTGCTGCTCGTGCCGCAACGTCTGGTACAGGTCGTAGGCCTGCTCCGGCTTCGTCTTCTGGTGGACGACCGCCGCGACGGCTTGGATCATCGCGACCGGCGCCTCGGACTGGAAGATGTTCCGGCCCATGTCGACCCCGGCGGCTCCCTCGGAGATGGCCCGGTATGCCATGGTGAGCGCCTCGAGCTCGGGCAGCTTCTTCCCGCCGGCCATGACGATCGGGACCGGGCAGGAGGCGGTCACCGTCTCGAACCCGTCGGCGACGTAGTAGGTCTTC
>JBKPDC010000305.1:0-12119 GCA_046727715.1 Thermodesulfobacteriota bacterium
CGGGTTCGGTCTACATCGGGTGATGCCGTTCGTGTACGGAAGCTTCGCATTCACCGTCTGCCTCGGCCGCTGCCTGCGCTCTCGCCGGTCGCCGCTCGCGGTTGGGGTGGCGGCGGTGAGCGGGTCGCTCGTCTTCTTCGTGGTCACCAACCTGGGCGTCTGGCTTATGGGCAACCTCTACCCGCTCACCCTCGACGGGCTTATGACCTGTTACATCGCCGCGATCCCGTTTTTCAGGAACACCCTTGCTGGGGACGCCTTCTACACGGTCGCGCTCTTCGGCGGGTTCGCGCTCGCGCAGCGGTACTTTCCTGCGCTAGACGAGCGAGGTTCGTCCATGCTCGGCCTGGGTGATGCGGGCAGCGGTAGGCCGTAGAGTGAGTGCGGCGAGGAGCGGCTACCGGAAGGTTTCTGCCGAGCCCGAATCTCGACAGGCGGGATTCGCTCGCAACGGGTTTGTGGTGATCGGGGGATTCCTTGCCGAAGGCGAAGCGGAGACGCTGATCACGGCCACGCCGAGACACACGATCCTCAGGCACCTGCCGGCGCCTCGCTCTCGGATGCCGAGTCCCTTCTGCACGCCTCACCCCCCAGCCCCGCTCCGCCCGCTGGTGCTTCGCCGCGCAGCGCGCAGAAGCGGAAACCCGGCCCGCGTCAAGGCGCCTTGTGCCAGATCGGCGACGTCCAGGCACGCTCGCGGATGGTATGCGGCAGGACCGGGTCGCAGCGCGTCGCCAGCCCGGTGCCGAGGGTCTCCGGTCGCGCGCAGTTCACGCCGTGCGCGCCTCCGCCATGCCCGGCTGTGGCACGGAACCAATCCGGGGCGGAGCGACCGGTGTAAACGTCTCCAGGGATCCGATGCGCTCACGGCCCAGGCGAGCGGCGAGGAGTCCCCGGCCGAGCGCGGCCGATCGACCCGAGGAGGAACCACGAATGACGACACCCGAGAACACCGGCGTGGGAGAGCAGGGCACGGAGCTCGGTGTGAGACTCTGGGATTGGCTTCTTCACCCACCGGTGACCGGACCGCACGCCACGGTGGTCATCCGGCTGATGGCGGGAGGGGTGTTCCTCTGGGAGGGGATCCTGAAGTTCGTTTACGCCAACCAGGGGGTGGGCCGGTTCACCAAGCTCGGCATGCCGTTTCCGGACTTCACTGCGACCTTCGTCGGTGGGCTCGAGATCGTCGGCGGGATCTTGCTCATCCTCGGCCTCGGTACGCGACTCATCACCATTCCGTTCATCATCGAGATGGTGGTGGCGATGCTCTCCACCAAGCCGCGGCTCTTTCTCGGCACGTTGCCGCTTCCTCCGCCTCCGGCGCCGCCGCAGGTGGGGATCTGGGCCGTCCTGCACGAGATCCGATCGGAGTACGCGCAGATCATGAGCTGCATCTTTCTCCTGCTCGCCGGCCCTGGTCCCTGGTCGCTGGACGCGTCGCTTCGCCCTCGCTCCGGGCCGCAGGAAGCTCCGATGAGAGGGCCTGCAGGAACGGAGTTCGCGGCGAGTCGTCGGCGGGCGGCCGGACCGTGAGAAGCGCGCGGCGACCCTGCGTCGGCGCTCGGACCACCGGGCAGCGGTTCGATCCCGGCCTCAGGACGGCTCGGGGTGCTTCGCCTGCTGGCGATACCGCTGCGGCACGGCCTGCCAGAGGTTGGTCAGGTGCACCACGCCTTGATCGTCGGTCCAGCGATACAGTCGGCTGCGCTTCGGTTGCGCCGGCGGAGCGCTCGCATTGGCGGCGCCTGACTCTGGCGGGGGCTCCGGCGGCGGATTGGGGATCCAGACCCACCTATACGCCGCGGTGGTCCCGTCACCGCGGAGCTGATAGCGGCCGGTCGGGTACTCGACGACGTCCGGCATCGGGGGCGCCGGTGGCGGAGACGGAATCGACTGGACCGCGGGAGGGGCGTACGCGGCGGGGAGGTCGTACGCCGCCTGCGAGGGGTAGTACGTCGAGCCATCGTACGGTGGGGCGTAGACGGGCGGGTAGCCGTAGAAGGGCGGGGGATATCCGTAGAACGGCGGCCAGGCCCCGAAGATCCCGATCGGAACCGGGACCGCGACCGCGAACGGGCCGAACCGTCGCGGATGGAAGGACGGCCGCGGTCCGACCGGGGCTCGCAGGAAGGGACCGGGGAACGCGTGTCGGCCGGCGAAGAAGCGCCCGCGCGCGCCGAACCCCCTGCCGCCGAACCCCATCATGAAGGCCCGGGCCGGCGGATCGGTCGCGAGGACGGCCAGGGAGACGCCAAGGATCACTGCGAGTCTCCTCATCGGCACCGCTTCTCTCCCCACGAAGGTAGATGACCGCCACCCACGGGTCCAGCGTCCCTCCGGACGCAGCGGATTACTCGACCTCGCCGCCTCCCGGGAGCACCTCACGAGGCCGCGGACCCCGCGCCGTCGGCTCGTGCCAGCCGGCACGGCACCGCGCGGTGATGCGGGATGCCCGTGAAGGGATCGCGGTCGGTCACGTCGGTGAGCTCGTTGCTGGTTCGCGCCCACCAGCCCTTCGCAGCCGTCACGTCTGAGGACGCGGCGCCTCGCCGTCCGTCATGAGCGGCTGGAACGACCCGGCCGGGGCAGCGCCGAGCTCGGCCCAATCGACCTCCTCTTCCAGCCGGTGAAACGCCTCGTCGCCGATCGTGCCCTCCTCGCGTAGCCGGTGCAGCGTCAGGCGCTGGGCCGTGATCGCGCGCAAGCGGAGCCGGTCGTGCTCCGACGCGCCCTGCGGCTCGTCCGGGCTCGTAGCCACCTCGCGCGCGGCGAGGAACCCTTCGCGGACGGCCGCCGCCGCGGGCGAGCGCTCTCCCGCGAGAGTGTCGAGTGCCGCCTGCATGATGCCGAGACGTCCGCGCGAGATCTCTCGCCCCACTCCGCCGTCCGCCTCGAAGCCGAGGCGGTCAAGCAGCGGCCGGAGCGTGAAGCCCTGGATGACCAGCGTCCCCAGCACCACGCAGAACGCGGAGAAGACGATCAGGTCCCGGCCGGGGAACCCCGAGGGCAACGCGAACGCCGTCGCGAGCGTGACGAGGCCACGCATGCCGCACCACGAGACGAGCAGGCCGCCCGCGACCGTCGGCGGCGTCGTTCCCGGCGTCAGCGCGACCCCGAACCAGCGGTTCTTCAGGCGCGCCACCGTGGTGTAGGCCATCACGTACGCGATGCGGACGACGATCACGGTCGCGAGCACGGCGCCGCTCACGAGGAGTGCGTGCGAGAGGCTTTCGCGCGACAGGCGGCTCAGGATGGGTCGCGCCTGCAGGCCCATGATCACGAACGCGAGCACGTTCAGCACGAACACGGCCGTCTCCCAGACTGAGTACGTACTGACTCGATTGCGCGCGGTCGCGCGGCGCGAGGCTTCCTGCGAGAGCGTCATGCCGTAGGTCACCATGGTGATGATCGGCGACAGGCCGACGCGCTCGGCGAGCAGCCAGACGCCGAACGTGCCGACGAACGTGAGCACCGTGAAGCTCGCCGCGTCGCGGACGCGTGCGGTGCCGAGCAGGTACAGCCGGGCGAGGAGCCATCCTGCGATCGGGCTTCCCACCGCCATCAGCGCGATGATCGGCCCGGTGTGCCCGAGCGTGACCGTGCCGACGGCGGCCCCGACCGCGATGCGATAGACCACGAGCGCCGTCGCGTCGTTCAGGAGGCTCTCTCCCTGGAGCACGTGCAGGATCCGCCGCGGCAGGCGCAGCCGACCGAGAACCGCCGCGGCCGCGGCGGCATCCGGCGGGGCGACGATGGCGCCGAGCGCGACTGCGGCGGCGATCGGGAGACCTCCCAGCCGCCAGCCGACCCACGCAACCGCCGCAATGGTGAGACCGACGGCAACGACGACGAGGGACAAGAGCGGGATGACGTTCCGTCGGAGGTCGCGGGGCGATGTGTCGAACGCCGCGTCCAGCAGGACGGGGGCGACGAAGAGCGCGAGCGCCAGGTCGGGCTGGATCTCGAGCTCGGGGCCCGCGGGGACGAAGGCCAGCGCGGCGCCGGCGATCGCGAGGAGCGAGGGATAGGGAACCCCGACACGCCGGGCGACACCGGTCAGGATCACCGCTCCGAGGAGGAGCGCCAGTGTCGATTCGAAGAGTGCCATGTCCGGAGTCTAGAGCGTCCGCCGGACCTGGGGAACCGGCGGCGCGCTACGCGCCGTCGCCGCCGTCGATGGCGAGCCGCCTAACTTCGGTTTGCAGCCGACGCGGCCCTCGCATTCGCTCGGACCGCGCAGCTGAAACCTGGTACGTTAGGCAGCGCGAGGGAGCGTCGTGAAGACTTTGGCATTCGTGTTCGGCCTTTGTATCAGCGCTGTCGGGGCTGTCGGCATCCTCGTGCCAGCCAGCCTCGTCTGGCTGGCCCAACACTTCGTCGCGTCCAGCGCGTTCTACGTCCTCGCCACGGTCCGAATCGCTTTCGGACTCATCCTGATCTCGGTGGCGCCGGCTTCCCGCACGCCAAGGGGGCTCCGAGTCTTGGGTTACGTCATTGTGATCCTTGGGATAACGACAGCTCTCACAGGCTTGGTGGCAGTCGGGCGCGCTCGAGCCGTTATCGACTGGTGGTTGCACCAAAGACCCGGTGTCCTGCGTCTCACAGCCGGTCTAATCCTAGCCCTCGGAGGCTTCGTCGCCCACGCCTGCGCTCCCACTGGCCGTGCTGCCTGACTACGGGTTGAGGCCGACGAGCCGCCTGGTCGCGCTGGCGCGCGACCAACTCGGCTCGTATGCTCCTCAGGGCCAGCGCGGCCAAGGCGCCGGCTCGCAGCTCAACCCTATGCTTTCGGCGGCGAGAGCGTGATCACGATTCGGCACATGGCAGGTTCGGAGCTTGATCGGATCGGCGAGATCGATCGGTCGGAGCATGTGACGCAAGAGTACTCTTACCGACATGGTTCTCTCGGAAGGCGAAACGTCGACATCCGGGTGCCGACGTGGACTCGGTCCGGCGATCGCGAGCACAGCGTCCAAGGCAATGTCAACGCCTGGCAGCCAATCCTCGATCGGGGCGGGACGCTCGTTGGCGCGTTCGACGCCGACACCCTGGTGGGTTTCGCGATCTACCGACCCGATCTCGCGGAGGGCATGGCGAACTTTTCGGTCCTCCACGTGAGCAGGAGCTACCGGCGCAAGGGCATTGGGTCGCTGCTCGCCGAAGAGGTTGCGCGTCTCGCACGCGCGGACGGCGCCCAACGCCTCTACGTCTCCGCTACTCCCAGCGGTCCTGCGGTAGAGTTCTACCGCAGCCACGGGTTCGAGCCGACCGACGAGCCGAACGAAGCGCTCTTCGCGCTTGAGCCCCACGACATCCATATGATTCTCCAGCTGTAAGGACGGCTACCCGTCCGATCCTCGCCGCCCAACAATGTGCTGCAGCTGTCGAGCGGCCGGCTCTCCCCTTCGGAGCCCTTCGCCGTCTGGCGGCCAGCGCAGTGGCTCGGTAGCGGCCTCCGCAGAAGCCCAGCGCCCGCGATGCACAACACCGGGTAGCGGGGCAACACGTCCGACAGTTGATCCCGCCGACCCGTTCCGGTACCGATTCACAACTCAGATGCTCCGGACCGTGGCCCATCTCGCCTTGGCGCTCGCCCTCGTCGTCACGCCGACGGGGCTGGCGGGGCGCATGCTCTGTGTCGGCGCCAACGGCCATCACGAGATCGAGATCAGCAACGCGGACTGCTGTGGTCCGGGGGCGGCCGACGATGCGCAGACTGGCCGTGCGCGCTGTGCGGACGGCTGCATCGATACGCCGATCGCGCTGAGCGCGATCAGTCAGAAGAGCAGGCCGCTCACGCCCGTGTTCTTCCCGGCCAGCGCCGTGCTCGGTGGCAGCGGCGGCGTGTTCGTGTGGCATGTGACATGGTCCCCGTCGTGGCATTCGCCGCCACCCCGACCGCCACGCCTGTTCGGGACCACCGTCCAGCGCTGCTGATCCGGTCACCTCTCGCGGTCCGGTAGCGCGCCCGCGCTGCCGGCGCCCCGCCCCAGGTCGGTTCTCCGACCTCGCGGCCGTTCGTGAATGGCCTCGCCCGCGTCCGTGGGCCGGGCCAGGAGGTGACCCGTGCGTTCGGTTCGAAGATCAATTCTCGTCCTGCTGCTCGTCGGCTCGCCGTCGGCTCGTGGGCACGCCGCCGAGCTGTTGACGCTGGAGCGCGCCCTGGACATCGCCAGGGACCGCGCACCCGCCCTGCTCGCCGCGCAAGAGCGCATCGAGGAGGCGCGTGGACGTCTCGAGGGGGCGTCCGTCCTCCTCCGTGAGAACCCCGTCTTCGAAGCTCTCGGGGGGCCTTCCTTCTCCGACCGTGGCCGCAGCCACGACCTCGACCTCGACGTCCGACAGGAGTTCGAGCTCGGGGGTCATCGGCGGGCGCGGATCGAGGGCGCACAGGCCGGCGTCGAGCGGGAAACGGCAGGCGTCGAGAACGAGCGGAGGCAGCTCCTGCGCGAGGTGGCCGTCGCATTCGGCCGTGCCCTCGGGGCTGACGAGTGGCGGCGCCTGCTGGCTCATGCGACCGACGTCGCCGCCGAGCTGCTCCGGACGGCGGAACGACGCCTGAGCGCCGGGGAGGTCGCGCTCCTCGACGTCAACGCGGCTCGGGTGGCGGCGTCGCGCGCGCGCGCCGACGGGCGCGCCGCCGAGGCGGAGCAGGCGGAGCGCCTGGGGCAGCTGCGGGCGTTGCTCGGCCTGGAGCCGGCCGAGACCATCGTCCTCCGCGGGTCGCTCGGACATCACCCGAGCTACGAGCTCGATGCCCTGCTCGCACGCGCGGCGGACCGCGCCGACCTCCGCGCGCTGGCGGCGGAGGTCCGCGAGGCGGACGCGGAAGTCCGCCTCGGCGAGGCGCGCCGTTGGCCGGACGTCGGTCTGCGGGTCGGGTACCGGCAAGAGGAAGGAGCCGACATCCCGCTGAGCGGGCTGAGCCTAACGCTGCCCCTGTTCGTCCATGGACAGGAGGAGCGCGCGACCGGCAGTGCCCGGGCGCGCCGCGCACGGCTGGCGCTCGATGCGGCCCGACGCGCCACCGAAGCGGAAGTACGCGCCGCGTTCGAGGCGTACCAGCGCGAGCTGGAGGCCGTCGACGAGCTCGAGCGGAACGCGCTGCCTGTGCTCGACGAGAGCGAGCGCCTCGCCGTGCGCAGCTACGAGCTGGGACAGATCAGCCTCCCGGACCTCCTCCTGGTTCGCCGCGAGGTCGCGGAGGCGCGGATGGCCCACGTCACCCACCAGACCGACGCCGCCGTCGCGCGGGTCGAGCTGGAGAGCCGTGCGGGGATGCTGCGATGAGACGAGGCATCCTGCTTCTCGCGGCCCTGCTCGCGTGTGGCCGCACGGAGCGATCCGACGACGGCCACCGACACGCTGAGCAACCACCCGAGTCGATGGCCACCCGAAGCAGCGCCGAAGAACCCGGCCGCAACGTCCTCCGGATCGTCCCCGAGATGCTGCGGGACCTCCGCATCACCACGGCTCCCGTCGAGGAGCGAGGCGGGTCGGAAGGCGTGTCGGTGCTCGGCGAGCTCGGGGCGAACGAGGACGCCTACGCCGTCGTCGGCTCGCCCGTCGCGGCGCGCATCCGCCGCATGCTCGCCCGCCCCGGGGAGACGGTGCGCGCGGGGCAGGCGCTCGCCGAGCTGGAGAGTGTCGAGCTGGGGCGCGCCCGCGCGGAGCTGCTCGCGGCACGTGCGCGGCTCGATCTGGCGCAGCGGACGCTTCGGCGCACGCGCGGCCTCGCGGCGGAACGCATTGCGCCGCGACGCGAGCTCGAGGAGGCCGAGGCGAAGGTCACCACCGCACAGGCCGAGGTCGGTGCGGCCCAGGCGGCACTCGGGGCGCTCGGGGTGCGCGAGGAGGGGAGCGACGCGCGCCCGTGGGAGAGCGGGCGCTTCGTCCTGCGCTCGCCCATCGACGGGACGGTCATCGAGCGCGCGGGCGCGCAGGGGGAAATGGCGGAGCCCGAGCGCGCCCTCTATCGCGTGGGCAACCTCGCGCGCGTGTGGCTGACGGCCCATGCGTTCGAGCGCGATGCGGTCGGCCTGCAGGTGGGCTCCATCGTCCGGGTCGCCTTCGCTGCGCTGCCGGGGCGGTCGTATTCGGGTCCCATCACGAACGTCGCCCGCCAGGTCGATCCACAGTCGAAGACGGTCCCGGTCCGGATCGAGATCGACAACGACGATGGCCTGCTGCGCCCCGGCATGTCGGCGACCGCGGTGCTCCCGACCGGCGATCGACAGGCGCGCCTCCTCGCCGTACCGGCCGCCGCCCTCCAGCGCCTCGCGGACGGCTGGTACGTCTTCGTTCCGCGCGGCGAGGCGGCGTTCGAGATGCGCCAGGTCGGTCGCGGCCGCGACCTGACGGGCGAGGTGGAGATCCTCTCCGGTGTGCACGCCGGGGAGCAGGTCGTCGTGGAAGGGTCGTTCCTGCTGAAGGCCGAGGCCGAGAAAGCGCGCGGCGAGGGCGAGCACCATGAGCATTAGCCGTGACGAGCAGCGGGGCGTCGTCGAGCGGATCATCGTCGGATCGGCGCGTCGGCCCGGACTCGCGGCCCTCCTGGCACTCGCGGGCGCGGCGCTGGGCGCGGTCTGGCTGCGCGAGCTCCCGCGCGATGTGTTCCCCGACCTCGCCACCCCCGTGTTCAACGTGATCACGCAGAACCCCGCCATGGGGCCCGAGGAGCTGGAAACCGGGATCGCGATTCCGTTCGAGGTGGCCCTGGCCGGCCTGCCGGCGGTTCGGCGCATCCGCTCGACGTCGCAGCTCGGCGTGACACAGGTCACCGTCGAGTTCGAGCCCGACGCCGACTACTTCCGCTCCCGCCAGCTCGTGGCCGAACGGGTCGCGCAGGTGGTGCCACAGCTGCCGTCGGGAACGGATGCCCCGCTGATCTCCAACGTCACCGGTCGCCTCAACGAGATGTTCGAGCTGACACTGGAGGCGGAACCCGGCGTCGCCGACCTGATGGCGCTCCGCGATCTCGCGGAGTTCGAGGTCCGGAACCGCCTGCTCGCGGTGCCGGGTGTCGCCGCCATCGACCGGCTCGGCGGATACCTCCGGCAGTATCAGGTGCAACTCGACCCGGAACGCATGGCGGCGCGCGCCGTCACGCTGGACGATGTGCTGCACGCGGTCGAGGGTGCCAACGTGAATGCCGCGGGCGGTTTCGTCGTGCAGGGGGCGACGGAGTGGATGGTGCGCGGCGTCGGCCGGGTCCGGACACCGGAGGATCTGCGGCAGACCGTCGTCGCCGTTCGTGGCACCACCCCGGTGCTCCTCGGCGACGTGGCCGACGTGCGAGAGGGTCCAGCCGTCCGGCGTGGCCTCGCGCACCGTCTCGGGGGAGAGGTCGTCGCGTGCCGGGTCATCAAGCAGTTCGGGGCCGACACGGTCGCGGTCGCCGCCGGGGTTCGTGCCGCCATGGACGACATCCGCAAGGCGCTGCCGCCGGGTGTCCGGCTGCGCGTGGTCTACGACCAGTCCGAGCTCGTCCAGTCCGCGCTGGGTGGAGTCGGCCGCGCCGTCCTCCTCGGCGCGGTGCTCGTCGTCCTCGCCCTCGTCGCCTTGCTCGGCGACGTGCGCGCCGCCCTCGTCGTGACGGCCACCATCCCGCTCGCGGTGGGTCTGGCCGGCCTGCTCCTCCGCGCGTGGGGAATCGGCCTCAACACGATGACCCTCGGCGGGCTCGCGATCGCCGTGGGGCTCCTGGTGGATGCCTCGATCATCGTCACCGAGAACGTGGTCCATCGACTGACCATGCGGCCCGGCGAACCGCGGCGAGCGACGGCGGTGCAGGCCGCCGTGGAGGTCGGCCGGCCGATTGCCTTCGCGACGCTCATCGTCGTCGCGGTGTTCCTCCCGCTGTTCAGCATGGGCGGCATCGAAGGGCGGATGTATCGCCCGCTGGCGGCGGCCGTGGTCGCGGCCGTGTCCGCGTCGCTCGCGCTCGCCCTGACGCTGATCCCGGCCGTGGGTGGCCTGGTGCTGCGTCCGCGGCCACAGGGTGCGGAGGAGGACGTCTGGATCATGCGGCACGTGAAGCGGCTCTACGCGCCGGTGCTCGACGCGTGCATGCGCCATGCGGGTACGGTCCGCCTCGCGACGCTCGCGATCACCGTCCCGGCGCTGCTTCTCGCCTGCCGTGTCGGCTCGGACTTCATGCCCAGGATCGACGAGGGCGCGTTGCTCATCCAGACGGTGCTGCCACCCGAAGCGTCGCTGGACCAGGTGGATCGCTCGAACCACCGTGTCGAGGACCAGCTGCGGACGTTCCCGGAGGTCGAAGAGGTGGTGCGCCGGACCGGCCGCGCGGAGCGCACCGAGGACCCCATGCCGCACACGCTGTCCGACATGCTGGTGGTCCTCCGACGGGACCGATCGGGATCGCTCGACGACCTGCGCGAGCGGATGCGGGCGCGCCTGCAGGACGTCCCCGGCGTCTCCGTTCTCTTCACCACGCCCCTCGGCATGCGGATCGACGAGGGCCTCGGCGGCACCCCGGCCGACCTCTCGGTGCGCGTGTTCGGGCCCGACCTGGACGAGCTCGCGCGGTTCGGCGACCAGGCCCGCCAGGCGATGAGCCAGGTCCGCGGTCTCGTGGACGTCCGTGCGGAGCGGCTGACCGGGCTCCCGCAGCTCCGGATCGCCGTGGACCGGGCGGCTGTCGCTCGCGCCGGCTTGACGCCGGGCGACGTGCTGCGTGCGGTGCGCATCGGCCTCGCCGGCGAGGAGGTGTCGGAGGTGTGGGTGGGACAGCGCCGGTTCGCGCTCGTGGTCCGCCTGCAGGATCACCAGCGCAGCGACCTGGCCGCGATCCGAAGCCTCCTGATCGACGCCCACGATGGGACGCGCATCCCCCTCGGCAAGCTCGCCGCCATCGAGGAGACGCTCGGGCCGGGAAGCATCCGGCGCGAAGCGGCCACGCGCCGGATGGCCGTGGAGGCGAGCGTCGAGGGGCGCGACCTGGCCGGTGCAGCCGACGAGGTGCGGTGGCGACTCGCGGAGCAGCTTCGCCTTCCCACGGGCTACTTCTTCGACGTGGGCGGTCGCGTGGAGACGCAGGGACGCGCGGCCCGCGCGCTCATCGTCGCCGTCGGCCTGGCCGTGCTCGCCGTGTCGGTCCTGCTCTACCTGGCGCTCGGCTCGGTCGCGGAGGCCCTGGTCATCCTGGCCACCCTGCCCGACGCGTTCGTCGGCGCCGTCCTGGCCCTGCTCCTGACCGGCGAGACCTGGAACGTCTCCTCGCTGGTCGGTCTCATCGGTCTCTTCGGGATCGCCGTCCAGAATGGCCTCGTGCTCGTGACCCAGACGCGCACGTTGCTCGCCGAGGGCAGGGCGTTCGATGTCGCCCTGCGGGAGGCGAGCATCGGCCGCGTGCGGCCGAAGCTCATGACCGCCACGACCGCGATCCTCGGGCTGCTGCCCCTGCTCGTCCTGCACCTGCCCGGGACGGAAATCGAGCGCCCCCTGGCCATCGTGATGACCGGTGGGCTCCTCACCTCGACGCTGTTCACGCTGCTCGCGCTGCCGACCTTCTACGCGCTGGTCCACCGACTGGCGGGGCACACTCGGGTGGTGCCGTGAGGGCCCGGGGCGGGGGCGGTCGTCAATTTCGACCTTGACCGACGTTGCGAAGGGGATAATCGTGAGCCGACCGCGAAAGGAGGCTGGCATGGCACGTTCGCTGGCGCTCATGGTGCTCGTCCTCGTGGTGAGCGCGGGACACGCGTCGGCTCGGATCATCCGCGTCCGGGCAGGCGGCTCGATCCAGGCTGGAGTCGACGCCGCCGTCTCCGGCGACGTCGTCGTGGTCGCGCCGGGCACGTATCACGAGGCAGGGCGGCCCTGCCCCACCGACCCGACGCACACCTGCGCCGTCGTCGTCGACAAGGACGATATCACGATCGCCGCCGCGCTCAGCATCCAGCCAGTCGTGCTCGAGAACGCCGGCGGTCAGGACCAGGGCCTGGCGTTCGCCCGGCAAGGGGCCGACGGCGCCACCTGCCTGGGCGATCCCGCGCAGCGCCTGAGCGGCGCGCACGTGAGCGGGCTCACCGTGAAGGGCTTCGACGGAGAGGGGATCTTTCTCTTCTGCGTCGACGATTGGAGTGTGGAGGGCTGCC
>JBKPDC010000306.1:0-7396 GCA_046727715.1 Thermodesulfobacteriota bacterium
GACTGGATCTCCGTGCCGTCCTTCACCGGCTCGATGGCCTTCACCGTCGTTCCGTCCGCGTGCCGCCGGTGGAGAAGCGGTGGGCTGCGCAGCGCTGACCGCGTGGACTCCACTTCCGGCATACGCGCGCGGCTCGGGCAGCGAATCTCTCGAGTCGGTTTTCCTAGCCGCCGGCCAGCTCGCGCACGCGCGCGAGCGTGTCGATCTCCGCGACCGGCTTGTCGTCGCGCACGCGCACGATACGCGGGAAGCGCAGCGCGTAGCCCGACGCGTGCCGGCGCGAGGGCTGCACCACGTCGAACGTCACCTCGAGCACGACGTCCGGCCGCACGCGGTGCCAGCCGCCGCGCCGTTCGAGCGTGAGGGCCTCGAAGCGCGCCGTCAGCGCCGCGATCTCGGCGTCGGTGAGCCCGCTGTAGGCCTTGCCGACGACCAGCAGCCGCGGGTCGTTCTCGGCCGCGCGCACCGCGAAGGTGTAGTCGGAGAGCACCGCCCGTCTCCTGCCATGGCCGCGCTCGGCCGCCGTCACGACGACGTCGAGGGTGGCGAGTGCCCGCTTCAGCTTGAACCACGCGCCTCCGCGCCTTCCCGGTGCGTACGTCGAGCCCGGATCCTTGGCGACGAGCCCTTCGTTGCCGGCGGCGCGTGCCGCGTCGAACGCGTCCGTGACGGCCGCCGCGTCGCGCGCCAGCGTGTGGGGAGCGAGGCGCGCGCTCCGCGCGGGCCACTCGAGCGCCTCGAGGCGGCGGTGGCGCTCGCTCCAGGCCTCGTCCACGACCAGTGCGCCGCCGGCGGCGAGGACGTCGAAAGCGACGAAGGTGACCGGCACGGCGGCGAGGAGGGCGGCGCCGGGCTGTTTGCGCCCGAGCCGTTGCTGGAGCGCCTTGAACGGCCGCGCGCGCGCCGGGTCCGTCGGATCCGTGGCGAGCAACTCGCCGTCCAGCACCAGCCCCTCGCCCAGTCGGGCGAGTGCGGCCACCACTTCGGGATACCCGCGGGTGATGTCGTCGAGGGTGCGCGAGAAGAGCACGACGTGGTCGCCGGCCACGTGGGCCTGGGCGCGGATGCCGTCGTACTTGTGCTCGAGCACGAATGGCGACGGCAGCCGGGCGGCCACCTCGTCGGCCGTCGCCAGCGGTTGCGCCAGCATGAACCCGAGCGGATGGAACAGCGCCAAGCGCGCCGCGTCGAGGGTTCCGGCGCGGGCGAGCTGCGCCACCTCGCCGAGATCGCCGCGCAGGAGGTAGGCGCGCCGGACCGCGTCGAGCGGACGCTGGAACGCGGCCGCGAGCGCTTCTTCCACCTGGGCCTCCTTGAGACCGATGCGGGGCTCGCCCATGAGGAGGCGGACGAGGTAGCGCGCCTCCCGCGAACCGAGCGCCCCGAGGAGCGCCTCCAGATCGGCGCGCCGCCGCGCCGTGCTCGACGCCGCACCGATCTCCGTGAGGCGCTCCGCGATCTCGACGAGCGAGCGTCCCGTGTCGGAGCGCCCGGCGAGGAGCTCAGCCGCGAGGTCCCCCGCGTCGCCGTGCGCCACCCAGCGATCGCCCAGGGTCGCCCCATCGACCCCGGCCACGGCGGTCAGGGCGCCGGCCAGGAGCGACGGCCCCACCTGCGTCGTGCGCGCATCGTGGCGCGGGAAGATCGTGCCGCCGAAGAAACGCGCCGCCACCGCGAGCGACGCGTCGTCGAGCTCGCCCAGATAGCGCGCGAGCGCCGTACCCTTCTCGCGCCGCTTCGTGGTCGCGCCGATCGCCTCGGCCGTCGCCGCCCAATCGGCGAAGGAACCACCGTCCACATGCGGATCGTAGGGTGCCGCTCCCGCCGAGGGAACCGCGGTCGCGACGGGGCGCGCATGGCGCCTGCGTCTGTGCTAGGCAGGGCGGCATGCGGTGGAGCTCCGCGGCGTCGACCGCCCCGCGGCTCTGCGCGGCCGTCGAGGAGGCGGGCGCGGCCGTGCGCGCCGGCCTGGCGGGCGGGTCGCCGCATCTGGTCGTGGCGTTCGTCTCGCCGCACCACGAGTCGGGCTATCCGCACCTGCCCGCGCTGGTCCGCAGCGCGCTCGGCGGCGGCCGCCTGCTGGGGTGCTCGGCAGGTGGTGTGATCGGCGGCGGGCGCGAGCTGGAAGGGCAACCCGGGCTGTCGCTCACGGCGGCCGAGCTGCCGGGGGTGACGGTGACGCCGTTCCATCTCGAGGAACCCGCGTCGCCCTCGGTGGCTGCCGCCGAGACACCGAGCTTCCTGCTGCTGCCCGACCCGTTCACCTTCGACGTCGACGCGTTTCTGCACGAACTCGATGCCGGCTGGCCGGGCGCGACCGTGATCGGCGGCCTGGCGAGCGGCGGCCGCTCGCCAGGTGGCAACGTGCTCTACCTCGACGGAACCGTCCACCGGCGGGGCTTGGTGGGTGTGGCGCTCACCGGCAACGTCGCCGTCGACACCATCGTCGCCCAGGGATGCCGGCCGATCGGCGAGCCGATGTTCGTCACACGCAGCGAGCGCAACGTGATCCACGAGATGGACGGCCGGCGCGCCGGTGGCGTCCTCCAGGACCTCTACAACCGGGCCAGCGCGGACGACAAGACGCTGTTCCGGACGTCCCTCTTTTTGGGCATCGTCATGCGCGAGGACCGCCAGGAGTACCGCCACGGCGACTTCCTGATCCGTAACGTCATGGGGATCGACGGCAAGAGCGGCGCCCTGGTGGTCGGCGCGCTCGTCCGCGATGGCATGGTGGTGCAGTTCCATCTGCGCGACGCGCGGACGTCGGCCACCGATCTCGACGAGCTGCTCGGCCGCTATCGCGGCCGCCCGGCGGGCGCGCTGCTGTTCTCGTGTCTCGGCCGCGGCCAGCACCTCTACGGTGCGCCCGACCACGACACCAACACGTTCCGGCGTCACGCCGGCGATGTCCCGCTCGGCGGCTTCTTCTGCAACGGCGAGATCGGCCCGGTGCAGGGGACGACCTTCCTGCACGGGTACACGAGCGCGTTCGGGCTGTTCCGGCCACGACGGTGACGCGTCGCTGGCGGGCGTTCCTGGCGTGGGGCTCCCCGTGAAAGTGGCCGTCGTGATCCGCGATGCCGTGTCGACCGACCTGCCTCCGATCGTCGAGATCTACAACGCATCCATTCCCGGTCGCATGGCGACGGCCGACACCGTCCCCGTGGCCGTCGCAAGCCGTCAGCCGTGGTTCGCGGAGCATAGCGCCGGACACCGACCGCTCTGGGTCGGGACCATCGACGACTCTGTCGTCGGCTGGCTCAGCTTTCAGTCCTTCTACGGCCGGCCAGCCTACCACGCCACGGCTGAGGTGAGCGTATACGTCGCGCCGCAGTACCATCGTCAAGGGATCGCGCGGACTCTGCTTGGAAGGGCAGTCGATCGCAGCCCTCGTCTCGGCATTCGAACCCTGCTCGGGTTCATCTTCGGCCACAACGAGCCCAGTCTGCGGCTGTTCGAGTCCTTCGCATTCGAGCGCTGGGCGCGGCTGCCTCGCGTGGCGGAACTCGATGATATCGAACGCGATCTGATCATCGTCGGCCGACGGGTGTCCCGCTGACCGATCGGACGTCAACCCGCTCGAGCTGCCCCTCTCGATTGGCGGGCAGCCGCGGAGAGCGTCGCGAGCACGCTCGGGCCGCCGCGTTGACAGGCGTCGTCCCGCAGCCCTAGACAGCCGCGATGGACCTGAACCTGACTCCCCAGGCGCGCGCCTTCCAGGAGGAGCTGCGCCGCTGGCTCGAGGCCAACCTTCGCCGCCCTTGGCGCGACGAGCTGCGCGACCCCGCCGCCACCGAGGATTCGCTGATGGAGTTCCGCCGCGAGTGGCAGCGCAAGCTCTACCAGGCGGGCTATCTCGGCATGGGCTGGCCCGAGGAATGGGGCGGGCGCGGCGCGACCGAGGTCGAGAAGGCCATTTTCGAGGCCGAGCTGGCGCGCGCCGACGCGCCCCCCATCCTGAACATCCTGGGCATCGGGTTGCTCGGGCCCGCGCTCATCCACCACGGCAGCGAGGCGCAGCGCCGCCGGTTCATCCCCCCGATGCTCTCGGGGGACGAGATCTGGTGCCAGGGCTTCAGCGAGCCAGGCGCGGGCAGTGACCTCGCGTCGCTCAAGACCAGCGCCGTCCTCGACGGCGACCACTTCGTGCTGAACGGCCAGAAGGTGTGGACCACGTTCGGACCGTGGGCCGACTGGATCTTCGTGCTCTGCCGCACCGATCCGAAGGACCGCTATGGCGGGATCTCCTTCGTGCTCTGCAAGCTCGACACGCCCGGGGTCACCGTCCGGCCGCTCCGGCAGATCACCGGTGAGAGCGAGTTCGGCGAGGTCTTCTTCGAGGATGCGCGCGTCCCGAAGGAGCATCTCGTCGGCAAGATCGGCGAGGGCTGGCGCATCGCGATGACCGTCCTCGCCTACGAGCGCGGCGCGAGCTCGCTCGCCTACTCGCAACGCAACGCACGCGACCTCGGCCTGCTGGCGAAGGCCCTCCGGGACCGCGGCCGTCTCACCGGCAGCGCACGCGAGAAGGTGGCGCGGCTGCTGGTCGAGAACGAGGTGATGCGCGCAAACGGCGTGCGCATGCTCGCGACGTTCGCCGAGGGTAAGGCCCCGGGGACGGAGTCGTCGCTGGAGAAGATCTTCTGGAGCGAGTTCGACCAGCGCTTCCGCGAGACGGCGATCGACCTGCTGGGCCCCGGCGGGCAGCTCTTGCGCTCGAGCCCGGGCGCGCGACCCGACGTCGATTGGGCGCGCGAGTTCCTGTGGTCGCGCGCGGGCACGATCTACTCGGGATCGTCCGAGGTGCAGCGCAACATCATCGCCAAGCGCGTGCTCGGCCTGCCGCAGACCTGAGCCATGCGGTTCGAGCTGTCCGACGACCAGCAGCTGCTCCGCAGCTCCACCCGCGACTTCTTCACGAAGGCTGCACCCCTCGACCAGAGCCGGCGTGTCATGGAGCACGACCCGCGTGGATTCGAGGCGCCGCAGTGGCGTCAGCTCGCCGAGATGGGCTACGTCGGCCTGGTCGTGCCCGCGGGCCATGGTGGTCAGGGACTCGGCGCGGTCGAGCTGGCGATCGTCGCCGAGGAGGCCGGGCGCGTGTGTCTCCCCGGTCCGCTCCTCGATGGGGTGCTCGGCGCCGCCGTCCTCGCGGCGGCCGGCGGGCAGAACGACCTGCTCGCGCCGGTGTGCGAGGGGCACAAGCTGGTGACGATCGCGCGCCTCGACGCGCCGTACGCGGGTGCGACGGAGCCGGCCACCAGGTTCGGGAACGGCCGCCTCGTCGGGACCAAGTACTTCGTGCCCTTCGCGGCCGCGGCCGATGCCCTGTGCGTCGTCACGCCCCAGGGCGTCGCCCTCGCGTCGGGACCCTTCGCGGTGACGCCGACCCCGACCATCGACGTCGCGCAGCGCTTCGCGATCGTGCCGCTCGATCACCCCGCGACGCTGATCGGTCCGGCGGCCCTCCTCGATCGCGTCGACCGTCTCGGCGCGGTCGGCGCCAGCGCCATGCTGCTCGGGATCATGCAGCGCTGTCTCGAGATGACCCTCGCATACGTGAACACGCGCGCTGCGTTCAGCCGACCCATCGGAGCGTTCCAGGCCTTGCAGCACCGTCTCGCGAACATGCTGCTGCGGGTCGAGTCCACGCGTTCGGCCGTCTATCGCGCCGCGTGGTGCCTGGATGCCGACGATCCGGACGCTCCCCTCGCCTGCGCCACGGCGAAGGCGTATGCCGGAGACGCCGCACGCCTCGTCTGCGGCGAGACCATCCAGATGCACGGCGGCATCGGCTTCACCTGGGAGCTCGACGTGCACTTCTTCTTCAAACGTGCCAAGACCCTCGAGCAGTTCTACGGCTCGACCGAGGAGCAGCTCGAGCGCGCGCTGGCCGCCGCGGGGTACTGAGCGAGCGGCAGGGGCCCGCGTCGCCTGGTCAGCTTGACAGGATGCTGCGCTTCCGGCGTAGCAAGGGCATGCGGGTGCTCGCGGTTCATCCCAGCAGGTTGATGTACTCGAAGATCTTCCTGCGCCTCGAGCCGCTCGGGCTCGAGCTCGTGGCGGCCGCCGCTCGGCGCGCCGGCCACGACGTGCGGCTGATCGACCTCCAGAGCGACACGCACGCAGACTACTTCCGCCTGCTCGATCGGTGGCGGCCGGACGCCGTCGCGTTTTCGGGCAACTACCTCGCGAACGTCCCCGAGATCCTCGACCTTGCCGGGGCGACGCGGGCGCGCCTGCCGCACGCCGCCGTCATCGTCGGCGGACACAGCGCGTCCTTCACCGCCCACGAGATCCTCGAGCATGCGCGTGGGAGCATCGACTGCGTGCTGCGCGGTGAGGGGGAGTCGTCGATCGTGCCGCTCCTCGAGGCGATCCATCATGATCGACGGGCGGCATCGCGCGTCCCGGGCGCCGTGACCGTCGATGGCGACGGCCCCGCGCCGGTCTTCGTGCGACACCTCGACGACCTGCCGCCTGCCCGCGACCTGCTCCGCCACCGCAGGCGCTACTACATCGGCCAGCTCGACCCGTGCGCCTCGATCGAGTTCAGCCGCGGGTGTCCATGGGACTGCACGTTCTGCAGCGCGTGGACGTTCTACGGCCGGAGCTACCGGCTGAAGAGCCCGACGCGCGCCGTGGAGGAGCTCGCGCAGATCCGGGAGCCCGGCGTCTTCATCCTCGACGACGTCGCCTTCATCCAGGGCGAGCACGGCGCGGCCATCGGCGAGGCGATCGCCCGCAACGGCATCAAGAAGAGCTACTGGCTCGAGACGCGCGCTGATGTCCTGCTGCGCAACAAGGAGGTCTTCCGGCTGTGGGCCCGCATCGGCCTGAAGACCATGTTCATCGGGCTCGAGGCCATCGACGAGGAAGGGCTCCGCAAGTTCCGCAAGCGGGTGCACGCGTCCAAGAACTTCGAGGCCCTGGAGTTCGCCCGCAGCCTCGACGTGAACGTCGCGATCAACATCATCGCCGACCCCGACTGGGATCGCGACCGGTTCCGGACCGTGCGCGAGTGGTGTCTGGAGATCCCCGAAGTCGTGAACATCAGCGTGAACACGCCCTACCCGGGAACCGAGACGTGGTTCACCGAATCGCGGCACCTCACGTCGAGGGACTACCGCCTGTTCGACATCCAGCACGCCGTCCTGCCCACCCGCCTCCCGCTTCCCGCGTTCTACGAGGAGCTGGTCGCCACCCAGCAGGTGCTGAACCGCAAGCATCTGGGCGCCGGGCAGATCTGGGGCGCGGCCCGGACCGTCGGCGGCCTCCTGATGCGGGGGCAGACCAACTTCGTGCGCATGCTGTTCCGCTTCAGCAGCGTCTACGACCCGAAGCTCCAGCTCGCCGACCATGCGCAGCCGGTGCGGTACGAGATCTCGCTTCC
>JBKPDC010000307.1:0-1854 GCA_046727715.1 Thermodesulfobacteriota bacterium
GGGGCGCCATGATGTCGAGGGCGAGGTGCCTGCGCCGTCCGCCGTCGCGCGACGCATTGAACGTGTCCCGGAGCTGCGCCGGCGTCACGCCGGCGACCGGCACCATGAGCTGGCGCGCGCGGAGCGTGCCCTGCGTCGAACGATCCCGCCCGCGCAGGAGCGAGCACCCCGCGAGCATCGCCACCGCCGCGATCAGCGCCAAGGCCCGACACCGCACCGCACACGCCACCGGGGTCGGCATCCTACCCCACGCGGACGCCGCCGGCACCCGGGCCTTGACAGCCAAACGCCCGTTTGGGTAACCCGGCGACGTGACGACCGGCACGGCGCCCGGCAGCCTTCTGGGCGAGGACCTCTCCCATCCCGACACCTTCGCGCGCGGCGTCCCGCACGACACGTTCCGGCGCCTGCGGGCCGAGGCGCCCGTCTTCTGGCATGCCGACAGCTTCCACGGCGGCGGCTTCTGGGCGGTCACCCGCCACGCCGACGTCTGGCGCATCTCGCTCGATCAGAAGAGCTTCTCGTCCGAACGCGGCAGCGCGCTCAACCCGCCGTTCACCGAGGAGAAGCTGATCCCGCAGCGCGAGATCATGCTCAACATGGACCCGCCCCGGCACACCAAGCACCGCCGCCTGGTCAACATGGGTTTCTCGCCGAAGATCCTGAACAACGCGGAGCAGCACATCCGGGAGCTCGCACGCTCGATCGTCGACGGCGTCGCCAGCCGCGGCCGGTGCGACTTCGTCACCGACGTCGCCGCCGAGCTGCCGCTCCAGGTCATCGTCGAGATGCTCGGCGTGCCGCTCGAGGATCGCCACAAGTTCTTCGAATGGAGCAACACCATGATCGGGGTCGACGACCCCGAGTACGCCACCTGCCCCGAGGTGGGACAGGCGGCGATGATGCAGCTCTTCGGCTACGCCAACGAGCTGGCCGTGGAGCGCAAGCGCTGCCCGCGCGAGGACCTGACCACCCTCCTGCTCCAGGCCGAGGTGGACGGCGAGCGGCTGACCGAGTCGCAGTACGACTCGTTCGTGATGCTGCTCGCCGTGGCCGGCAACGAGACCACCCGCAACCTCATCGCGGGCGGGATGCTTGCCCTGATCCAGCACCCGGAGCAGCGCGCCCGCCTGCTCGCCGACCGCACGCTGATGCCGACCGCGGTGGAGGAGATGCTGCGCTTCGTGTCGCCCATCATGTGCTTCAGGCGTACGGCCCAGCGGGACCTCGAGCTCGGCAGGCAGCTTATCCGCGAAGGGGACCGCGTCATCATGTGGTACGCGTCGGCGAATCGCGACGAGGAGGTGTTCCCCCAGGCGGACCGGTTCGACATCGGCCGGCGGCCGAACGATCATCTGGGCTTCGGCATCGGGCCGCACTTCTGTCTCGGTGCCCATCTCGCCCGTCTCGAGATCCGGATCATGCTCGAGGAGCTGCTGCGCCGCCTGCCCGACCTCGAGCTCGACGGGCCCGTGCAGCGGCTGCGGTCGGGCTTCGTGAACGGCATCAAGCACATGCCCGTCCGCTTCACCCCGGAATGAGCCGGCGCAGCGCGTCTTGACGCCGGTCATCGCCGTCGCGTAGCCGACGCCTCGTCAGCCGCAAACGGGGGGGACATGGCGACGACGCGTCGGACACGGGTCGTGTCGATGGTGGCCGGGCTGGCAGTCCTGTTGGGCGCCGGGCGCCGCGCGTGCCTGGCCGTGGGACTACACGAAGACGAAGTACGCCCGCGGCGGCCGGCGCAAGCCGTCGGTCAGCGGGATCGCGTCGCGAAGATCCGCTGCGTGACCTCGGCGCCCTGCCAGAAGGAGGTGGCTTCGCTCATGTCGGCGATGGCCTGTGCCGCCGCCG
>JBKPDC010000308.1:0-7594 GCA_046727715.1 Thermodesulfobacteriota bacterium
GCTCGTCGTCACCATCGTCCAGCTGCGCGAGAAGGCCAAGGAGTGGGGCCTCTGGCTGCCGCACATGCCGGCCGAGTTCGGCGGCCTGGGCCTCGGCCCCACGGCGATGGCCGCCGTGTCGGCCGAGTGCGCGCGCACGTCGCTCGGGCCGTTCGTGCTCAACTGCCAGGCACCCGACGAAGGCAACATGCACACACTGCTGCACTTCGCGAGCCCGGAGCAGAAGGAGCGCTACCTCCGTCCGCTGTGCGACGGCATCCAGCGGTCCTGCTTCGCGATGACCGAGCCCGAGGTCGCCGGCTCCGACCCGACGCTCATTCAGACGCGGGCCGTGAAGCACGGCGACCACTGGGTGGTGAACGGCCACAAGTGGTTCATCAGCGGCGCGCGCGGCGCGAACTTCGCGATCCTGATCGCCAAGACCGACCCCGAGGCCCAGCCGCCCCAGGCGCGCAACACCGCCTTCATCGTCGAACTGCCGGCCGAGGGCTGGGAGATCGTGCGCGACGTCGAGACGATGGCGGGCGGCCACAATCACTGCGAGATCCGCATCGAGAACCTCCGCCTGCCCGACGCGGCCATCCTGGGCGGCCGTGGCCAGGGGCATCGGCTGGGCCAGGTGCGCCTCGGGCCGGCGCGGCTCGCGCACTGCATGCGCTGGATCGGGCAAGTGGAGACCGCGCTCGAGATGCTGATCGATCGCGCGACGAAGCGCTTCGCGCACGGCTCGTTGCTGTCCGAGAAGCAGGGGATCCAGTGGATGGTGTCGGAGTCGATGATGGAGCTCTATGCGGCGAAGCTCATGGTGTTGCACGCCGCCTACCTGATCGAGCACGCCAAGCCGTTCAACACGGAAGTGTCGATGTGCAAGTACCACGTGGCCAACACGCTCTGGCGCACCGTCGACCGCGCCATCCAGGTGCACGGCGCGCTCGGCTACTCCAAGGACACGCCGCTCGCGAACATGATGCTCCAGGCTCGCTGGTCGCGCTTCGCCGACGGCGCCGACGAGGTGCACCTCATGCGCATCGCGACCAGCGGCATCGACGCGTACGCGAAGACGGGCTCGCTCGCGGGCGTGTTCGGTCATCTGCCGGTCTGATCGGTCCACCCCGTGAAGGGACACCGGGTCCTCGACGGGCTCGTGCTGGCGGGCGCCGCGGCATACGTCACCGCGGGGCTGGTGTTCGCCTTCGTCCTGTGGCCGGGTGTTGCCCGCTCGCTGGCGACGGCGCCGGCGGACTTCGCGGCGAACTTCGGACGGCTGAACGGGGCGGCGCGGGGCGTGTTCACGGGCCTCGGCATCCTGACCATGGTCCTCGTCCTCGTCGCTCTGGTGCGCGAAGGCGGCTTGGGAGCGCGCCGCGGCCGGCTCCGCCTGCTCGCGATCGCCGCGCTGGTGGCGAGCGCCCTGGTGAACGGCCTCGCACTCGAACCGGCCGGGGAGGCGGTCGTCGCCGCCGCCCAGGGGGCCACCGCGTCGCTCCCGCCGCTCATCGCGCGCTGGAGCGGCTACCGCCTACTCAACCTCGCCCTCGGCAGCGTGGCGCTGGGCGCGCTCGTGCTCGCGCATCGCGCGCCGGTAGTCGTCAGCCAAGGGGCCGCGGTACTCTCGGCGCACCATCGCACGCTGCTGCTCCTCCTGGCCACGGCGACGCTCTTCGAGGGCTATGACCGCTTCATCCTGTCGCTCGCGCTCCCGTACATCGCGAAGGACCTGGGCATCGTGGCTCGGGACGCCACGGGGCCGGCGGCCAAGGGAGCCGCGGAGGCCGCCCTGGGCTGGGCGTTGTCGGCCATCCGGAGCGGGGCGTTGCTCGCCATCCCGCTGTGTCTGATGGCGGACCGGGCTGGCCGGCGGGGCATCCTGCTGCTCACGGTGCTCGGCTACACGCTCGCGACCGGCTTGACGGGGATGTCGCGCGGCCTCGGTGACCTGATCGCACTCCAGCTCGTGGCGACGATGTTCCTCACCGCCGAGCTGGCGCTGGCGCAGGTGGTCATCGCGGAGGAGTTCCCGGCGGCGGCGCGCGGCATGGGGCAGGGGCTCCTGGGTGCCGCCGCCGCGGTGGGCGCGGGGCTGGCCGCGGTGCTGTTCCCGGTGCTCGTCAAGACGGCGCTCGGATGGCGCGGGCTGTACTTCGTCGGCATCATCCCGCTGCTGATCGTCGGGTACCTGCGGCGCTCGCTTCCCGAGACCAGGCGGTGGTCCGAGCTCGACGACGCCCAGCGGCGCAGCGGCGGCCTGTGGCGCGTCCTCGTGCCCGGGCTTCGCGGCCGCTTTCTGATCCTCGTGGCCCTGGCGGCCGGTGCGACGGCGGCGTTCGCCACCGCGTTCTCCTTCGCGTCCTATCGCGCGATCGACACCTTCGGATGGACGCCCGAGCAGGTGAGCACGATGATCCTGTCCGCCGGCGCGCTGGGCTTCTGGGGCTGGATCTTCTTCGGGCGCCTGGCCGACGCCGTCGGCCGGCGGCCCACGGCGGTCCTCTGCCTGCTCGGTGCCGCCGCGGCGATCGCGGCCTTCTACCGCACGTCGGTGCTGTTCCCCGCGTTCGGAGCACTCGTCTTCTTCGAGTCCGGCATCACCATCGCGGTGACGGCGCTCAGCACCGAGTGCTTCCCGACGGTGCTCCGCGCCACGGCGCGCGCCTGGGTGACGAACGCCGGCGTGGTGGGCGCGGTGGTCGGGCTCGCCCTGGTCGGCACATTGTCCGGACGCCTGGCCGGTCACGCGCCGGTGGTCGCGCTGCTCGGTCTGCTGCCGCTGTTTCTCACCCCGCTCGTGCTCCTGCTGCCGGAGACGTACGGGCGCGAGCTCGAGCAGGTGAGCGGGGAGCCGGCGGTGGCACGTGCGGTGCACGACGCGTAACCTCGGCGAGACAGCGGCCGTAACGCGGGTCGAGCCTGCCGGGCCGTTCCCTCCTCATCGGAGCGCCCCCCGAGTGGCACGCGACCTGCACGTGCCGGTGGCGCCTGCTGCGCCCCGGAGTTCGCAGCACGCGGCGCGAGGGAGTCTCGCCGCCGATGGTCAGTTCGGCAGCAAGACCCGCGCCGCCGTGCAGGGGTTCCAGGCGGCCCATGCGCTCGTCCCCGACGGAGTGGTGGGGCCGAAGACGCGGGCGGCGCTGGTGTAGGTCGAGTCGCGCGGCCCTCCCCCCCGCGGACGGTCTGGAGACCGGCCCGTCCGTTGCCGCCTCGACGGGTGCGCGCCGCAGTTTGCCCTCGCGCGCGATCGCCGGTATCGGAGTCGATTCCATGGACGCCGGCATCACCGCCATCAACGACCGCGTACGCGAGGGCTCGGCGTTCGCCGACCGGCTGCGCGCGGAGATCGCGACCGTCATCGTCGGCCAGCGCTACCTGGTCGACCGCCTCCTGATCGGGCTGCTGGCGAACGGCCACGTGCTGCTCGAAGGCGTGCCGGGACTGGCGAAGACGCTGTCGGTGAAGACGCTGGCGCAGGCCATCCAGGCGAGCTTTCGCCGCATCCAGTTCACCCCCGACCTCCTGCCCGCCGACCTGATCGGCACGCAGATCTACAACCCGCGCGACGGCTCGTTCACGGTCAAGCGCGGCCCCATCTTCGCGCAGCTCATCCTGGCCGACGAGATCAACCGCGCGCCGGCCAAAGTGCAGAGTGCGCTCCTCGAGGCCATGCAGGAGCGGCAGGTGACCATCGGCGGCGAGACCCACCTGCTGCCCGATCCGTTCCTGGTCCTCGCGACGCAGAACCCGATCGAGCAGGAGGGGACGTACCCGCTCCCCGAGGCACAGGTCGATCGGTTCATGCTGAAGCTCCGGATCGACTACCCGTCGCGCGAGGAGGAGCGGCAGATCCTCGATCGCATGGCCACCAGCGCGAACCACCGGCCGCCGGCGCCCGTCGTGACCACCGACGACATCGTGGCCGCGCGCGCGCTCGTGGACCAGGTCTACGTCGACGACAAGATCAGGGACTACATCGTGAGCCTGGTCCTGGCGACGCGCGAGCCCAAGACCTTCGACCTCGACCTGGGACCGTTCATCGAGTACGGCGCGTCGCCGCGGGCCACCCTCTGCCTCACGCTCGGGGCGCGCGCACACGCGTTCCTCCAGGGCCGGGGCTACGTCACGCCACAGGACGTGAAGGCGATCGCCCTCGATGCGCTCCGCCACCGGGTGATCGTGAGCTACGAGGCCGAGGCCGAGGAGGTGGACGCCGACGAGGTGGTGCGGCGCGTGCTCGAGGGGGTGCCGGTGCCCTGAGCCCGGCGGCAGCCGGCGTCCCGCTCCCGTGCGCCGAGGCCTGCGACGAAGACCCGGACCAGCGCGGCCAGGCGGTGGCGGTAGGTGTCCACCGTCACGCCCGGCCCCTTCAGCCCGGACACCGCGTGCACGAACAGCTCGCCCGCCTCCGCCGCGCGGAGCTGCACGGCGGCGAGATCGACGTCACCCGCCCGTGCGGCCCGCCGCAGCGCGGCGGTCACCTGCTCCTGGAACCGGCGCTCCGCGTGGGCGGCCAGGTCGCCGCACAGGCGGTTGCTCTCGTCGAGCAGCTCGCTCCCGTGCGACGAGCCGTACGCGATCTCGACGAAGCGCAGGCTCTTGGCCAGGGCGGCCGCACGCAGGCGCTCGGCGAGCGGCCGTGACCCGTCGAGCGCGGCCGCCGCCCCCGCAAGCGCCTCCTCGTGGAGCTTCCGAGAGAGAGCGCGGAAGATCTCCTCCTTGTTGCGAAACTGGAGGTAGAGCGCGGCCCGCGACAGGCCGGCCGCGACGGCGATGTCCTCCATCGACGTCCGGCGGAATCCGTAGTGTGCAAACCGGGTGAAGGCCGCGGTCAGGATCCGCTCCCGCGTGGCGATGGTCCGTCGGGGCATGGGTCGTGCATGTTGACAAAGAGTGTCCAGAATGTCAAAAATCCGACCCGGACGGATGGCGTTCAGCGTCGTCAGGGTGACGACCTCCGCGAAAGGAGCGTGTTCATGAGCCCCACCCCGAGCCTCGCCGGCAAGACCGCCGTCGTCACCGGCGCGTCGAGCGGCATCGGACGTGCCACCGCCGAGACGCTGGGCGCCGCCGGCGCGCATGTGTACCTCGCGGGGCGCACGCCGGCGGCGATGGAGGCGTCCCGAGCGCGCATCGAAGCCGCCGGCGGGCGCGGTACGGTCGTCGTGCTCGACGTGCGCGAGGTGCGCCAGGTGCAGGAGCTCGTGGACCGTGCGGTGCGCGAGACGGGCCGGCTCGACATCATGGTGAACAACGCCGGGCTCTCCTACCCGACGCCGATCACCGACGGCGATCCCGAGGAGTGGCGCGCGATGCTCGAGACCAACGTCCTGGCGCTGCTGGTCGGATGCCAGGCCGCCGTCCGCGCGATGCGCCAGTGCGGGGCGGAAGGACACGTCGTCAACATCTCGTCGATCGCGGCACACCGGCCCGACTCCGGCGTCTACGGCGCCACCAAGCACGCCGTGAACTGCATCTCGAGCACGCTGCGGCGCGAGCTGGAGGAAGACTCGATCCGCGTCGTCAACGTGATGCCGGGCGCCATCGCCACCAACTTCGCACGCAACTTCGATCCCGCCTTCGTTGCCGGCTTCGTTCAGGGCGCCGGGGTACAGGCCGAGGTGAAGCGGGGCGAGCGCCTCCCCGACGAGGTGATGGAGGCGCTGCAGCCCCGCATGCGGCAGCTCCTGGCCAGCGCCGCCGATGTCGCCGCCGCCGTGCTCTACGCCGTCACGCAGCCCATCTACGTGAACGTCGCCGAGATCGTGGTTCGGCCGCCCAAGCAGCTGAGTCTCTGAGCCAGCTCCAAACCAGAGCGCGCATCCGGCCGGCCGTCGTCGCTGCGGCGTCCGGCCATCGAGCACTCACGATGCGTCCGAGGCGACTCGCTCGCCCCCCTCGCGGCGCTGCGCCAGGAGCGAGCGTGTCTTGAACGCTTCGGCCGTGAGCCCGATGTCCATCGCGCCCTGCTCGAGCCACGTCTGCTCGCCCCGCATCACGCTGGCCGCGACGCGGTTCTTGCGGGCGTCGTCGTTGCGCCAGAGGTCGTGGAACAACCGGCGCACCTTGCGGCGAGCGGCGTGGCAGAAGAGGTCGGCCAGCTCGAGCGCCCGCTCCGCCTCGGGGTCGGCGTCATCGACCATCTGGCGCGCCCGCGAGATCGTCGCCGCCATCGCGAAGAGCTCCATCACCACGTCGACGCAGCGGAAGAGGAAGCCCTGCTTGCGCTCCATCTTCGCCTGGTAGACCGCCATGCCGTGGAAGCTCGCGCGGGCGAGCTTCCGGCAGCTCCGCTCGACGAATCGGAGATGCGGAGCCAGCCGCCCCCAATCGCGATAGCGGAGCGGGCCGGCGAGACCCCGCAGCCAGAGCGGGGGATACCACCGCGCGTAGTAGCCGAGGATGCCGGGAAGCGCGGCGAGCTGCTCGCCCCGGGCCTTGCTCGGGTCGATCATCGCCCCCGCCACCTGGAGGTGCTTGTCGACAGCCTCGCGCGCCATGAAGAGATGCATGATCTCGCTCGAGCCCTCGAAGATGAGGTTGATGCGCACGTCGCGCATGACCCGCTCGACGGGGATCGGGAACTCGCCGCGACCCTCGAGCGAGCGCTCGGTCTCGTAGCCGCGGCCACCGCGGACTTGCAGGGTCGCGTCGACCATCTCCCAGCAGCGGACGGTGTTCCACTCCTTCGCCGCCGCCGCCTCCAGCCGGATGTCGTAGCCCCCGCGGTCCGCCATCGCGCTCGCGAGCTTCGAGATCGAGTCCATGGCGAAGGTCGTCGCGGCCATGTCGGCGATGCGGTGCGCGATGGCCTCGTGCTTCCAGATCGGGACGCCCCACTGCTTGCGCTCGTTCGACCAGCCGCGGCAGATCTCGAGACACTGCTTGGCGACGCCGGCGCACGTGGCGGGCAGGGTCAGACGTCCCGTGTTGAGCGTGACGAGCGCGATCTTGAGGCCCTTGCCCTCCTCGCCGATCAGGTTCCCGCGCGGCACGCGTACGTCCTGGAAGCTGATGACCCCGTTGGCGAGCGCCTTGAGACCCATGAAGCGGCAGCGGTGCTCGACCTTCACCCCCGGCCAGTCGGTCTCGACGATGAAGCAGCTGATCTTCTTCGTCTTGGGGTCGCGCGCCATCACGACCAGCAACTCGGCCATCGTGCCGTTCGTGCACCAGAGCTTCTCACCGTTCAGGACGAAGGTGTCCCCGTCGCGCTCCGCGGTGGTCGAGAGGCTCGCGGGATCCGAGCCGACGTGCGGCTCGGTGAGCGCGAACGCGGAGATGGCACCCGCCGCGCAGCGCGGCAGGTACTTCCGTTTCTGCGCGTCCGTGCCGAAGAGCTTGAGCGGCTGTGGGACGCCGATCGACTGGTGCGCGGAGAGCAGCGCGCTGATGTTCGAATCGTAGCTCCCCACCATCTGCATGATGGTCGTGTACTCGCTCACGCTGAAGCCGAGGCCGCCGTACTCCCTGGGGATCTTGATCCCGAAGGCGCCGAGCCGCCGGAGGCCATCCACGACCTCCGAGGGGTACTCGCCGGTCTCGTCGATCGCGACGGGGTCGACCTTCTCCCGGAGGAATCGCCGGAGCTCGTCGTAGAACGTCC
>JBKPDC010000309.1:0-1999 GCA_046727715.1 Thermodesulfobacteriota bacterium
GCCTGGCGCTGGTCCGCCTGCGTGCCCGCCTCTGGCCACGACCCGTCGGTCTCTCATGCTTCTCCTGCAGGATTTTCTTGGCCTTCTCGAGCTCTCTCCTGCGCGCCCCCGACAGGGTTCGCCCCGCGCGGTTGATGAAGAACTGGATCATCCGCACACCCGACCCGATGCCCTTCGGGCTGACCGATCGGCGCGCCATGGTGCGCGCGATCGTTTTGGCGTCCTTGGTGAAGAGGTTCTTCGGGGGGCTGGTGGACACCGTCTTCACCGTGCCGCTCCATTTTCTCGTGACCATCTTCGGTTCTCCTCCACCGACGTTTCGCGGGGCGCCGCCGCGCGGCGCTCCGCGGCCGCCCGCTCGAGAAGCTCCCGTACCGCGTCGTCGGTGGTCTGCGAGCCAAGTCATGTCATTTCGCGCGCGCCGCGCGCGTGCGCGCTGCCTTCTTGGCCGCCGTCGCGCGCTTCCGCGGGCCCTTCGTCCGCGCCGCTTTGCGCGCCGCTGCGGAGCGGGCCGCGGCACCGCGCTTGCGAGCGCCTTCTCGCGCATCCCGACGAGCGCGTTCCATGACTTCCTTCTCCGGCATGATGTCCTCCTGGACCGGCTCGTTAGAGGCCCCTGCTCCGTGATCGTGCATCACGCGTGCCACAGGTGCTCGCGCGCCTGCGAGTCTCGGCTCGAGCGGCCGCGCGAATCCGGCGGTTGCCCGAGCGCTTGCGGGGGCGGCCCTGCTGCGGTGACGGCTACATCATCCCGAGCTCGAGCTTCGCCGCCTCCGACATCATGTTCGGGTTCCATTGCGGCTCGAAGACCACCTCGACGCTCGCCTGCCGGACGGTCGGCAGCCGCGCGATCTTCCCCTCTGCATCGGCGGCGATGGCGCCGCCCATCCCGCATCCCGGCGCGGTGAGGGTCATCTTCACGTCCACCCGATGGCCGCCCTCGGGGAGGGCTGCGACGGCGCAGTGGTAGACCAGGCCGAGGTCGACGATGTTCACGGGGATCTCCGGGTCGTAGCAGGTCCTCAACTGCTCCCACACGAGCTGCTCGAGGTCCTCGGCCGACGCGACGCTCGCCGGTTCTGCCTCGACCGCCGGCGAGGTGGCGAGCCCCAGCGCGTCGGCGTCCCTCCCGGAGATGCGGACCATGTAGCCGTGGTCGGTGGTGACCGTATACGTGTCGCCGAGCGACTGCGTGATCCTCACCGTCGTTCCCCTGGGAAGCACGATGCGCGTGCCGCTCGGTACCTGGATGGCCTCGCAGTCCCGCGTCAACGCAATCGGTGCGTGCGTGCTCATGGCGTTCACTCCGTCTTGACCGGGTCGGTGCGCCCCTCGAGCGCGGCTCGCAAGGTGTGCCAGGCGAGCGTCGCGCATTTCACCCGTGCCGGAAACTCGTGGACGCCGGCAAACGCCGCGAGTCGGCCGAGCGAGTCCGGATCGGGGACGGCGTCGCCGCCGGTCACGAGCCGGTGGAAGGCGTCGAACAGGCGGCCGGTTTCCTCTCGGGTCTTGCCCTTCACCGTCGTCGTCATGATCGATGCCGAGGCCTTCGAGATCGCGCAGCCCGAGCCCTGGAACCCGACGTCGCGGATCATGCCGTCGTCGAGCGTCACGTACACGGTGATCTGGTCGCCGCAGAGCGGGTTGTAGCCCTCCGCCGAGCACGTCGCGTCGGCGAGCCGCCGGTAGTTCCGCGGCTTCTTGTTGTGGTCGAGGATGACCTCCTGGTACAGCTCCGAGAGTTCCGACATCAAAAGAACCGCTTGACCTTGCGGATCGCCGCCGCCAGGCGGTCGACCTCCTCCTTCGTGTTGTAGAACGCGAACGAGGCACGCGTCGTGGCCGGCACGCCGAAGCGCTGCATGACCGGCATCGCACAGTGGTGGCCGGTGCGGATCGCCACGCCTTCGCGGTCGAGGATCGTGCCGACGTCGTGGGCGTGCACCCCGTCGACGAGGAAGGAGAGCACCCCCGCTTTCTCCCGCGCCGTGCCGACGAG
>JBKPDC010000310.1:0-10145 GCA_046727715.1 Thermodesulfobacteriota bacterium
CAAAGTGGCGTCCGAGGTGACGCACCGAGGGGTGCTCAGACGGGTGCTCCTGCAAGTATACCCGGACGGTCTCCGCGAACCGCTCGGCGCCGAGCTCCTTGGCGGTACGCTCGAAGTCCTCGGCCAGCACGTCATGGAGTCGGCCGGTGTACATTCCCGCGTAGATGCCCAGACGGCCGGCACCTGGCAGCGCCGGCGTGGACACGATTGCCGCCTCCAGGGCGGGATCGACGGCGCCATTCAGCGCGCGCCAGAACAGGGCCTGGATCTCACGCAGTGCGGGCGAACGCTCCACGCGGTGCTCCCAGGATCTCCGCCTCGGCGGCGCGGGCACGCTCGGCCTCGGCGAGAACCTCCGCGATCGGGGGGACCCGATCATCCCACTCGACGAGGGTCGAGACCGGACCGAAGCGTCGCACGGCGTCCCGATACAGGTCCCACACGTCGTCACGCACCGGCGCGTCGTGCGTATCGAGCAGGTGCGTGCCATGGTCGCTATGGCCGGCCAGATGGATCTGCCCGATACGGTCGGCGGGCAACCCGGCGAGATAGTCCCCAGCAGCGAAGCCGTGGTTCACGGCGCTGACGAAGACGTTGTTGACGTCGAGCAGGATGCCGCAGTCGGCGCCCTGGGCGACTGCGGCGAGGAACGTCCACTCCGGCATGGTCGAGTGCGTGAAGGTGACGTAGCTGGATACGTTCTCCAGGAGGATGCGGCGTCCGAGGCGGTCCTGCACGCGTCGGACCCGATCGACGACGTGGGCCAGGGCTTCCTCGGTGTACGGCAGCGGCAGCAGGTCGTGGGCGTAGCGGCCGCCGTGGCTGCCCCAGCAGAGATGATCCGACACCCAGGCCGGCTCGATCCGCGCGATCAGCGCCCGCAGCTCGCCGAGGTACTCGGCGTTCAGGGGATCGGTCGATCCGACGCACAGCGACACGCCGTGCAGCACGACCGGGGTGTCGGCCCGGACGCGGTCCAGGACCGCCAGCGGCCGGCCGCCGCGAATCATGAAGTTCTCGGAGATGGCCTCGAACCAGTCGGCACGGACGCCCTCGAGCACCTGGGGGTAGTGCTTCGGGCGCAGCCCGATGCCGTGACCGAGATGTGTGCAATCGGTGAACATCGAAAGGAACGGGGGCCCGGCCGCTACGCGGCCACCCCGGGGCCCGGCCGCTATCGCGGCCACCCCGGGGCCCCGGCCCGCGGCCGGGGCCCACCGTGCCTCAGCTGACGACCTTGCCGCCCTTCTTCTCGCATTCGGCCTTGGGAACCGTCAGGACACCCTTGCCCTTGCAGGCGTTCTGACCGGTGCAGCTGTTGCCCGCCCCGGCGCACCCGCCCTTCCCCTTGCACTCGTTGATGCCAGTGCACTTCACCTTGTCGCCTTCGGCCTTGTCCTCGGCACGAGCCTTGATGGCGCCGGTCGCGAACAGCGTCGCCGCCGCGGTGGCGATCAGGATGCCCTTGCTGGCTCGAGTCATTGACGTCTCCTTCTCTTCCCGAAATTCCGGGGGTTCTCTTCGAGTTGCCGGTTTAGACGCCCTCGCGAGCGGTTCGTTTCAAACCGGCCGTGCCCGTCCGGCTACACCATCGGGTGCCTGCGGGATAGAGGGGTCGGATGGGCCGGCTGCCGGGGTGGTTCGCCCCGCTGCTCCTCGCCGCAGCGATCGCCGGGGCGTATGCGAACGGCCTGCACGTCCCGTTCGTGTTCGATGACTGGCACACCATCGAGCAGAACCCCGCCATCCGGACCCTGGGCCGCGTCCCCACCTACTTCGTCGATCCCGACACCACGACCATCCTGCACGACAACAAGGACCTGCGACCGTTGCTGCTGGTGACGATGGCGCTCAACTACCAGGTCTCCGGGCTCGCACCCTGGAGCTACCACGTGGTGAACCTCGTCCTGCACTGGTTGGTGTCGCTGCTCGTGTTCCGCATCGTGCGCGACCACCTGTGGCTGAGCGCGGAGTCCATCCCGGTGGCGCTCGCGGCGGCGCTCATCGTGGCACTCCACCCGCTCAACAGTGAGCCCGTCAACTACGTGTCGGCACGCTCCGCCTTGCTGACCACTGCCTTCTATTTGGGCGCGTTCGACGCCGCCTGTCGCGATCGCCGCCTTCTCTCCGTCGCGCTGGCAGCCTGCGCCATGCTGACGAAGTCGATCGCCGTGAGTCTTCCGGCAATGGTCGTGGCGCACCGCCTGTTCGACCGCCGCGCCACCACCCCCGACCGCCGCCGACCCCTGCCGTGGGGATTGCTCTGCGCGCTCGCGCTGGTGGCGGCGAGCGGGCTCGTGTACCGCTGGCTCCTCCTGCCACCATGGGTGGTCGCGAGCGCGCGGCAGCCCGATGTCACGCCGCGCATCTATCTGCAGACGCAGTGGTCGGCGCTGCTCTACTACTTGCGGCTGTTCGTGTGGCCCGATGCGCTCGTGGTGGACCGACTCGATTTTCCGTGGGCGCGCTCGCTGCGGGACGTGCAGGCGTGGGGGAGCCTGCTCGCACTCGCGGCGCTCGGCGCCGCCGCGTGGCGGCTCACGCGGGTGCGGCTGGCGTTCGGCTTCTGCGCGCTCTGGGTGGCGATCGCCCTGGCACCGGAATCGAGCGTCTTTCCCCTGGCCGAGGCCGTCAACGAGCACCGGCCCTACCTCGCGATGCTCGGCCTCGCCACGATCGCCGCGCTCGGACTCTGGCTCGTCGCCGGCGCGGTGGCGCGACGCCTGGCCGCGCCTCCCGCGTGGGTTTTCGCGGTCGGCGTGACCTTCGTCGCCACCATGCTCGGCGCCGCCACCCACGCGCGCACGGACGTGTGGCGTGACGACCTGCGCCTCTGGGTCGACGCCACGGAGAAGGCACCGCGCAACGCGCGCGCCTGGCTGAACGCGGGCCATGCGGCGCTCGCGCGCGGCGACCTGGCACGTGCACGCCCGTGGCTGCTCGAAGCGCATCGCCTGAGCCCCTGCTACGCCTACGTGCAGGTGAACCTGAGCGCGCTCGCAGCGCGCGAAGGTCGCGAGCAGGAGTCGCTGCGCTGGGCCGACGAGGCCGTCCGCTGCAACCCTGGCCTCGCGCTCGCGCGCGCGCATCGCGCGCTGACGCTGGAACGTCTCGGCCGCACCGACGAAGCGCTGGCCGAGTATCGGGAGGCGACACGCATCGACGCCGTGCACGCCGGGGCCTGGCTCGCGCAGGGCCGGCTGCTGGAGGCGCGGGGCGAGTGGCGCGCGGCGGCCGAGGCGTACGATCATGTCCTGACCGCGGACCCGACCAGCACCGAGGCGGCGATGCTCGCTGGCCTCGTCTACCAGTACCGGCTCGGCGACAGCGCGACGGCGGTCGAGCGCTACCACACCGTGCTGGATCTCGATCCGCACCACTACGGCGCGCACTATCAGATCGCGGTCGCGTTGCTCGGCGCGGGCCGTCGCGACGCGGCGCTCGCCGCATGGGCGCGCTTCGTCCCCATGGCGAAGGCCATCGATGACCGGAAGTCGATCGATGGAGCGCCGGCGGAGCTACGGGGCACGACGCGCTGAAGCGCCGCTACTGAACGAGCTGGACGCCGTCGACGCGAATCGCGATCAGCTTGATCGAGAGGGCTGTCGCGTTGTCCTGCCCGCCAACGCAGGTCACACCCGGCGGCCCACTCTCGCCGGTGGGACCGGGGGACCCAGCAGGCCCAGCGCCTCGACGTTGACCAGCGTCTCACGCTTCGCGCAGAAGCCGACGCGAGCCGCCGCCCACCCCGGGTCAATGGTGAGCTGTCAACACTGGTCCGCCTGCTGTCCATGTAGTAGCGTAGACCCGGCGCCGCCATGGACCGCTTTCTCGCCGCCGTCGTGCAGATGACCTCCGGCCCGCAGCACGACGTGAACCTCGCGCGGGCCTCGGCGCTCGTGCGCGAGGCCGCGCGCCGAGGCGCCCGCCTCGTGGTGCTGCCCGAGGTGTTCGCCTGGCGCGGACCCCGCGACGCCGAGCGGGCGCACGCCGAGCCTGTACCCGGACCGTCGGTCGACGCGATGGCGACCGTCGCGCGGGAGACGGGCGTCCTGCTGCTGATGGGCTCGATCCTCGAGCGCGCGGAGAGCGACGAACGCAGCTTCAACACCACCTGCCTGCTGTTGCCGTCAGGCGAGCTGCTGGCACGATACCGCAAGATCCACCTCTTCGACGTGGACATCCCCGGGCGGGTGACGGTGCGCGAGTCCGACACCCGCGCACCCGGCGACGAGGTGGTGGTCGTCCCGACCGAGCTTGGAACCGTCGGGCTGTCGATCTGCTACGACCTGCGCTTCCCGGAGCTGTATCGCCGGCAGTCGCGCGCCGGGGCGGAGCTGCTGCTCGTGCCGTCGGCGTTCACCTTCACCACGGGCGCGGCGCACTGGGAGGTGCTGTGCCGCGCCCGCGCCATCGAGAACCAGTGCTATCTGCTGGCCGCAAACCAGAGCGGCGCCAGCCCGCACGGCTTCGCGGACTTCGGCAACTCGCTGATCGTCGATCCATGGGGCGCCGTCGTGGCGCGCGCGCCGGATGGCGAGGGCGTGGCGCTGGCGGAGATCGACCGCGGCTACCTGGCGCGCGTACGGCGCGCGCTACCGTGCCTGACGCACGCCCGGCTCGACTAGGGCCGGCCCGAGCGCGCAGCCTCAGGCGCCGCTCTGCTGCTGGCGCTCCCACTCCTCGAGCGGGATGGCCTCGTCGACGAGCATGATCGGGATGTCGTCCTCGATGCGGTAGACGAGCTTCGACTCGCGACAGACGAGGTACTTCCCGTCCGCGGTGAGCTCGAGGGGCGCCTTGCTCACCGGGCAGACCAGGATGTCGAGCAACTCCTTGCTGATGGCCATGCAGGAATTCCTGGCAGAACCGACGCCGGGGGCGCAACTCCTACGCCGGGCGCCGGCGATCAACGAGCGGAGCGGGCGGCCGCGGCCAGCAGCTGCATCGTGTGGCGATGCACGGCGCGTCAGTACCGCAGCTCGGCCAGGACGCCGAGGTGGTCCGACGGGTAGAGGCCGTCCACCGGCTGGCCGACGAGGCGGCACGCCACCAGGTGGCCGGCGCCACCCTTGCGCGGCAGACCGGCAAACACGTAGTCGATGCGACGATCGGGCTCGAGGTCCTGCCGCGCCCAGGGGTTCGCGTTCACCCAGGTGTAGCCGGGACCGCCGTCGCCCGCGGCGTCCCAAGCGTCGTGGAACGCCAGGCCGGGAACGGGCACGGCGGCGCGCCCCGTCAGCATGCGGATCTCGTCGGCATCGTCGACGGCGTTGAAATCGCCCGCGACGATCGGGGGGAAACCGTCGCCCGCGGCGGCGGCGACGAACTGCACGACCGCTCGTACCTGCTCCTGGCGGACGTGGCTCTGGTCGAATTTCCAGTTGAGGTGCGTGCAATACACGTCTAGTGCGCCGCGCGGGCCGTCGATGTGCGCGCGCAGGACGTTGCGCAGCTCCTCGAGCTCCGGTGGCGCCGGGAGCATGCGGGACTCGGAATGGACGATGGGCCAGCGCGACAGGACGGCGTTTCCGACCGAGACGCCGCCAGCGGTGGCCCGGCCGCAAAAGACATGGTGGAGCCCGAGCCCGGCCGCCAGGATCGCGGCCTGGTTGCGCTCGCCCTCCTCCCACACCTCCTGGAGCGTGACGACGTCGGGCTGCGCCGCGCGCAAGGTGGCGGCGATCGCCACGAGCCGCGCCTCCCACGGCCCGCCCCGACCCCAGAGGTTCCAGCTGAGAACGCGGAGGCGGGTCTCCAGCAGGGGACCGAAGCGCGGGTTCACCGGCTGCTGGTCGATGGCGGGAATGCTCACGGCGACAGGCTCGGACGCGGCACTGTAGCCTGCAGCAGGGGCCGCCGCCACGGGGTCCGCCGCGCGTCGCTCGCGGCGGTCACTCCACGGTGACGCTCTTGGCGAGATTGCGTGGCTGATCCACGTCCCGCCCGAGAGACACGGCCGCGTGATAGGCGAGGAGCTGCAGCGGCAGCGTCAGGAGAATGGGATTCAGCTCGGGCTCCGTGTCCGGCACGACGAGCACGGCGTCTGCCTTTGCGGGCAGCCGCTCGTCACCGGCATGCGTGACCGCGATCACCGGGCCGCGCCGGGCGCGGATCTCCTCCAGCGACGAGAGCGACTTCTCGTAGAGATCGTCGCGCGGCAGCAGCAGCACCGTGGGCGTCTCCGGCGAGATCAGTGCGAGCGGCCCGTGTTTCAGCTCCGACGCCGGGTACGCCTCGGCGTGGATGTAGGACACCTCCTTCAGCTTCTGGGCGCCTTCGAGCGCCACCGGGAAGGCGCCCGCGCGTCCCAGGAAGAACGCGTTCGTCCGCGCCGCGACCGTCTCCGCGACAGCCCGGATCACGTCGCCATCGCCGAGCACGGCCGCGATCCGCTCCGGAAGTTGCTCGAGCGCCCGCACGAGGCGCATACCCCGCGCGGGGGACAGATCACGGATGCGGCCCACGTGCAGGGCCAGCAAAGCGAAGGCCACGAGCGTGCAGGTGAACGACTTGGTCGAGCACACCGAGACCTCGGGACCGGCGTGGAGGTAGATCCCACCGTCGCATTCGCGGGCGATCGTGCTGCCCACGACGTTGACGATGCCGAGGACGCGCCCGCCTTTCCGGCGCACCTCGCGCACGGCCGCCAAGGTGTCGGCCGTCTCGCCCGACTGGCTCACCGCCACGTAGAGCACGTCGGGCTCGACGACGGGATTGCGGTAGCGGAACTCCGATGCCGCTTCCGCGTCGGCCGGAACCCGCGTGAGTGATTCGAGCATGTGTGCACCGGCGAGCCCCGCGTAGTACGCCGAGCCGCAGCCGAGGATCTTGATGCGGCGAATCCGGAGCAGGTCGTGTGCGGTCAGATTGAGGCCGCCGAGGTGTGCGGTGCCGAACTGCGCGTCGAGACGCCCCTTGAGCGTCCGCGCGCAGGCCTCGGCCTGCTCCATGATCTCCTTCAGCATGAAGTGTGGAAACGCCCCCCGGTCGTACGCGTCGTGTCCCCAGGGCAGCTCCGTGGGACTCTTCCGCGTCGGCCGGTCGTCGAGCGTGACGGTGCGGAACCCACCGGCGTCGAGCGTTGCGAGCTCGCGGTCGTCGAGGTAGACCACCTGCCGCGTGTGCCGCACGAGCGCGGCCGCGTCGGACGCCACGAACATCTCGCGTTGCCCGAGGCCGATCACCACCGGGCTGCCGTTGCGTGCGACCACGAGACGGTCGGGATGGCGCGCGTCCAGCACCGCGAGGCCATAGGTTCCCTGCACGGCGGCCAGCGCCGTCCGCACCGCCTGGGTCGGGTCGTCGCCGCCTGCCGCCTCGATCAGATGCGCCAGCACCTCGCTGTCGGTCTCCGAGCGGAAGACGTGGCCCTCGGCCTCGAGCCGCGCGCGGAGCGCCGTCGCGTTCTCGATGATCCCGTTGTGCACGATGGCGATCGCGCCAGCGCAGTCGGTGTGGGGGTGGGCGTTCGCGTCGCTGGGCTCGCCGTGGGTTGCCCACCGCGTGTGGGCGATGCCGGCGGGGCCGCGAAGTCGCATCGGCAGGGTCGCCTCGAGCTGCGCGATCTTCCCGACCCTCTTGTGGACCTTGAGACCGCTGCGCGCCGCGACGGCGACGCCGGCCGAGTCGTACCCGCGGTACTCGAGGCGGTGCAGCCCGGCGAGCAGGATCGGGACGGCGTCCTGTCCGCCGACGTAGCCGACGATGCCACACATGCAAGGCTCCTCTCTTCTCAGCCGTAGATCAGCCGGCGGATCTGCCGCTCGCTGAGCGGCGGGGCGGTGAAGCGGCGCGTGCGGAGCTCGGCCGCGATGCGCGCGAAGATGGCGTCGTTCTGGAGGTCCTCGGCCCTGAGCTCGCGATGCCGTCGGGTGACGAACTCCTCGACCGACTCGGAAAAGTACGCCAGCACCTCGTCGACCAGGCGGGACGCCGCGCGCGGCGGAAGCGCCGTGATCCTGGCCAGGTGCTCCACCAGGTCCCCGACGCTTCGCTCCATGTCGAGGGCCGGGATACTGCATGGAGCCGACCGAAGGCAAATAATTTGCCCGAATTCGGGCAGAAAACGCTGAATCCTGGCTGCTAGGCCTGCCTTGCCGCCGCCAGCCGCCGCAGATTGTCCTCGTGGGTCGTGCGGCTGATGCGGTACGTCGCAAGGAAGGCGAGGGCGATCAGGTAGAGAACGACGATGGTCGGGGCGTAGACCAGCCCCAGCCGGTGCACCACCTCGGGGTCCACCTGGCCCGGCTTGGCGTCCTGCGGGAAGCCAATGACCCCGAGCAACAGGCTCGACGCGAAGATGCCGATGCCCGAGACGGCCTTCAGCACGAAGCTGTTGGCGGCCACGAAGACTCCCTCGGAACGCCGACCCGTCGTCACCTCGCTGTCCTCCACTATGTCGGCCACCATCGACGACGTGAGGATGCCCGACATGATCATGAGCGCCACCGTGGCGATCCCGAACACGAACAGCACCGGCAGGAGGCTGGGCGATCCGTTCGGCGGGAAAACACCCAGCAGGCGGAGCACGACCGGCGCCGGGCCGATGAGGATCGCCGCCAGGGACGTGAGGATCGCGGCGCGCTTCTTGCCGATGCGACGCGACAGCCCAGGGGCGATCGCCACCGCCAGGACGGCCGACACGAAGTAACCCAGCACGAGCAGCGAAATCTGGCTCGACGTCAGCTCCCAGAAGTACGTGTTGATGTAGATCGCGAGCGCGGCGATGAGCCCGCCCGCCATGGCGCCGAAGATGCTGGCGCAGAAGAGCGCCAGGAAGGAGCGGTTCGACAGCGTCTCCGCGAGCTCCCGGAATGCGCCGGCGACGCCGACATCGCGCTTCACGGACGGGCGTTTCAGGTACGGGATGGAGGCGTGGGTGCCGACCGCCGACACCAGGATGGCAGCGAACATGATGAGCGACGCGACCAGCCCGTAGCCGCCGTATCCCGCCGGGTTCAGCACGCCGACCGGGTGCGAGGCGTCGGGCTGGAGGAAGACGGCGTAGGCCAGCACCGTCATCCCCAGGCCACCCCACCAGCCGAAGAAGAAGCGGTGGCTCAGGATCGACGTGCGCTCGTCGTAGTGGTCGGTCAGCTCGGGCACCAGCGACGCGCTGGGAATCTCGTTCATCGCGATGAAGATGCGCACGAGCACGGCGATCACGAGAAAGTAGGCGAACAGGGCCTCTTGCGAGAGCCCCGTCGGCGGGTTCCAGAGAAACCAGTAGGCGACCGCCACCGGGATCGCGGAGGCGTACAGGAACGGATGCCGCCGGCCCCAGCGCGAGTGCAGGTGATCCGACAGGTAGCCCACCACCGGGTCGAAGACCGCGTCGGCGACGAGCGCGAGCATGATGCCGAGCCCGACCCACGACTGCGGCAGGCCGAGCACCTGATTGTAATAGAGCAGCAGGAAGAACGAGAAGCCGTTGTCCTTGACGCCGAATGCGACGGCGCCGAGCCCGTAGAGGATCTTGGTGCGGAGCCCGAGGGGCGGGCGGTCATTCGTCACGGCCCGGCGGGGATACCGCGCCGCTCGTCGCAGGGTCAATCCGACCGCTGCCGGACACCACCCCTCGACCCGTCGGACGCCTACAGGCGTCGGGTGTTCCGGTGTCTCCTCGAGGCGCGCCGAGTCTTCCGCGGCGGCACCTTCGCGCCCTTCTTTCGCGCCTCGGACAATCCGATCGCGATGGCCTGCTTTCGGCTTTTCACCTTCCTCCCGCTCCGGCCGCTCTTGAGCGTGCCGCGCTTCCTGCGACGCATGGCAGATTCGACGCTCTTCTGCGCCTTCTTGCCGTACTTCCTCGTCGTCGTGCGTGCCCTCTTTGCCATGGCTCCCTCCGTAGGTGACGTCTCCCGGGCCGAGTCCGGCTGCTCAACCGTCGGCCTCCGTCCTAGCGCCCGCCGCGAGCCCGTGACCGTCGTCGCCCGTGGTCGATCGGCTGCCCGGCTGTCGCGGCTGATTTCCTCTTTTTTCGGCGCTTCTCCTCGTCGTCGGACACCAGCGCGACGAGCTCGGAGTTCTCGTGCGCATGGGCGAACGCCGGCAGCGCAGCCACCTGCGCGATGTGACCCAGCCCCACCACCGCGTAACGTATGCGCCGCGGCATGGTCCGAAGCCGGTCACGCGTCGTGCGT
>JBKPDC010000311.1:0-6150 GCA_046727715.1 Thermodesulfobacteriota bacterium
CGGCCCCATGGTGGTGGTCAGCGCGATGGTCTGCACGTACTGCCCCTTCGCGGCCGCGGGCTTCGCCCGCACCAGGCTCGCGAGCAGCGCCTGCACGTTGTCGAGCACCTTGTCGGCGCCGAAGCTCCGCTTACCCACCGGCACGTGCACGATGCCCGCCTTGTCGACGCGGAACTCGACCTTGCCGGCTTTGACGTCGCGGACGGCCTTGGCGACGTCGAAGGTCACCGTGCCCACCTTGGGGTTCGGCATCAGCCCGCGCGGCCCGAGCACCTTTCCGAGCCGACCTACCTGCCCCATCATGTCGGGGGTCGCGATGGCAGTGTCGAACTCGAGCCACTGCTCCTCCTGGATCTTCTTCACCAGGTCGTCGGCGCCGACATGGTCGGCACCCGCCTCCTGCGCCTCGCGCGCCTTCTCGCCCTTCGCGAAGACGAGGACCCGGACGCTCTTGCCGGTCCCGTGCGGGAGCACCACCGTCCCGCGGACGTTCTGGTCCGCCTGTCGCGGGTCGACGCCGAGCCGCACGGCGACCTCGACGGACTCGTCGAACTTCGCCTCGCCGCCCGCGCCGAGCAGGGTGCGGACGGCCTCGTCCATGGGATAGCGGCGTGCGTGGTCGATCGCCGCCGCCGCCGCGCGATAGCGCTTGCCGTGCTTCGCCATCATTCCACCTAGTCGGTCACCTCGATGCCGAGGCTCCGCGCCGTTCCCTCGACCGTGCGCATCGCCGCCGCCACGTCGGCGGCGGTCAAGTCGGGCATCTTGGTGCGCGCGATCTCCTCGACCTGTGCCCGGGTCACGCTCCCGACCTTCGTCTTGCCGGGCTCCTTGGAGCCCTTCTCGAGCCCCGCCGCCCGCTTCAGCAGGACCGACGCCGGCGGCGTCTTGGTGACGAAGGTGAACGACCGGTCGGCGTACACCGTGATGACGACCGGGATGATAAGCCCCGCCTGGGACTGCGTCTGGGCATTGAACGCCTTGCAGAACTCCATGATGTTCACGCCGCGCTGACCGAGCGCGGGGCCGACCGGTGGACTCGGATTCGCCTGTCCGGCCGGAATCTGCAGCTTGATCTCCGCGACGATCTTCTTCGCCATGCGCGCTTACGCCTTCTCCACCTGGACGAAATCGAGCTCGACGGGTGTGGCACGACCGAAGATGCTGATCAGCACGCGCAGCTTCCCCTTGTCGGGCTTCACCTCTTCCACGACACCGTTGAAGTCCTGGAACGGCCCATCGATGACCTTCACCTGTTCGCCTTGCTCGAAGAGCACCTTGGGCTTCGGCTTGACGGCCCCTTCCTCCATCTGGTGGGTGATCTCGCGCACCTCCGCCTCCGAGATGGGCGGGATGGAATCGGGGTCGGTCGCCCCTCCCAGGAACCCCGTGACCTTCGGCGTGGACTTGACGATGTGCCAGGTCTCGTTGTTGAGGCGCATGTTCACCAGGATGTAGCCCGGGAAGAACTTGCGTGAAGACGTCTTCTTCTTGCCCTTGACCAGCTCGACGACCTTCTCCGAGGGCACCAGGATCTCCCCGAACAGGTCGGGGTTGCCGAGCCCGCGGATCCGCTCCTCGAGCGACGCCTTCACCTTGTGCTCATAGCCGGAATACGTGTGCACCACGTACCACTGCCGGTCTGCCGCCACCGCCATCAGCTGAGCACCCGCTGGATGATGGCCTGCAGCGCGAAGTCCACCACGCCGAGGAATAGCGCCATCACCGCGACCCCGATGATCACGGCGATCGTGGCCGCACGCGTCTCCTCGCGGGTGGGCCAGTGCACCTTCTTGAGCTCGGCCCAGCACTCCTGGAGGAACGCGCGGGAGCGTTCGATCGGCCGCTTGAGGGTCTCGGATGTAGTCATGGGATTCTCGGGACGGGTCAGGCAGGGCTCGAACCTGCAACCCCCGGATTTGGAGTCCGGTGCTCTACCAATTAGAGCTACTGACCCCTTGGCGCCGGGGCGCCACGGTCAGACCTTGCCCTCCTTGTGCATCACGTGGCTGCGGCAGAACGGACAGTACTTGCGGAAGGCGAGTTTCTCCGTCGTCTTCTTCTTGTTCTTGGTGCTCGTGTAGTTCTTGCGCTTGCAACCGTCGCACACCAACGAAATGAGATCGCGCATCGTGTGAGCCCCTAGGGATTGTGGCCCGGCGAGCCCACGACCGGATTCGAACCGGTGACCTCTTCCTTACCAAGGAAGTGCTCTGCCGCCTGAGCTACGTGGGCACATGACGCTACGAGCGGGAGACGGGAATCGAACCCGCGACCCCGAGCTTGGAAGGCTCGTGCTCTGCCAACTGAGCTACTCCCGCGTCGAACGCTGATCGGGTTCACGGCCGCATGATGGAGAGGGGAGGATTCGAACCTCCGAAGGCGTTTGCCGGCAGATTTACAGTCTGCTCCCTTTGGCCGCTCGGGCACCTCTCCGCGAACGGTGCCGACGAATCGACGCGTGGAGCCGATGGTCGGAGTCGAACCGACGACCTGCTGATTACAAGTCAGCTGCTCTACCTCCTGAGCTACATCGGCAGGCTGCACCGTGCTCCCGCGGGTGCGCCGTTTGTCTTTCAAGGAAGTGATCTCTGGAATCCCGGCCGTGAGCGTCCGGAGGGCGCACCGACACCGCGCGAAGTCGGACGGCTAGCCCCCGAGCGTGGCGAAGCAACCACGACTAACATTGCCCTCCCGGCCTGTCAACAAAACGTCAGCCCCGGCGGGGGATTATGGCATCTGCCGGGCCCGCCGGCGGAGCTCGAAGAGGGCCACGCCGGTCGCCACGGAGACGTTCAGGGACTCGACCCCGGGCGCCATCGGAATGCCGGCCAACAGGTCGCAGGTGCGGCGCACCAGGGGGCGTATCCCACCCCCCTCGCCGCCGACGACCAGGGCCACCCGGCCGGGGATATTCAGCTCGAACACGCTCGCGGACGCCTGCGGCGCCAGGCCAACCAGCCAGAACCCGGAGGCTTTCAGCGCTTCCATGGCCCGGACCAGGTTGGGCACCCGGACGATCCGCAGCCCGAACAGGGCCCCCGCCGAGGCGCCGACCACCACGGAGGTGATTCCCACGCTCCGGTCCTGCGGCAGGACCACGCCGCCGACCCCGGCCGCTCGGGCGGTGCGCAGGATGGCCCCCAGGTTGCGGGGGTCCTGAATCCCGTCGAGCACGAGGGCAAGCCGCTCCCCGGCCTGGCCGACCCGATCGAGGTCGGCATAGCGGAACCCGGGAACGACCGCCACGGTGCCCTGGTGCGCGGGCCGTGCCGCCAGCCGGTCCAGGGCCTGGCGGTCGGCCTGCACCGGGGTCACCCCCTGCCGCCTGCACTCCGCGAGAATCTCTCCCCGGCGCGGTCCCGGACCGACCAGGATCCGCTCCACCGGGGTGCCGCTCCGGAGCAGCTCGAGAACGGGATTCACCCCCGTCACCATCAGGGGGCGCTCGGTTGTCCGTCCATGCTTCATTCGTTAGAAGCGGGACGGTCCCCCCTCCCCACGATGGGGAAGATCCTCCACCGCTACGTCTTCCAGGAAGTTCTGACGCCGTTTCTCCTCGGGCTCGGCGTCTTCACCTTCATCCTGCTGATCGCGCGCTTGCTCAAGCTCATCGAGCTCGTGGTCAACCGTGGCCTCCCCCCGATGCAGATTCTGCGACTCCTCGGCTACCTGATGCCGGCTTTCCTCGAGGTGACGGTGCCGATGGCCATGCTGCTGGCCCTCCTGATCGCCTTCGGGCGGCTCTCGGCCGACGCCGAGATGATCGCGATGCGCAGCTCCGGCCTGAGCATCTATCAACTCGCGCCGCCGATCGTCCTCTTCGTCGCGCTGACCACCGTCATGACCGCCGCGTTGTCGATGTACGCGCGCCCCTGGGCCAACCACAACTTGAAGCACGAGCTCTGGGACATTGCCCGCACGCGGGCGACCGCCGGCCTCCGCCCGCAAGTGTTCAACGACGAGTTTCCCGGCCTCGTGATCTACGCCGAGCAAATCGACAGCCGGAGCGACCGCCTCGTTCACGTGCTCATCTCCGACGAGCGCGACCCCGCGCAGCACAACACGGTGTTCGCACGCGAGGGCTACATGATCTCCGACAACGAGGCGCAGACCGTCACGCTGCGTCTGCTCGACGGCACCATTCACACCAGCGGCGAGGGCGCCAGTGACTACCACACCGACTTCGAGACGTATGACGTCAACCTCGACCTGCGCGAGACGTTCGCGGGGCAGACGGCCAAGGAAGACGATCCACAGGAGCTGACGCTCCCCCAGCTGCGCGCCGTGATCGAGCGGCAGGAGGGCGAGGGGCCGCCGCGGCCCGCCATGCTGGTCGAGCTGCATCGCAAGTTCGCGATCCCGTTCGCGTGCGTCGTGTTCGGCCTCGTCGGCGTCCCGCTCGGCATCGAACCGGCGCGCGCGGTCCGGTCGCGTGGCTTCGCGATGAGCCTGGCCGTCATCTTCGTCTATTACATCCTGCTCTCGACCGGGCAGGGCTTCGCGGAGCGGGGCAGCATCCCGGCCTGGCTCGGCCTCTGGCTGCCCAACATCGTCTTCGGCGTCGTCGGCGTCGTGCTGCTGCGCCGCGCGGCCCGGGAGCGCTCCCTGCTCGGCACCTGGCTTCCCGATCTCGTGGGCCACCTGCGCGAGATCCTGACCAGCCGCCCGCGCGCCGGAGCGTCGCGATGACCGGACGACGCCGCCTCATGCTGCCGGTGCTCGGTCGCCACGTCAGCGTCGAGTTCGTGCGCACGTTCGCCCTCACCATGCTGGCCTTCGTCGCCATCTACCTCCTGGCGGACTTCTTCGACCGCTTCGACAGCTTCCTCCAGCACGATGCCTCGCTCAGCGCGATCATCCGCCTGTTCCTCTACAAGGTTCCGCTCATCATGACACAGGTGACGCCGCTGGCCGTCCTCGCCGGCGGGCTCATCGGGCTCGGCCTCCTGGCGCGGCAGAACGAGTTCGTCGCCATGCGCGCCTGCGGCGTGAGCATCTGGCAGGTGGTGGTGCCCCTGGTGCTGCTCGCGACGGTGATCTGCACCGCCACCTTCGCCTGGAACGAGACCGTCGTGCCCGCGAGCGCGCGGCGCTGGCACCAGGTGTGGAACCAGGAGATCAAGCAGAAATCCGGCGCCGGCGTCTTCACCGGACGCGAGTTCTGGTACCACGGCGGTGCCGGCTTCTACAACGTGAATCGCGTCGTGCCACGCCGCCAGGAGCTGATCGGCCTCGCGATCTATCAGCTCGGTCCCGACTTCCGCCCCGCGCGCGTCATCCGCGCCGAGTCCGCCACCTGGACGGGGAGCGGATGGGAGCTGCACCAACCACGCACCCTCGAGTTCGATACGGAGCCGAGCCGGGAGGTTCCCGGCACCCCCGACGGCTTCACGCTCCCCGAAACGCTCGACGACTTCCGGGTCGTGTCCGTCGAAGCCGAGGAGTTCAGCTACCGCATGCTCCGCGACCAGATCGCGAGCCTCCAGGCGAAGGGGGTGGATGCATCCGAAAGCTGGGTCGACCTCCACCTGAAGGTGGCCCTGCCGGTGGCGAGCCTCGTGCTGATGCTGGTGGCGGTGCCGCTGGCCGCCCGTGGCACGCGGGTCTCGAGCCTGCCGGCCGCCGTGGGCCTCGGCTTCGTCATCGGCTTCTCGTACTTCATCGTGCTGGCCTTCACGCGCGCCCTCGGCCAGACCGGCGCGCTCCCGCCGCTGCTCGCCGCGTGGACGTCCAACCTGCTCTTCGTGCTGATCGGCGCGTACCACCTGCTGGGCAGCGACTGACGCGGGTTCCTCAGGGCACCAGCGCGGGCGCCTCGAGGCCTGTCGTCTCCGGCAGCCCGAGCAGCAGGTTCATGCACTGGACCGCCTGCCCGGCGGCGCCCTTCCCCAGGTTGTCGATCGCGGTCACAATCACCGCTCGACCCGTCGCCTCGTCCCAGTGCCAGCCGATGGCGCAGCGGTTGGTCCCACGCACCTCGCGCAGCTCGGGCGGCCGCGCTCCGCCCAGCACGATGAACGGCTCGCCGCGGTAGGCATGCTCGAACAGCTCCGTCAGCCGGGCGGCGCCGGCGGCCGTCGCAACGTACATCGTGCTGATGATGCCGCGATTCACCGGCACGAGGTGCGGCACGAAGATGGCGGGTGC
>JBKPDC010000312.1:0-5226 GCA_046727715.1 Thermodesulfobacteriota bacterium
GCTTTCACGCGCCGGCATCGTGGGGCGTTTGCGTGCGACCCGGTCGTGCCGTCGCGCGAAGAAATCACGGTGGGCGCGGCCGGAGAGCAGGTCGTCGTGCGCCTGCGGCTGCCACATCCCGAGGCGGAGGACGCGCCCGCCGCGCCGGCCATGCCGCTCGTGCGGGTGGGACGAAACGATCAATGCCCGTGCGGCAGCGGCCGAAAGTACAAGAAATGCCACCTCCGACTCGACCCGGGTGACGCGGTGGTGGACCCCGGCGAGCACGCCCTCGCCTCGCACGCGCTCGACGAGCGACTCGTCGGGGCCATGCTCCACTTCGCGGAGGCTCGCTTCGGCGGGGAGGCACTGGACGCCGCGACGAAGGAGCTCCAGTCTCTCGCCGCCGGCCTCCCGAACATCCACTTCGTCGTCCCGTGGCTCGTCTACCAGCAGCGCTTCGACGGCCGGACCGTGGTCGACTGGTACGTCGAGGCGCGCCGGGCCCGGCTCGCTCCGCTCGAGCGCGCCTGGCTCGCCGCGCAGCGGGCGGCATGGGCCTCCGTCTGGGAGGTCATCGACGTCGATCCCGGCGCGACGCTCACGCTCCGCGACCTGCTGACCGGCGAGGAGCGCGTCGTGCGCGAGCGGAGCGCCTCGCGCACCGCCGTGCGGCGGGACACCCTGCTGGCTCGAGTGGTCGACCACGCCGGCGTGTCGCTGCTCTGCTCCACACACCCGAGGATGCTCCGGCCATCGGCTGCCGCCCGCGTCGTGCGGAACGTGCGGCGAGCGCTCGGGACGCGCGCGCGGCGCCTGCACCCCGGGGCGCTTCGGACCTCCGCGGTCGGGACGGCGCTCGCGAACGCATGGGCCGATGCCGTGGAGCGCGAGGACGCGCGACGCGGGGCGGGAATTTCACTGTACAACGCCGATGGCGATCCGATCCTCCTCACCCGCGATCGTTTCACCTTCGAGGCGGCCGACCAGCCGGCCGTCGAGGAGCGGCTGGCGCCGCTGGGCGAGCGCCGCGACCATGGCGGCGACGGTCGTCCCACGCTCGACGTCACCGAGCAGCGGACGAGCGGGCCGCTGCGTGTCGTCCTCGTCGGACACGTGATCATCGATCGCGATGGCCTGGTGGTCGAGACGAACTCGATCGCGCGCGCCGACCGGCTGCGGCGGCGCATCGAGGACAGCTGCGGCGGGCTCTTACGCCACCGGCTGCGCGAGCACACCGACCCGCACTCGCCCGTCGTGCGCGCGTCCTCCACCCGACGGCCCGAGTCGTCCCGACCACCCGAGGCGACCCAGCTGGTGCTCGAGTTCAAGCGCCAGCACTATGCGTCGTGGCTCGACGAGCGAATTCCGGCCCTCGGCGGGCTGACCCCGCGCGAGGCGATGGTGCAAACGCGGAGCCGGGCCAAGCTGGATCTGCTGCTCCGGGACATGGAGAACGGCGAGGCGCGTCTCCCGGACACCGAGCGCTACGACTTTGGCGCGTTGCGGACGGAGCTGGGGCTGACCGAGTAACCTCCGGCACCCGCTCGGCGGGACGCGGCCAGCGCTCCAGTGGGAGACGATGCGGAATGGCATTGTGCCACTTGGCACAAGGCGCTTCCTCGACCGGACCGACGAGAGCACCAGGATCGTCATCGTGAACGGACGGGCGGATCCGAGAGCCGTCAGCGCGGCAGGGTGTAGCCGCGGATCTGCGGGTAGCGCGGGTCGAAGTAGCGATTCCAGCGCACGGCGATGTCAGGCCCGTAGGAAGGCCAGAACACGGGCGGGTAGTAGTAGGCCGGTGGATAGAAGGCCGCCGGGGGATAGTAGGCCGGCGGATACGGATATGGATACGGGTACACGTAAGGCCCGGCGTACCCGATGCCCAGCCCAACGCTGACCCAGGCATGCGACGACGCCGGCGTGGCGAGTACGCCGGCTAGCGCCAGCCCGGCGATCAACAGGGCAAGTCTTCGCATCTCCGCGTCTCCGACCTTCCGAACACGAGCATGTCCTCCCGGTTACGCCTTGTCCACCATACGCGCCGCCAGCCCACGCGGATCGCGCTCCATCTCCGGTGTCTGCCCGCCGATCGCGAGAAACCGGGCCATCCGTTCGCGCGCCGCGGGCGTGGCAACGGCGCGGTTGAAGCAGTCCGCCTCCTCGAGCAGGCCCTCCAGCGTCGGTCGCTCGGAGGCGGCGACGGCCTCCTTGGCGAGTGCGATGGCCTCGGCGGGAAACGACGCGATCCGGCGGGCCAAGCCCTCCACGAAGGGCCGCAGCGCATCGGGCGGCAGGGCGCGGTTCAGCCAGCCGTAGCGCTCGGCCAGGTCGGCGGCAAAATCCTCGCAGCCCAGGATGATCTCGAGCGCGCGTGCCCGGCCGACCAGCCGTGGCAGCCGCTGCGTGCCGCTGCCACCCGGGATGATCCCGATCGCCACCTCGGGCTGAGCCAGCACCGCCTTCCCGAGCGCGCCGAACCGCATGTCGAGCGACAGCAGCAGTTCGCTGCCGCCGCCGCGCGCGATGCCCTCGACGACGCCGATGGTCGCCTTCGGCATGGTGCGGAACCGATCGACCATGGCGTGGAAGAAGCCCAGCTCGGTCGGCTTGGGTGGCGGCTCGCTCGGCAGCGTCTGGATCAGCTGGACGTCGGCGTGTGCGATGAAGAAGTCCGGGTTGGCGCTGTCGAGCACCACGACGCGGACGTCGGGATCCGCTTCGAGCGCGGCGCCCGCCTTCATCAAGTCGACCATGAGCGCGGCGTCGAACAGGTTGATCGGCGGGTGGTCGATGGTCACCCAGGCGACGCCGGCATCGCGGCGAACGCGCAGCGTCTCGTAGGCGTCGCTCACGCCTTCCACACTCGCGGCGGCTTCCCCGCCATGAGATCGGCGAGCGACCACAGCTCCACGCGCCACGGCACCAGCCGCACGATGCCGACCGACGCTCCCTCCGGCCCTTCCTTGAAGAACAGCGCCGGGTCGTAGCCCAAGGGGAACGGCGTGTCCTTGAACAGGCTCCACACGCGACGCTTCTCCTCCGGACGTTCCTCGAACTCGGCGCGGCACTCGACGTGCACCTGCTCGTTGGTCTGGTCCCAGTAGGTGAGCGACGTGTACGGGTTGCTCTTCAGGTGCCGGGCTTTCAGCGAGTCGGCACCCGTGGTGATCCACCCCGTCTCGCCCTCCCACAACGGATGCACCATGCGCGACTGGAGGCGCCCGCTGGGACTCACCGTGGCCATCGTGGCCCAGATCGTGCGCCGCCAGCGGCGCTCGAACTCGTCGGCGAGCTCGCCGAACGACGCCCGGGCCATGCTCAGATCCGCATCCAGACGCTCTTCACTTGCGTGTAGAGATCGAGCGCGTGGCGACCCAGCTCGCGGCCGTAGCCGCTCTGCTTGTAGCCACCGAAGGGCGCCATCACGTCGAACACGTTGTAGCAGTTGACCCACACCGTGCCGGCGCGGATCGACCGGGCGACGCGGTGCGCCTTCGAGACGTCGCGCGTCCACACACCGGCGGCGAGGCCGTAGAAGGTGTCGTTGCCCTGCAGCACGGCGTCGGTTTCGTCTTTGAACGGGATCACCGACACCACGGGGCCGAAGATCTCCTCCTGCGCGATGCGCATGTCGTTGCGCACGCCCGTGAACACGGTGGGCTTGACGAAGTAGCCGCCCTCCAGCCCGGGCACCGTGTGGCGCTCGCCGCCGGTGAGCACCTTCGCGCCCTCCTGCTTGCCGATCTCGAGGTAGCCGGTGACACGCTCGAGCTGCTCCTGGCTGACCAGCGGCCCCACCTGCGTGCCCGCTTCCAGCCCGTGGCCCTGCTGCATGGAGCCAGCCGCCTGAGCAACCGCGTCCGCGAACTCGTCGTGCAGCTTCTCCTCGACGAAGAGCCGCGTGCCGGCGCAGCACACCTCGCCCTGGTTGAAGAACACCCCCACGAGCGCGCCCTTCACGGCCTCGGTGACGTCGGCGTCGGCGAACACGATGTTGGGCGACTTCCCGCCCAGCTCCAGCGAGACGCGCTTCAACGTATGCGCCGTCTCGCGGTGGATCTCCTTCCCGACCTCGGTCGACCCGGTGAACGCCACCTTGTCGATGAGCAAGTGCCTGACGATGGCCCCGCCCGCCGTGGGGCCGAAGCCCGGTACGATGTTGACGACCCCGTCCGGGATCCCCGCCTCCTGGATCAGCTCGCCCAGGCGCAGCGCGGTGAGTGGAGTCTGCTCGGCAGGCTTGAGCACGCAGGTGTTGCCGCAGGCGAGCGCAGGGGCGAGCTTCCACGCCGCCATGAGGAGCGGGAAGTTCCACGGGATGATCTGCCCGCACACGCCCACCGGCTCCCGCAGCGTGAAGTTGAAGAACGCCGGGTCGGTGGGATTGGTCTCGCCGGCGATCTTGTTCACCCACCCGGCGTAGTAGCGGAACGTCTCCGCCGCCGCGGGGATGTCGACCGCCTGGCTCTCGCCGAGCGACTTCCCGTTGTCGAGGGTCTCGAGCTGCGCCAGTTCGAGCCCGTGCGCCTCGATGAGGTCGGCGAGCTTCAAGAGGATCTTCTGCCGCTCGGCCGGCGCCATGCGCGGCCAGGGTCCGGCGTCGAATGCACGCCGCGCTGCGCGAGCGGCGCGATCGACGTCCTCGGCGTCGCCCTCGGCGACGGACGCCAGGACCTTCCCGGTGGCCGGGTCGAGGGTGTCGAACGTCTTCCCCGACGCCGCCTCCACCCATTTCCCGTCGATCAGCATCTTCCGCAGCGGCGCGGTGACGAACTGCTCGACCGACGGCTCGACGCGAGCGGCGAGTCCCATGGTGCAACCTCCCGTGAGTGATGGGCGAACACGGCGACGGTAGCACCGGGCGCCAGCAGCAGCAATGCGTCGCAAGTCGGGAGATCAGAAGTCCGCGTGCAACCCTGGAGCCGCCTCACGTGCTTGGCCAGTAGACGTGGCCGAGGATCGCGGGGCGACGCGCCCCGGTGACCCGTGGCAGGCCGCACGGGCGGCGGTGCAGTGTGCGGGCAGCGATGAGGGCCATCGCCGCGGGCTCGTGGTGCAACGGGGCCAAGGGGCCGATCTCATGCCGCACCACCGGGCGCGAGTCGGCCAGCTCACGCACGCGCCCGAATAGCCCTGTGTGCAGCGCGCCGCCGCCGGTGAGGACGATCTCGGTCACGCCGCGGAGCGCCTCGTCGGCGACAGCCGCGATCGTGCGTGCAGCGACCTCGACCGCGCTCGCGA
>JBKPDC010000313.1:0-18761 GCA_046727715.1 Thermodesulfobacteriota bacterium
AACTCGCCTGCGAAGCGTGCCAGCTCCTGGCGCTGCCGCTCCTCGAACTGCTCGAGCTCGCGGCGCCGCTTGTCGTGAAACCGCTCGAAGGCACCGGCCCATCCGCCGTGGAAGCGCTCGAGGGCCTCGGCCACGGCGCGCACCATGCTGAGCGTGGGCACGAACGACCCGAGGCAGTGCGGGCAGCGAAAGACCGTCCCCGCGCGGTAGCTCGGGAAGGGCACCGCGTACTCGCCCTGGCAGCGGAAGCAGTGCACCGGCACGTCCCACTCCTCGGGCGGCGGGATGGCGAGCCCAGGCCTCGGCTCGGCGACGGCGGGCGCGGTGGCCGGGGCCGGTGTGGCGGCGGGCGGAGACGCCGCGGCGAGCGGGGCGGGGGCCTCGGTGGCGGGGGAGGGAGGCGCAGCCGCCGCGGCTTCCGCGCCGTCCTTCTTGAACCGCGACGGCGCGTCGTCGCCGATCGTCTGTTCCGGATGCAACGCCCGCGCGCGCGCCAGCAGCACGTCGTGGGTCTCGGGAATCTCCGGGTTCGGCACGCAGCAGTCCACCGGACAGACCGCGGCGCATGCCTCGTGGTCGTGGAAGCCGACGCACTCGGTGCACTTCTCGGGGACGATGTAGAAGATCTCGTTCGACAGCGCGGGGTGCATCGACCCGTCGGGCGCCTGCCACTCCACCGTGCCCTGGTAGATGGCCGTGTTCGGGCACTCGGGCTCGCAGGCGCCGCAGTTGATGCACTCGGCGGTGATCATCGTGGCCATGGCGGGGAGGAATACCGCCGCAGTCGCCGCCGTTCAAACGCCGGGACCACGCTGGACGCCGCGGGCGACTTGCGCTAGGCACCACAGGGATATGAGCAGCGACGGCCAAAGCCGTCCTCACATCGCGTAGATCGCCCCCGACGCGGACGCGGTTCCGTCCGCCCCGGGTGCGGGGGCAGGAGGAGGTTCACCGCGTCATGTCGGCTCCGGCCGAGGAGCGAGCAGGCGAGCTCGGGCTGAGCCCCGAGGAGCTGCGCGAGGCCTGGCCGGTGCTGTCGACCCAGGAGCGCCTCGAGGGGCTGACGCTGCTGACGCACGCCGAGACCGAGACGCTCTTCCTGGGCATGCACGCGCACGATCAGGCCGACCTGCTGCTGGCGGCGCCCCTGCCCACGCGCCGGTCGCTGATCCGGTTCCTGCCGCCGGACGACGCGGCCGACGTCGTGCAGGAGGCCCCCCCCGAGGACCGCCCGGGTCTCCTCGACCTGCTCGACGAACCCACCCGCAAGGAGGTCGTCGCACTGCTGGCGTACGCCGAGGACGACGCCGGCGGCCTCATGAACCCGCGCTACGCCCGCCTGCGGCCCGACATGAGCGTCGACGAGGCCATCAGCTACCTCCGGCGCCAGACACGACAGCACGTCGAGAGCGTCTACTATCTCTACGTGCTCGACGCCGAGCAGCACCTCCTCGGCGTGGTGTCGTTCCGCGACCTGTTCTCGGCCCAGCCCGACAAGCGCGTCCGCGACGTCATGAGCACCGACGTCGTCACCATCCCCGAGGACATGGACCAGGAAGCGGTGAGCAAGCTGTTCGCCGAGCACAACTTCCTCGCCATGCCGGTGGTGGACGCGGAACGGCGCGTGAAGGGGATCGTCACCGTCGACGACATCGTCGACGTGGTGCAGGAGGAAGCCACCGAGGACATCCAGAAGCTGGGCGGCATGGAGGCCCTCGACGCGCCGTATCTCAGCATCGGGTTCGGCGCCATGCTGCGCAAGCGTGCCGGCTGGCTGTCGGTGCTGTTCGTCAGCGAGATGCTCACCGCGAGCGCCATGGCCGTGTTCGAGAAGGAGATCGCGCGTGCCGTCGTGCTGGCCCTGTTCGTCCCGCTCATCATCAGCAGCGGCGGCAATTCGGGCTCACAGGCGTCCACGCTGGTCGTCCGCGCCCTGGCGCTCGGCGAGCTCAAGCTGCGCGACTGGTGGCGGGTCATCCGCCGCGAGTTCATGGCCGGGCTGTCGCTCGGCCTGATCCTCTCCGCCCTCGGCTTCGTGCGGATCCTGGTCTGGCATTCTCTCTTCCACCTCTACGGCGAGCACTCCTTCCTGATCGCCTGTACCGTGGCCGGCAGCCTGATCGGCGTCGTCATGTTCGGCACCCTGGCGGGCGCGATGCTCCCGCTGCTCCTGCGCCGCCTGGGCTTCGACCCGGCCAGCGCCTCGGCGCCTCTCGTCGCCACGCTGGTGGACGTCTCGGGCATCGTCATCTACTTCACCGTCGCCAGCGTCATCCTGCGCGGCACGCTCCTGTGACGTCGAAGTCCACCGTCCCCACCGTCGTCGTCGACACGCGACCGCTCGGGCGGATCCTGGTCGAACGCTCGTTGCGGCCCGCGCTGCTCGTCGGCACGGCGCTGCTCTACTGGTTCGTCGTGACGCGGCCGCTGCCCGAGGGCCTGTCGGAAGCCGGGCTCCGGGCCCTCGGCATCTTCACGGTCTGCCTGGTGCTCTGGGTGACGAGCGCGCTGCCGCTCATGATCACGAGCCTCCTCGCCATCATCATGCTGCCCCTCTCGGGCGTCATGCCGGCGAACAGGGCCTTCGCGCTGTTCGGCAACGAGGCGGTGTTCTTCATCCTGGGCGTGTTCATCCTGGCGGCGTGTCTCATGAAGTCGCGGCTGAGCACGCGGCTGGCGCTCGGCATGCTGCGGCGCTTCGGCCACACCCCGCGCACGCTGCTGCTCTCCATCTATCTGCTGAACGTGCTGATGTCGTTCTTCATGTCCGAGCATGCCGTCGCCGCGATGAACTTTCCGATCATCGTCGAGATCGCCGGCGTGCTGCGGCTCCAGAAGCACCGCAGCAACTACGCCAAGGCGCTCTTCCTCGCCATGGCCTGGGGCACGACCATCGGCGGCGTCGCGACGCTGCTCGGCGGTGCGCGGGCGCCGCTGGCGCTCGGGATGGTGAAGGAGGCCACCGGGCAGACGTTCACGTTCCTCGAGTGGGCGGTGGCGAGCCTTCCCATCACCCTCGGCATGCTGCTTGTCGGGTGGGTGGTGATCACCCGCTTCTTCCCCGTGGACGTCGCCAGCATCCGCGCCGCGGATGCGCTGCTCGAGGAGAAGGCGCTCGCGCTCGGCCGGATGAGCGTCAAGGAGAAGGCCATCGCCGTCGTGATGCTGGCCACGCTCGCCGGCTGGATCCTCGGTGGCGAGGAGCTCGGGCTCGGCAACGTCGCGATCGGCGCGGTGGTGGTGCTCTTCGTCTTGAACCTGGTGAAATGGGAAGACGTCGAGGAGTACGTGAACTGGGGAATCCTCCTCATGTACGGTGGCGCCATCGCGCTCGGCGCCGCCACGAACAGCTCCGGGGCCGCGCAGTGGCTGTCGCAGAACACGATCTCCCGGTGGTCGAGCAGCGGCCCCGCCGCCGTCGGCATCATCTCGGGGCTGTCCATCATGCTGACCGAGCTGATGAGCAACTCGGCCGTCGTCGCGATGCTCATGCCCGTGACCCTGGGCGTGGCGCGCGACTTCGCCATGGACCCGCGCGTCATGGCGCTCGTCGTCGCCGTGCCCGCCGGCCTCGGCTTCACGATGCCGATCGGGACGCCGGCGAACGCGATCGCGTACTCGTCCGGCCACCTCCGCATGCGCGACATGATGGTTCCGGGCGCGATTCTGGCGGTTGCGTCCTGGGTCGTGTTCAACCTGGTGGCGCGACTCTTCTGGCCGCTGCTGGGGATCTCGCTGGGCGCGAGCGTGTAGGACCCCCCGGTCGCGCCCTTCCGCCCCGGTGGCCTTCTGCTACGGGTCACCCGCATGCGCCCGTCGGCTCGCACCGCCGCGAAGATCGCATCCATGAGGCACCTCTTGCGTCGCTCAGTACACCAGCCCCATCACGCCAGGCACCACATCGAATGGCGGCACGACCGCAGTGGTCAGCGAGGCGGCGAGCGCCAGACAGGCGAGTGGTTCGAGTCCGGACATCTCAGCCTCGATTCGCTCCGCGATGGAGTTGGATCGCCTCGGCCGGATAGATGCGCCACGTCATTGCGGAGCCTCCTCGGCCGGCGGCGGCACCGGCCCGCTTGGTGCTGCAGGCGGGATCATGAGCGTCTCAAATACGGCACCGGGCAACGTGGTTGTCGGGTGCTTGGGTGAAACCCGGTCGAGGTCGTTCCCGACGATCCCGTGCCGAGCGTGTTCGAAGTCACGAGGAGGTAGTGAGAGTAGCTACCGTCGGCCAAAGTTTGCCTGCCGGTCGGGGGCGCACGGGCGCGATTCCAACGCGTCCGCGCCGGCTCGACTCAGCTCCCCCGCTCGAGATTCGCGACCGAGAAGACGTCGGCCTCGAGACCCGTGTTGTAGGTCACGGACCTAATCGTGATGACCGCGCGTGACTTCGTCGGGACGTGCTCGATCGTGTAGGTGCGCGGAGTCTGGATCCCGCCCTGCGCGAAATAGCCCTCGCAGGTGATGTTCTCGAGCAGCGAGCCCCCGCGATCGAAGAGCTCGATGCGTCGAAGAAGGAGGTCGTCATGCGTGAACCAGAGCTCATACCGGCTGAACGGAAATTCGTTCGCGCCGGTTGGCGCGAGCGTCACCTTGTAACAGGTCGCATCGCCGCACGGGCCGTCCTCGACGGTGGCCGTGGCAGCCCGCGCGTCCCACTGGAGGATGCGGGTCAGCATCTCGAGGTCGCGGTAGCTCATGTCGTTGCCGAAGAAGATCTCCTCGCGCTGGCGGCAGCTCGCAGCGTTGCCCCCGATGTGACGCGCCCGGCGTGCGGCGGGAGTCCAGATCCAGTACTCGTCCGGCGCGCCACGAGGCGACAAATGCAGCATGCGCGTACCGCGCTGGTCGCTCGGTGCGGTGAAGTCGATGAACGCTTGGTGATCGCCCGCGCGAGCGGTGCGCTCGCGGATGATGGCCTCCCGCGTCAGACGACCGCCGTCCTGGAACGATTCCATCGTCACCTCGCTCGTGCGGTCGGACCAGGTTGCGAACCCGTTCCTGGACCGCGCGCGCTCGATGACCTCGCGGCCGTCGCCTGCATGTACGAGCGCGAGCGGGAGCAGCAGGATGGCCGCCAGGAGCCCTTGTCTCGTCGATTCGTGCCTCATGAGCTCGCCTCCTCCAGACCGCGTCCGAGGTCTCGCCCGGCGACGTCGGGTTCGAGGCATGCGGCGAGCGCGAGCAGGAGTGCCGTCTCCCTCGGACTTGGGAAGAACGTTGCCCGACCATCTGGCGGTGTCCAGACGGAACGCTGGTCGTCAAGGCCGCGGCGAGGAGCTACGGCGCTGGCGCGCGCGCACCCCCCACGTTCCGCGCCTTGACATAAAGACGGTGCATCTTTACGCTTCGGCACGTCGTGGGCGCGAAACGTCGCGTGAAGCTGCTCAACGTCCGGCTCGGTCCCGAGGAAACGGCGATGGCGGCCGAGCTGCGTGAGGAGGGTGTGGAGATGTCTTCGCTGGTACGAGATGCCATTCGCAACGAGTACGGTCGCCGGCGGCGGCGGCTTCGGCCGCAGGACGTGGATGCGTTGCTGGCGGAGATATACGCACGGCATCCCGATCCACCGGGTCCGACGAAGCCCAAACCAGACATCCACGACCGCCGCGCGTTCCGGGAGGCGTTTCGGCGCCGGGTTCGCGCGGAACCCGAGCGGTGATCCTCGTCGACGCCAATGTCCTGATCGCCCTCGCGGACGGACGAGACCGCTTGCACCTCACCGCGGTCGGCGACCTGAAGCGCCTGACGGGCCGGGACTTCTTCCTCGCGTCGCCCGTCATCACCGAGGTGTGCATGGGGTTGCCCAGCGCACACCATCGTGCCCGCGTCTGTGACCTGATTCGCGACCTTCGGATGCGGCCGGCCGTCGTCGGCGACGAGGCGCAACTGTGGGGCGAGGTCTTCGACTGGCTCGCCCGGTATGCGGACCACGAGCCGGACTGGGCTGACGCCTATCTCGCGGCCCTATGCGGCCGCGACAGGCGTTTGAAGGTCTGGACCTACGACTCCGAGTTCCGAACCATCTGGCGGCGGCCAGACGGCACCCGGATTCCCCTGGCGGTGAAGGCGGCGTAGCCCGCTACGGCTCCGGCACCTCCGCGCCGTCGCGCACGAACACCGGCATGTCGCCCAACGGCACGTCCACCGTGACCGTGCGCCGGCCGCGGAACGTCTGTGATCGGTCCCAGTAGCTCCTCCATTTCCCCCGCGGCAGGTACACGGTCCGCCGGCGCTCGCCGACCTTCCACACCGGCGCCACCAGCAGGTCGGGGCCGAAGAGATACTGATCCCACAGGTCGCCGAGCTTCCTGTCCTTGCGGTCGGCGAACGGCATGGGACGGACGATCGGCATGCCCGACGCCGCGTCGCGCGCGGCCGCGACGACGTAGGGCTGAAGGGCGTGACGCACGGTCGTGTAGCGGCGGTAGATGTCGATCAGCTCCTGGTCATGGCGCGGCGCCGTCGGCATGTCCCATGGTGCGTGCGTGCCGACGCCGCCGATCTCCATGATGCCCGAGAAGGCACTGAACTCGAGCCAGCGGGCGAACACCTCGCGGTCCTTGAACTGATAGTAGCCGCCGGTGTCGGAGCCCCAGATCGGGATGCCCATGAAGGCGGCTCGCTGCTGGCTGATGATCGCGCTACGGAGCCCCAGGTCGGTGCCGGGCCCGCTGCCGAAGTTCTCGCTGCCCGGGATGTCACCGCCCCAGAAGATCGACCAGCGTTGCGTGCCGCTGTACCCGGGCCGCGAGAAGAGCACGAAGTCGCCGTCCGGGTAGACGCTCGCCAGCGCGTCGTGGTGGATCTTCGCCTGCAGGGTGGGATAGTCGTTGCGCACCTCGCGGCCGGTCCGGCCATCGGCCCAGACGTCGGAGGCGTCCGACGGGATGTGCTCCTCGCCGCGGTCGAGCTTGATGCCCTGGATGTCCCACCGGCGGAGGAAAGCAGCCACCTTGTCGCGCCACCACGCCTGCGCGCCGGGGTTCGTGACGTCGAGGATGAAGCTCCCGCCGCCGTCCTGGCACTCGAGCGTGCGGCCGCCGCGGGGCGCCAGGTAGCCGAGCGCCTGCGCCTCGCTGCCGTGGTCGCCCGGGTCGCTGCCGCACGCCCAGGCGGCGCTCCAGATCATGGTATGGTAGCCGCGGCGCGCGAGCGCGGCGAGCATCGCCTCGGGATTGGGCATCCGCTCGGTGTCCCACTCCCACCGGTCGAAGCCGTAGGGACCGACCAGCACGGGACGGTCGAAGAGGTAGACGCCGGCGGGAATGCCGAGCGTGTCATACATGCGCACGTCGTCGGCGAAGTCGGCGTTCACCTGGACGCCGTCGAGGATCGCGGGATTCCCCTTGCGGAGCTCGCCGCGCCACCGCCAGTGGAGAAACGCCCAGTCGGGCGGCACCAGCGGCCGGCCGACGACGTTCGTGTACTCGTCGAGGATCGTCGGATGGTCGGGACCGGCAAAGACCTGGAACACGAGCCGTCGCTCCGCGGGTTTGCTCGGCGCCTCGAAGCGGAACCGGACGGTCTGGGCTTCACTCTGCGCGAGGTCGAACACTCCGAACGTGGTGCCGGAGACCAGAAGGCCGTACCCGGACGACGACTGGTAGAACGGCGCGTACAGCGAGAAGGTCGGCAGGATGCGCATCTCCACGGTCTCGCCGCGCCGGTCGAGCGAGCCCACCTCCGGCGGCTGGATGTCGTCGCGCGGCTGATCGATGATGCCCGGGGCGAGCGCGGGCGAGTCGCGCAGGCGTTCGGTGAGCCCGTAGAGGCGTTCCGGCGGCGGCGAGTGCAGCCGCTCGCCCATGGCGTCGACGCCGGCAGGGTCGGGCGGCACGAGCGTCACCTCGAGCGTGCGCCGGGTGAGGAAGCGGAGCGTGACCGTCGCCAGGCTTCCCTCGTCGGTCGACACGTCGAGCTCGGCGCCGTCGGCGATCCGGCGCACGTCCCGTACGTCGCCGAGCCCGTGCACCGCCCCCGAGCGCTCGTAGAACAGACCCCCGGCGTCCGCCTCGCGCACGAGCAGCTTGCGGCCGAGGCGGACGCGGAGCTGGAAGGGCGCGCGGCGCACCTCCGCGGCGGCGTCCATGGTCGCGACACGCACGAGCCCCCGACAGCTACGGACCTTCGTCCGCGCGGCCTCGACCGCCGGCGAGCGGGCCGGCGCGAGCGCGGCGGCGAGGAGGGCGAGGGCGATCAGGAGACGACGCGTCCGCATGCGACGAGGCTAGCCCAACGCTCCCGCCGAAGGCCACTTCGGCGGACGTCGCAGTGTCTATGCGAGGAACCGCAGGACGGCCTCGGCGAACTCGAGCGGCCGCTCGACCGGCGGCAGGTGGCCACACTGCTCGATCACCTCGAGCCGCGCGCCGCGGATGCGATCGCGCCAGCGCTCGCCGTAGGCGAGCGGCACCAGGCCGTCCTGGCGTCCCCAGAGGACGAGCGTCGGTGCCGTGACGCGACGGAGGCGACCCTCGAGCTTGGGGTCGTGCAGGTAGGGATTCCAGCCCACCTTGGCCGTCGCCTCCATCGCCTTCAGCTGCGGCAGCACGAACTCCTCCGGGATGTCGGCGACGGAGGTGAAGGACTGCATCATCATGGCGATGGGATGCGACTGGTCGTGGAAGAGCATCTTCGCGAGCTCGGGAGGCGGCGTGGCGAACAGCTCGCCGATGGGCGCGGCGTCGAGCCAGATGCCGACCGCGTCCACGAGCACCAGCCGAGCCACCTGGAACGGATAGAGGGCCGCGATCTCCGCCGCGATCCACCCGCCGAGCGACGTGCCGACGACGGGCGCCGCACGCAGGTCGAGCGCGTCGAGCAGATCCAGGTAGTGCAGCACCAGGTCGAAGATGCCGTCGACCTCCTCGATGCCGGTGGACGACGCGAACCCCGGGTGCGCCGGCAGATAGACCGTGTGGCGCGCGGCCAGCCGCTCGTGCGCGTCGAGCCACTCGACGTCGGGCCCCGCGCCGTGGAGATAGAGGACCGGCGGTCCCTCGCCGCCGATCAGGAGGCGCACGTCCTTCCCGCCGACCTTCACCGTCCGTTGCTCGGGCATGGAGTCCTCAGACGGTCTGCGCGACGGCGTCCGCGGCGGCGTGCGGGGTGGCGGGCGGCGGGGCGAGCGCCCGCAGGTGGGGCATCACCTCGCTGGCGAACAGCTCCTGGTTCTTCTGCGTCAGGTCAGCTGGCAGGGTCGCGAGTTGCAGCAGCACCAGCACGTTTCCCACGCCCATCCACCGGATCAGCTCGGTCATCTTCTGGCGCACCGTGGCGGGGCTACCGACGATGGCGTAGTCGCCGTCCTCGATCTGTGCCCACGTCTCGACGTGCAGCATGAAGTCGTTGAACGAGCCCATCAGCTTCAACGCGGAGCGCGCCGACGTGTAGCCCGGCGGGCTGACGTTGATGCCCGGCAGGAGCTTCTTGGCGAAGTGCCACAGGTGGGGCTCGTACTCGCGCCGCGCCTGCGCGTCGCTCTCGGCGACGTACACCGGCACGAGCCAGCCCATCTGCTCGGGAGACGCGGTGTAGCCTTCCTTCTCGCAGGCCTCGCGGAAGAAGTCGAAGTTGCGCTTGAAGACGCGCTTGTGGAAGTAGGGGATGCCCATGTAGGCCCAGCGCCGCTTGGCGACGTACTCCATGGTCTCGAGACTGCCCGCCCCGGGAATCCACACCGGCGGATGCGGCTTCTGGATGGGGACCGGCCAGGGATTGACGTAGCGCATCTTGTAGTGGCGCCCGTTCCACTGGAACGGGCCGGGCTCGGTCCAGCAGCGGATGATCAAGTCCACCGCTTCGGCGAAGCGACCGCGCGCCTCGGCGGGGTTGAGGGCGTTCGAGTAGTACTCGGGCCCGCCCCCCACGACCATGCCGGCGATGAGCCGACCGCCCGAGATGCAGTCGATCATCGCGAACTCCTCGGCCACCCGCGTCGGCGGGTTGTAGAGGGGCAGCGCGTTGCCGACCACCGCGATCTTCATCCGTTTCGTCTGGTGCGCCAGGATGGCGGCGATCAGGTTGGGCGAGGGCATGTTGCCGTAGGCGTTGGCGTGATGCTCGTTGACGCACACGCCGTCGAAGCCGAGCGCCTCGGCGCGGATCAGCTCGTCGATGTAGCGGTTGTACAGCTCGCCGCCGTGCACGGGGTCGTAGTGGCTGTTCGAGCACGTGATCCACGCCGGTCCGTCGTAGGACGCCGGCAGACCGTCCCACGGCATGAGGTGGAACATGAAGATCCGCATCGCGGCGACGGTAGGAGCAGGCACGCGGGCCTGTCAATACGGTGCCGGCGACGCACCTCGCAAGGTTTGGCCGAGCGGGCAGGGCCTCCTCCTTGCGTCTCGGGCGAAGCGTGGTTTAATCCCGGGCGTGGATCGCATGCGCGGGGACCGGTCGATGACCGAACGCATCCTCAACGTGCTGCGGCCCTACGCTTCCAACTGGACCGGCACGCTCGGACGCGGCGATCTGGTGATCCCGCAGCGCGAGATCCCGCGCGTCATCCACGAGATCCTGGACGCGCTTCGCGACGAGACGGCCGACAAGGAGGCCGGGGAGCAGGAGCTGTTCGACGTGCTCATGTCGGCGCGCCGCAGCCCATCGGTGCAGGATCAGGTGAACGTCCTGCGCCGGCGCTTTCGCATCCTCCAGCGCTAGCCGGGCCCACGGAGCGACCGATGAGCACACATCCGCTGCGGGGGGCGGCGGCGATCGCCGGCCTCGGCATCACACCCCAGGGCAAGGTCTACGGCACGAACGCGATCGGCTTCGCCGCCGACGCCGTGCGCCTGGCGCTCGACGACGCCGGTCTCACCCGCACCGATCTCGACGGACTGCTGGTGAACCCCGGCCTCACCTGGAACGACCTGGGCATGGGGTCGTTCCAGCTCCAGCAGGCGCTCGGCCTGCGCGACCTCCGTCTCACCGCGACGATGAACCTCGGCGGCGCCACCGCGTGCGCCATGATCCAGCACGCTGCGCAGGCCATCGCCGCGGGGCTGTGCCACACGGTCGCCTGCGTGTTCTCCGACGCGCCGCTCCGGCCGCCGTCGCCGCAGGGGGGACGGACCTCGAGCGGCGTCGCCTACGGCTTCGCCCGGGGCTGGGAAGCGGCCTATGGCTTCTTCGGCGTCAACGCCATGTACGCGCTGGTCGCGCGTCGGCACATGCACGCGTACGGGACGACCGAGGACCAGCTCGGCGCCGTCGCGGTGGCGCAGCGGCGGTGGGCGGCACTGAACCCCGCCGCACAGATGCGCGACCGACCGCTCACGCTCGACGACTACCGCGCATCGCGCTGGATCGTGGAGCCGTTTCACGTCTACGACTGCTGCCTGGTGTCGAACGGCGGCCTCGCGGTCGTCGTCACGAACGCGGAGCGCGCCCGTGCCCTGCGCAAACCCCCCGTCTACATCTGGGGCATGGGACAGGGGCACCTGGGCGGCGACCCGAGCGAGACGCTCGCGTCCGGGGCCGTGCTGGCGAAGAAGCCCGCTTTCGCCATGGCCGGCATCGAGCTGCGCGACATCGACGTCGTGGAGCTGTACGACTGCTACACGTTCACCGTGGTGGTCACGCTCGAGGACTACGGCTTCTGCGCCAAGGGCGAGGGCGGCGCGTTCGCCGCCGAGCACCACACGGGCCCCGGCGGGACGCTCGCGCTCAACACGGGTGGCGGCCAGCTGTCGAGCTTCTACATGTGGGGCATGACGCCGGTGTCGGAGGCGATCATCCAGCTGCGCGGCGAGGGCGGGGCGCGGCAGGTTCCGCAGCACGACGTCGCGCTCGTTTCGGGCAACGGCGGTATCCTCTCCACACACGCGACGCTCGTCCTCTCGAGGCTCGAGTCGTGAGCGAGGCGCCGGCGCGGCCGGTCCCCGCGATCACGCCGGAGATGGCGCCCTTCTGGGAGGCCGCCCGGCGCCACGAGCTGGTGGTGCAGCGCTGCGTCGACTGTGGCGCGCGCCGCTTCCCCGCGCGCGAGGTGTGCAGCCGCTGCCTGTCGCGCCGGGTGGAGTGGGAGCGCGTCGGTGGGAAGGGGCGCGTCTTCAGCGTCGCGATCATGCACCAGGCGAATCATCCGTGGTTCGCCGCCCGCGTGCCGTACGCCGTGGTGGTGATCGAGCTCGACGAGGGGCCGCGCATGCTCTCCACGGTGCCGGGCCTCGAGCCACACGCGATCACGATCGGGATGCCGGTGGAAGTCGCGTTCGAGGACGTGACGCCGGAGGTGAGTCTGCCGGTGTTCCGGCCGGCCAGCGGCTAGGAGTCCACCCGAGACGCAGTCTCGGGTCAGTCTCCTAGCGCTCGAACTGCAGCGCGACCGCCTGGCCGCCGCCGGTGAGCGTCAGCGTCCCCCCGGCGAGCGCTGCGTGGTCCACGGCGCCGAGGGCGGTGAGGTAGCGTCCCTCCTGCTCCATGAGCGGCGGCGGGCCCGCCATCCGCGTGGTCGCGAACCCGGCGCCCCCCCACGAGACCTTGCCCGCGTCGGTCAACGTCATCTTCCCGCGGTAGCGATTCACCGAGCTGCCGCCGGACACCTCTCCCTCCGGCGTGACCGCCAGCGTGATCCGCGAGCCGTCCGCCAGCGCGACGGGCTGCCCGTCGGCCGTCCAGCGTACGAGTCGCCACTCGTCGCCGGCGAGGGAGCCGACCGTGAGCGCCTGCGAGCCGTCGTCGCACGCAGCAAGGAGGATCGTCAGGCCGAGCAGCGCGAGATGCATCCTGCCGGCGACATACCGCACCCGGGGACGAGACAGAACGGGGGGCGTCACACGGCGCGCGGCATCGCCGACGGCATGATGCCGAACATGCGTCGTGCCGTGCGGGTGAGGTGCGCCGAGTCGGCGAAGCCCGCCGCGTGCGCGACGGCGGTGAGCGACCCGCCGCGCCCAAGCCCTGCGAGCGCGCTCCGGAGCCGCCGCCAGAGCAGGTAACGCCGGTAGCTCAGCCCGACGTCGCGGAGAAACAGGTCTCGGAAACGACCCGGTGACATCCCGAGGCGTCGCGCCAGGTCGGTGCTGCGCGGCAGATCCCGCTCGCCGGCGCGCAGCACGCGGAGGGCGGCAGCGACGCGCGCGTCGAGCCGGGACTCGACGACCCCGGCGAGCCCGAGCCGGTCGCGCAGCGCCGCCAGCAGACCCGGGGCCGCGTCGGTCCCCGACGGGGACATAGGCCGCCCGGAGCAGCTCCCCGAGCACTCGCCGAGTGTCGTTCGTCACCGTCCGCTGATTACCCGGAAGATGGCGGGCGGTCTTGAACGGAACGGCTGCCGCTCGGGTGCCCTCGCCGCAGCCGGAGCATGCGACCATCGGGCGCATCGGAGTGGTGATCCGACCGTTCGTTCCGCAACGCTCGCGCCGCGGCTTGACGCAGGGCAGTGTGGGCAGGGTCAGGGGCCTGGGTTATACCGACTGCATGGCCCCGCGACCCGTGCCTCATATGCCGCCGTCGACCCGCCGGAATCGGATGCTGCTGCTCGTGTTCGGCACGGGTCTGGCCACCGGTCTGCACCTGGGCCTGCTCCACCTCGTGCTGTGGCGCTCGTGGAAGGCGCCGCTCACGTTCTTCCTCGCAAGCAGCGTGTTCTCGGCCGCCACTTACGGCCTCTGGCGCTGGGTCTTCCCCGTGGTCGGCGGTCACAGCTTCGGCGGCCGGCTCCTCCGCCAGGTCGTCGCGTCGATCGTCGTGCTCGCGGCCGTGTCGGTCGCAGTGGTGGGAACGTCCACCTGGCTGTCCGGCGGGATCGGGCTCTTCGGCGTTCCCACCGGGACGGAGATCCACCTCACCATCACGCCGCAGATGCGCCAGCACGTCGTGCGCCTCTACACGCTGCTGCCGATCGTGCCGGTCGCCCTGATGGCGCTCATCGGGTACCACCTCGTGTGGCGACAGGTCGAGGCGCTGCAGACGCGCGAACGCGAGCTGACCGAGATGGCGGCCACGGCGCAGCTCGCCGCGCTGCGCGCCCAGATCAACCCGCACTTCCTCTTCAACAGCCTGAATTCGATCGCACAGCTCATCCGCGTGGACCCGGACAAGGCGGAGGCTTGCGTCGAGCGACTCGCCGAGATCTTCCGCTACATCCTGCACCGCGCCGAGCAGGAGTTCGTGCCGCTCTCCGAGGAGCTCCAGATGACGCGCGCCTACCTCGAGATCGAGAGCGCGCGCTTCGCCGAGCGCCTGCGGGTAGAGACTCGCATCGCACCCGACACGCTGCGCTCGCTCATCCCGAACCTGATCCTGCAGCCGCTGGTGGAGAACGCGCTCAAGCACGGGCTGTCGCGCAAGCTCGGCGTGGGCACGGTGTCGATCGACGCAACGCTCGACGGCGAGTTGCTCACCCTCACCGTGGGCGACGACGGGCTCGGCATGCCGGAGCGCGTCCTCGACGAGATCTACGACCGCGGTGTCGGATTACGGAACCTGCGCGAGCGACTCGAGCGCCTCTACGGACCGGAGCACCTTCCGGTGATCGAGAGCACCCCGGGCGGCGGCACCGTCGTCCGCCTGCGGCTGCCCGTCCAGGAGGCAGCGTGATGGGCGACGCCCTCCGGACACTCGTGGTCGACGACGAGAAGCTCGCGCGCGACCGTCTTGCCGGCTTCCTCGCCGGGCTCGGTGGGGTCGAGCTGGTCGGTGAGGCGTCGAACGGCGTCGAGGCGGTGCAGATGATCCAGGAGCACCGCCCCGATCTGGTCTTCCTCGACGTGCAGATGCCCGGCATGAACGGCTTCGAGGTGCTGCGCGCGCTCCCCGGCCCGGCGCCGCAGGTCGTTTTCGCCACCGCCTACGACGAGTACGCCATCCGCGCCTTCGAGGTGCAGGCGGTCGATTACCTCTTGAAGCCCTTCGCCCGGACCCGCGTGGAGGAGGCGGTGGGGCGGGCTCGCCACCGCCTGCAACAGGGCGGGGGGGGGCTCGACATCGAAGCCGTCGTGCGGAGACTGGAGGAGGGCCGGAAGGCCTACGTGACGCAGATCTCGGTCCACAGCGGCCGCCGCATCCTGCTCCTGCCGGTGGAGGACGTGCGCTGGTTCGGCGTCGAACACCGCCTCGTCTACGCCCACACCGGCGAACGGGCATTCATGACCAATTACACCCTGCGCGAGCTGGAGGAACGACTCGACCCGGAGCTGTTCTTCCGCGTTCACAAGGCGAGCCTCGTCAACCTCCGCCACGTGAAGGAGATCGTCCCGTGGTTCGGCGGGCGCTACAAGCTGGCCATGCGTGACCACGCCGCAAGCGAGGTCGCCGTGAGCCGGACGCAAGCCCGCGCGCTGCGCGCCAAGCTACGCTGGTGACGCCCGCTACGCGCCCGCATTGACAGGAAGAGTCCCCACCCGTAAGTCCCCGAACCGCTTCAGTTTCATGCTCATTTCTCCAGTTCTCGCGGCGTCCACGATCCGCCCCCGGGCGGGCCGCGTCCTCACATTCCTGGGCATCTCGGCGCTCGCCCATCTCGTACTGGGGTTGATGATCTACTTCGACGTCGCCGGTATCGGTGGGGGCTTCGGGCTCGGGGTCGGACCGGGGGTGGGCATCGGCTCCGGCGGCGGTGTGGGGCTGGGAGAGAAGAAGCGGCGCCAGATCTTCTCGCTCGAGGACATCCCCGAGGTCGTCCGGCCGCAGGACCCCAAACGCGACGAGGAAGTGAAAGAGCTGGTGGTCGCCCGGACGCCCGAGCCGGTGGTCGTCCCGGAGCAGGCGAAGCCCAAGGCCGTCGAGGTCCAGACGGGGCCGGTCGTGCACTTCTCGCGGCCGGTCACCCCCATCGGCGCGGGTACCGATCTGGGCGCCCGCTTCGCGTCCACCGGCGCGGGTGCCGGCGGGCTGGGGGTCGGCGGGGGCGGAGGGGGCGGGATCGGCCTCGGCGATCTCGGCATCTCGCTGAACAGCGCCTTCGGGAAGTACGTCGGTGGCCTGCGCAAGGTCGGCCTCGACGTCGCGCTCGTCATCGACTCGACCGGTAGCATGCAGATGGTGATCGACGACCTGAAGCGTCGGCTGGACGATCTGGTCGTCACCATGCAGCGCCTCGTGCCGACGGCGCGCATCGGCGCTGTCGCGTTCCGTGATCGTACCGATGACAACATCGCGACCGCGCCGCGCCAGAGCGAGGACTTCCTCGTCAAGTGGAGCGACCTCACCTTCAAGGGCAGCAAGGTGAAGGCGTTCCTCGATGGCATCGTGGCCGAAGGCGGCGGTGATTGGGAGGAGGCCGTGAAGGACGGCTTCGAGGCCGCCATGACCCAGCTCTCGTGGCGGCCCGAGGCAAAGAAGGTGATCATCCTCGTCGGCAGCTCGCCGCCGCATGACCAGGACATGCCCGCGCTGCGCCGGCTCGTCTCGCAATGGCAGGCGCAGGGCGGCGTCGTCAGCGCCATCGACGTGAGCCAGCGGCTGCACGAGGAGCACGAGCGCAAGCTGCATCGCTGGCTCTACGGCGACGAGCTCAAGACCGTGTCCCCGCTCCCCGACTTCTACAAGCAGGTGCAGGCCACCTACGCCGACATCTCACGCCTGGGCGGCGGCGAAGCAATCGCCCTCGGGCAGGACCAGGCCCTCGTGCGCTACCTCCTGGTGCTGACGTTCGGCCAGCAGTGGGAGAAGGACGTCTCGCGCGTCGCGCGCGGCAAGACATAAGGCAGCAAGGAGCACTCTTCGATGGACAACAACGTACAACTCGGCCTCGACGTGTGGGCGCTCATCCAGCAGGGTGCCATCTCGACCTACCCCCTGCTGGCCTCCTCGGTGATCCTGCTCGGGATCGTGCTCGAGCGGGCATGGAGCCTGCGCGGCGTCATCACCTCGACGGCGAGGCTCACGCGCGACGTGGTGCCCCTGCTGGCGCGCGGCAACTGGCATGGCGCGCTCGACGTCGTGCGCAAGCACCGCGCGTGCCCCGCGCGGCGCATCTACACCGATCTGATCGAGGGCGAGGGCGGCGTGCCCATGGCCGAGCTGGAGCGTGTGGCCAGCGAGCGCAACTTCGAGGAGGTGCAGGGCGCGGGCTCGAACCTCTGGGTGCTCGGAACGATCGGGGCGGCGGCGCCGTTCATCGGGCTGTTCGGCACCGTGCTCGGGATCATGCGCGCCTTCCACGCCATCGCGCTCGCCGGCACGGGAGGCTTCGCGGTGGTGGCCGCCGGCATCTCCGAAGCGCTCATCGCGACCGCGCTCGGCCTCGCCGTCGGGATCATCGCCGTCGTCTTCTACAACTACTTCCAGTCGCGCGTGGACCGGATCGACGCCTCGTTGCGGATTGGCAGCGGTCGCGTGCTGGAAGCCGTCGCGGCGGGCCGGAGAGCGCATGGCGTCTAGTGTTGCCGCCGGCCGCAAGCGCGGCATCATGGCCGAGATCAACGTCACACCGCTCACCGACGTCTTCCTCGTCCTGCTGATCATCTTCATGATCACCACTTCGGCCATGATCAAGCCGGAGGGCGTCGACCTGCCGCAGTCGAACGCCGAGGAGCAGGAGCAGAAGGGCGTCATGGTCACGATGACGCCATCGCACGAGATCTTCGTGAACCAGCGTCCCGTGGCGGCCGACGAGGGGGCCCTCGCCAGCGTGCTCAAGGACGCGCTGTCGCGCACCGACGACAAGGTGGTGATTCTGGCAGGCGACCGCCAAGTCGTGCTGGGCGAGGTAGTGCGCGTCCTCGCCCTCGCCAAGGAGGCGGGCGCGAAGGGCTTCGCCCTGGCGTCGGAGTGATCCGCCGCCTCGCCGGCGTTCTCGGGCTGGGCCTCGTGCTCGCCGCCGCCGCGACGGCGGCGGACGTGCCATCGCTGGAGCAACGCGCGCGCGCGTTCTACGCCCTCCTGGAGAAGGGCCAGCGCGAGCGCGCGAGCGCCGAGTGGCCGCAGCTCGAGCGTGACCTCGTGGCCACCGACGAGGAGATCCGCGCCAACAAGGATCGCCTGCAGAAGGACCTCGAGGGCGGCGAGGGGGAGCCCACCCAGGCGGTACAGGACCCGCGGCTCCGCCAGCTGGAGATCCAGTCGCTCATCGTCAACTACCACCTCGCCTGGGTGCGCTATCAGGGTGCGCAGCTGGTGGACGATGCCGGCCGCAAGCGCACGCTGCTCGAGAACGCGGTCGACGGCTTCTCGAAGTTCACGTCCATGAAGGAGGTGCCGGAGGTCTACGCGGAAAGCCTCTACGGCCGCGGCCTCGCCTACATGGACCTGAGCGACTGGGGCAACGCGCGTCAGGACCTGCGCGCAGCGGCGGGCCTGTCGCGGACGGCCGCAAAGGCGAAGGCGGCGCTCGCCGAGGTGGATCGGAAGGAGAGCGGGAAGCCCGCGGAGCCCGAGCCACCGCCGGATCCGGACCAGACCCTCCAGGACAACCTCGCGGCAGGCCTGCCCAAGGCAGCTGCGGATGCGGCCACCGAGAAGGACGTGACGGCGCTGGCGCGCGGGCTCGCCGCGCGCGGAGGCGAGTGGCCGGAGAAGGTGCAGAAGATCGTGACGGAGAAGCTCGGCGACGGCACGCTCGCGGGCATACGATCGAGCTACGGCCTCTTCCTCCTCGGTCAGCTCGCCATCGACCGCACCCGCTGCGCCGACGTCCCGCCTCTCGCCGCCGCCGGCGCCCGGGTGAAGGACCCCGGCCGGAGCCGCTGGCGCCCGGAGCTGCTGTTCCTCGCCGGCGGCTGCCTGCTGAACGCCGGCAAGGCCGCGGAGGCCGCCGCCGCGTTCGACGAGCTGGTGCGCGAGTTCCCCGCCGCGCCGCGCGCCCCGGAAGC
>JBKPDC010000314.1:0-11194 GCA_046727715.1 Thermodesulfobacteriota bacterium
CGGTCCGTTGATGCCCGTCAGCGGCCGCCAGCGGACTTCGCCATCGAGTCGCAGGTCCGGCAGGCGACGGGCGAGGATCGCGAGCGCCTCCTGCATCTCCGCGCGGGCCAGGTTGGCACCGAGACAGTAGTGCTCCCCCCCGCCGAAGGTGAGGGGGGGCTGACGCTCCATCGTGATGTCGAAGCGCTCCGGCTCGGTATAGGCGGCCGGGTCATGATTGGCCGACGCGGTGGAGAGAAGGATCACGGTGCCTGCGGGGATGACGCAGTCGTCCACCACCAGCTCGCGGTCGGTGAAGCGGGGCGCCACCGTGACCGCACCCTGATGGCGGACGACCTCCTCCACCGCCTGGGCGGCGAGATCGGGGCGCCGGCCGAGGAGTGCCCACTGCTCGGGATGATCGGCGAAGAGCGTCATCGCGATCCCGAGCTGGTTCCTGGTCGTGTCGTACCCGGCGAAGAGCAGGCTCGCGATCATGCTCTGGAGCTCGAGGAGGTTCAGGCGGTCGCCACCCTCCTCGGCCTCGATCAGGCGGGTCAGGAGATCGTCGCGCGGCTGCCGCCGCCGTTCCTCAATGAGGCGCTCGACGTAGGCCGACATGGTCTCGAACGCCTCCTGCACCTCGCCGAGGTGAGCGCTCAGCTCCAGGGAGAGCACCCACGTGAGCGCGTTCGACCAGCGCGCGAAGTGCTCGTGGTCCGCGCGCGGGACGCCGAGCAGCTCGCAGATGATCTGCACCGGGTAGTGGTCGGCGAACTCGCCCATGAACTCGCAGCGACCTCGCGGCGCGAAGCGCTCGATCAGCACGTCGACCAGCTCGCGCATGGCGGGTCGCAGCTGCTCGATCGAGCGCGGCGTGAACGCGCGGCTCACGAGTTTGCGCAGGCGGGTGTGGTCGGGGCCGTCGACGGCGAGGAGGGTGTGGGCGAGCGACTCGTAGAGTGGTCCCTCGCTCACCCCCTGGAGGCGTACGAAGTCGAGGAGCGAGCTACGCAGCCGCGCGTCCACCAGGAGTGCTTCCACCTTGTCGCGGGCGATCACGAGGACGCCGATCGCCGTGCGGACGAGCCAGCTCTGCTCGCGCAGCGCGGCGACGGCCGCGGCGGGGTCGGCCGCGAACTCCGGTGAGAAGACGTCCAGGAAGGGCGCGTCCTGGATGCTCTTCGGCCCGCGAGCCACCGTCTCAACCCGCCTTGCACCGCCCGCACACGGGCCGGAACCGAGCGTCGAGCTTCGCCCGCGGCACCCGGTTGGTCGCGCCGCAGCTCGCGCACCGGATCAGTTGCACATCCGACGCCATGCCCTCTACAGCACGGGCAGTGTACGCGGTCGCGGATCGTGCGGGAAGGCGGCTGCGCGCGTCGCGTCGGGGGCTCGGTCACGGTCGGTGATTCCGCGGCTCCGCGGGTCACCGGACGCGGTGCTGTTCGTGACGCCGGAGTACAACCGCTCGGTGCCCCGCCCGCTCAAGAACGCGATCGACGTCGGGTCGCGCCCGTACGGCAAGAGCGCCTGGCAGGGAAAGCCCGGGCGTTCGCGCACTGGATCGAGCGACACATCGACCACTGAAGCCCGTCCCCCGCGCCATCGCCCCTCAGGCCCGCGCGCGCACCCGCTCCGGCGTGAAGCGCACCGGCATCCGCTTGATGCCGTTGATGAAGTTCGAGCGCAGGCGCTCGACGGGGCCGGCCAGCTCGATGTCGGGCGCGCGACGGAGCAACTCCTCGAACAGGATCCTGATCTCGAGCCGTGCCAGGTTCGCGCCCAGGCAGAAGTGCGGGCCGATGCCGAACGCCAGGTGGTCGTTCGGCGAGCGGCCCACGTCGAAGCGGTCGGCGCCGGGGAACACGTCCTCGTCGCGATTCGCGGAGGCGTAGAAAAGCACGACCTTGTCGCCCGCGCGGATCTTCTGTCCACCCAGCCCGACGTCGCGCGTGGCCGTGCGCTGGAAGAGATTCACCGGCGTCACCCAGCGCAGCATCTCCTCCACGGCGGTCGGGAGGAGGGCGGGGTTCGCCCGGAGGCGGGCGCGTTCCTCGGGATGTTCGATGAGCGCGAGGAGGCCGCCCGAGACCAGGTTCCGGGTGGTCTCGTTGCCGGCGACGAGCAGCAGCAGGAAGAACGAGTTGAATTCCTCCGGCGAGAGGCGGCTCCCGTCCACCTCCGCGTGCATCAGCTCGCTCGCGAGATCGTCGCGCGGGTGCGCGCTGCGCTCCACGGCCAGCTCGTTGGCGTACATGAAGAGCTCTGCGGCCGCGATCTTCGGGGTGAAGGGGTCGAGCTGATACTCGGGATCGTCGTAGGCGAGCATCTGGTTGCTCCACTGCAGCACCCGATGACGGTCGGCCAGGGGGACGCCGATGAGCTCGACGATGACCTGCAGGGGGAGCTCCGCCGAGATCGAGGCGACGAAATCGCATTCGCCGGCGTGGGCGACCTGGTCGATGATCTCGGTGGTGATGGAGCGCACGTGGTCCTCGAGGCGGCGGATCATCCGGCTCGAGAACCCCATGCTGACCAGGCGCCGGTACTTCGTGTGCGCGGGCGGGTCCCGGTTGATGAGCATGCCCTTCTGGGCCTCGTAGTCCTCCTCGTCCCAGGTGCGGAAGACGGCGCCGCGGCGCGCGGAGGAGAACGTCTGCTGGTCGAGCGAGGCGGCGAAGACGTCCTTGTACTTCGTGATCGCCCAGAAGGGAGCGTCCCCGTCGCGCTCGTGCCACGACACCGGCGCCTCGGCGCGCAACCGGCGGAAGGCCGCGTGCGGTGGGCCCTGGCTGGCGTAGTGATCCTGGTCGATGAGGTCCACACCGGGCAGCGTCATCGGCCCGGGTGTAATTGAACAAACGTTCGTTTGTCAAGGACGAAATGCGGCTCGGCCGTGGGCGGCGTGGGCCCGGCGCGTCAGGCCCGCGTCGGAGTACCCGCCACCCGGAAGCCGACGGCCCGAGCGGCCGTCGCGAGCTCCACGTCGTGCGTCGCGATCGTGAGGTCCGGCATGGCACGCCGTACCAGCAGCGCGCTCGCGAGATGGATGGCGTCGAGCGAGGAGAGGGTCGTGGGGAACGGATCGGCTGCGCGGTCGAGCACGCGAGCGTCGAACTTGACGAGCGCGAAGCCTTCGAGCTGCTCGAGGATCGCGCCGCGCCGCGCTGCGACGTCGGCATCCCCGATGCGCCGGGTGAGGCGTGCGCGATCGATCGTACGCAGGCACTCCAGGCGGATCACCTCGCTCGATACCGGCTGGGTGATGCGGCGCCACGATGACAGGGTGCCGCGTTCGCCGAGGACGATCCGGAGCAGCACCGAGGAATCGACGTAGACCGTCATCGGCGTCCGCGCTCCGCCCGCAGCAGGTCGAGCGACCGCACGCCCCAGCGCGCCGACGGGTACCGCCTGGCGCGGAGGGAGGCGAAGGGGCGCCGCGGGGGGACGATCTCGACGGGTGCTTCGTCGGCGGGCATCGGCACGATCCGGGCGATGGGACGCGTTCGGTCGGTGACCTCGATCACCTCTCCCCGCTCGACCGCACGCAGGTGCTGGGAGAGCGCGTCCTTCAGCTCGGCGATCTTGACCTTCTTCATGGCCACATCTGGCCATGTCAGTGCCAGCGGGTCAAGTTCGTCGATCCGTCGGCGACGCGAAACGTCACGCGGCGACTTCCCCCGGTCACTCGTCGTGCTCGATGAAGCCGTGCTCGTGAATGCCCCAGCCGATGCGATCGCCCATGCGGTACCGGGCGATGCCGTCCTTGAGCACCGTGCGCCCCATCCAGACGGCGCAGTTGGCGACGATTGCTTCGCCCACGATGTGGTGCTCGCGGCCGTGCTCGTCCGTCAGGTGCGCCGTGACCCCGATCTGCCGCGAGCCGCCCTCGACGGTGCGGGGCTGGATCTCGAGCCGCTGGAGCGCGAGCAGCTCCGTGCCGTTCCACAGGCAGCCGATGCGGATGTCGAGCTGCTCGCCGAGGTGGATCTGCACGGCGTTGAACCAGAAGTCGGCGCCGAACTCCCCCGACAGGTAGGTCCAGCGGTGGAACTTGGCCCAGTCGCGCTCGCCCCCCCAGGAGTGGTCGCGATGACCGACGCCGTCGAAGGGAACCTGCGTCCCCCCCAGCGTCACGGTGCCCGTCACGCGCCCGCCCTGCTCGATGTGGCCGGGGAACTCGTCGCTGGGTGGCGTGGGGTATTTGTAGGCCGGGCTCGCGGCGTCCCATCGCAGGTCGAACGCCGTGGGCCCGTGCTCGTACCGCAGCCGGAATCGCTCGAGCGGCTTCTCGATGTCGATCCGCAGGCCCGCCACGGCGAAGGTGTCACCGTCGAGCGCCGGCGCCGCCGCCCGATGCTCGGTCACCGTGTGGACGATGGCGCCCTTGTGCGTGACGAACAGGTAGAGGTTGGCGTCGCCGCGCTTCATGTACATGCCGGCGCGGAACACGACGCCGATCTCGCGCTCGGGATCGTAGAGCGGAAACCAGTAGCTCTCGCTCCACAGCGGCAGCGCGTTCGGGCCTGGCATGTGACGCCGGTCGTCCTCGGGCGTCGCCATGTGCGTCGTGCTCGCCATGTCACGTCTCCTGACTGAGTTTGGTGATCAGCGTCTCGTGCAGCATGAAGAGGGTGAGGTCGCCGCTGATGCGGAGCTTGCCGTCCATGAAGGCCTGGAGACGGTCGAGGTCCCCCGACTGCACCGCGCGCCAGTCGGCGACGTCGGCCTCGAGCGTGGCGTCGGGGTCGTCGACGACCCCCGTGTGGCGGCTGGCGTCGGTGCCGTGCACCAGCACCCACCAGTCGCCGCCGCCCGCGCCCGACAGGCGGAACTGGAGGCGCACGGGCGCATCGGCATCGCGCCGGCCGACGCTGGTCGTGAGCCGCTCTTCGCCAGGCGGTGGGAGGTCGAGCAGCCGGGCCAGCGCCTGCGTGCAGACGTTGTTCGACTCCCAGTCGGGCGACGGCAGCGACGCACCGATCGCGCGCATGCGGATGGCGACGCGCCCCAGGATGACACCGTAGCGGAACGCGGCGAACACCTCGTGCCAGTGCGCGTGCTCGACCGCGTGGCCCGTCAGCTCGGCATAGCGGGCCAGCGTCTCCTCCTTGCTCGGGATGCCCTCGAGATGCGGGCCGCCGTAGCCCTCGTTGTTGGCCCAGTCGAGGAAGCACCACCAGCCGAGGTCAGCCTCGGGGTCCCCCAGGAACGCCATCTCCCAGTCGAGCACGCCGACCACCCGGTCGTCGCGGAACATCAGGTTGGGCAAGCGGGAGTCGCCCCAGCAGAGGCTCACGCGCCGTGGCGTGAAGGCGTTGGCGCGCAACCACGCCAGGCTCGAGGCGAGCGTGGGCTGCGGCGGCCCCTCGTCGCGCACGAGCGCCAAGTAGCGCGTCCAGTAGTCGAGCTGGCGGTCGATCGCGGCACGCCCGGATGCCGGTTCGCCGAGACGCGCGAGGCCGAGCGCCCGCCAGTCGAGCGCGTGGATGCGGGCCAGCATCTCGAGTCCGTTCCACCAGATGCGGGTGCGACGCTCGGGGGGCGCGTCGTGTACCCAGCCGAAGACGTGGTACGACGGCACCTCGGACGGGACGTCGCCGTCGACCGCGTCCATCACGTAGAACGCGCTGCCGAGGAGCTCGGGGTCGCGCTCGAGCCAGCGCACCCGCGGCACGGGCACGCCGCTGCCGGCGAGGCGCGCCATGACCTCGAACTGCCGCTCGAGGTCGTACTCGGGGAAGACGAGGAAGTCGCGCGGCTCGAGGCGCGCCACGAGGCGTTCGCGCCGCGTCTCGGTTCCGGCGCGATAGGCAACCTCGAAGAGGAAGGTCTCGTTGGAGACACCCGCCTTGGGCGCGCGCAGTGACGACACCTCGAGCTCGTGGGCGCCGGGCAGCTGGCGTCCGAGCCACGCCGTCAGGCCAGCGCGGACCTGATCGAGATCGCGTTGCCGGCCGAGCACGCGCCGGCTCAGCGCAGCGCGCCGCGCAGCGCGGCCGCCGCTTCCGCGACGGCCTGCTTCCCCTGGTCGAGGAGCGGGGCCAAGCCGAAGAAGCCGTGGATCATGCCGTCGTACCTGCTGAGCGTGACCGGCACGCCGGCCTCGCGCAGCCGGGCGGCGTACGCCTCGCCCTCGTCGCGCAGCGGGTCGAACTCCGCCGTGATGACGAGCGCCGGCGGCAGCCCGTGCAGGTCGGCGGCACGCAGCGGCGACGCGCGCGGGTCTGCGCGATCGGCGTCGTTGCGCAGGTAGTGATCGTAGAACCAGCGCATGGCGTCCAGTTCGAGGAAGTAGCCCGTGGCGTTCTCGCGATACGACGGTGTGTCGTAGGCGACGTCGGTCGCGGGATAGATGAGGAGCTGGAAGCGGAGCCCCGGGCCGCTCCGGTCGCGCGCGAGCTGTGCCACCACGGCGGTCAGGGTGCCGCCCGCGCTGTCGCCGCCGATGGCGACGCGCGTCCCATCGGCGCCGAGCGCTGCCGCCTGGGCGACGGCCCACGACGTCGCCGCGTAGCAGTCGTCGACGGCGGCGGGGAACTTGTGTTCGGGCGCGAGCCGGTAGTCGACGGCGAGGATGGCGCAGCCGGCAGCGTTGGCTAGGCTCCGGCAGAGGCGGTCGTATGACTCGAGCCCGCCGATCACCCAGCCCCCGCCGTGGAAGTAGACGAGGAGCGGCAGCGGCCCATCCGACCCGGGCCGGTAGAGGCGCCCCGGGATGTCACCTGCGGGGCCTGGCACCGTCCGGTCGTCGACGTGCGCCACCGCCTCCACGTCGCCGCCGAGGGCGGCGAGCGAGTCCATGAACGCGCGCGCCTCCGGCACCGACATGGCCTGCAGCGGCGGCGTGCCCATCGACGCCATCTGGTCGAGCAACTGCTTCGCCTGCGGATCGAGCGGCATGGGCGCGGAGCATAGGAGGCGCGGCGCGCGGCCGTCAACCCGAGATCGCGCATTTGAAGGCGTGGCCGCCCGTCGCTACGCTCGCGCACCGGAGCAGTGCAGACCGGTGCAACCATGACCGCCGCCAGTACGCCCGCCCCGGCGGGCGTGGTCGCCGGCGCCAGGCAGTTCGCGCGCTCGGTGGTGGCCGGGCTCGTCGTCGCGGGGGTGATCACCCTCGTGGGCCCGGTGCTCAGCTATCGCGCCGACGTCGCCACCATCCGCGAGGAGCTCCAGCTTCGCGTGTCGCGCGAGGCGCAGGTGTACGCCCAGGCGCTGCGCCTCTACCTGGGCCTGCTGCAGAGCGATCTCGAACGACTCGCGCAGCGTCCGGAGGTGAATCTGTTCGACGGCTCGACCGCCCCCGAGCAGGTGTTGCTCGACGCGACCCACCACGGCTCGACGCTGTTCGGCGTGGGCGTCGCCGTGCTCGACCGCGACGGCCGTCCAGTGTGGAGCGAGCCGCCCCGGCTCCTCGAGCCCACCGTCAGCGTGCGCAACCATCGCTGGTTCCAGGAGCTGCTCGAGCGCGGCGCGCCCGTCTTCGACTCCGCGGCGACCCACTCGCGGACGTTCGTCGTGGGCGTACCCATCGTCCGGGCGGGCAAGATCGCGGGCGTCCTCGCCGGGTTCCTGGACGCGGCCTCGGGAACGCTGCCGGGGTGGCAGCCGGAGCTGACTGGCGACGATCTCCTGGTCGCCAACGCCGCCGGAGACGTCTTCCTCCCCGAGACGCCGCCCCCCTGGACACACGACACCGACCTGCCGGCGTTGATCGGGCGGCTGCTCGCCGCGCCGCAGGGCGCTCTCCTCGTCCTCGGTGGCCGCCACCAGCTCGCGGCCGCCACGGCGATCGGCTCGACGGGGCTCAGACTCGCCCTGGTGACGGACGAGGATCGCGTCATCGCGCCGGCGCGGGCGCGCCTGCTCTGGCAGCTCGCGGTGCTCGGGCTGCTGCAGCTGGTGACGATCACGCTCTTCTCGGTCTTCTTCCGGCGCATCTACCGCACCTTCCTGCGCGTCGAGGCGCACGCGGCCGAGCAGGAGCGGATGGCGGTGCTCGGCGCCGCGGCGTCGCTCATCGCGCACGAGGTGAAGAACTCGCTCAACGGCCTCCGCGCGGCCGTGGCAACGCAGGAAGCCGAGGGCGCCGGAGGGCTCGCGACGCGGACCATCCGCGGGCAGACCGACCGGCTGGCGCACCTGGCGACCTCGCTGCTGCACTTCGGCAAGCCAGCCGAGCCACGCGCCGTCCGCGCCCGGCTCGATCAGCTCGCCCGCGAGGCGGTCGACGGGCTGCGGGTGCTGCCGGAGTTCGACGAGGTGCAGCTAACCGCCAATCTCGCGGAGCCGGTCCCCGTGACGTGCGACCCGCTGCTCGTCGCGACGGCGCTCGACAACCTGATCCGCAACGCCGTCGAAGCCACCGTCGTCGCCAAGGATCTGGGCACCGTGACCGAGCCGGTTGTGCGGATCTCGGCAGGGCAGCGCGACGGACACGCCTACGTGGTCGTCGAGGACAACGCGGGCGGCCCCGTCCCGGACGTGGAAGCCCGCCTCTTCGAGCCGTTCGTCACCGCGAAGCCGAAGGGGATCGGCCTCGGCCTGGCCATGGCGCGTCGTGCGATGGAGCAGCAGGGGGGCTCGCTCTCCTTCGAGCGCAGCCCGGGCGGGAGCCGCTTCGTCATTCGCTTCCCTGTGGAGCACCCATGCTGAATCTGCAGACGTTGCTCGTCGACGATGATCGCGCGTTCGCCTCCCTGGCGGCGGCTGCACTGCAGCGCGAAGGGTTCCCCGTCGCCGTGGCCCATTCACTCCACGCGGCCCGGAAGGCCGTCGCGCAGGCACCGCCGGAGCTCGTCATCCTCGACCGCCGGCTTCCCGACGGCGACGGCCTCGCCCTGCTCGCCGAGCTGAAGGCCGCGTTTCCCTCGACCATCGTGGTGATGGTGACGGCGCACGGCGACGTCGCGAGTGCGGTCGACGCCGTCCGGGCCGGCGCCGCGGACTACGTCGTCAAGCCGGTGGAGCTGCCGGACCTGATGCTCCGGGTGCACCGCAGCGCGGACACGCTCCGCATGCGCGATCGGCTCACGCATGCGGAGACCGAGCTGGCGGAGCGCCACCGCCTCGTCCCGCCGCGGTCGGGGGCGATGCGAGACGTGCTCGCCATGCTCGCCCGCATCGCGACCACGCCTCGCAGCCCCGTGCTGCTGCTGGGCGAGACGGGTGTCGGCAAGGAGGTGCTGGCGCGCGAGCTGCACCGCCTGTCGGCGGGCGAGTCGGCGCCATTCGTGCACGTCAACTGTGCGGCGCTGCCGGAGTCGACGGTGGAGAGCGAGCTGTTCGGGCACGAGAAGGGCGCCTTCACCGACGCCCGCGCCACGCGGCGCGGCCTCGTCGAGCTTGCCGGGGGCGGCGCGCTCTTCCTGGATGAGGTCGGCGAGCTGCCGCTCGCCCTGCAGGCGAAGCTCCTCACCTTCCTCGACGCCGGACGCTACCGCCGGCTCGGCGGGACCACGGAGCAGACCAGCACCGCCCGCATCATCGCGGCCACGAACCGCGACCTCGAAGCCGCGGTCGGCGCCGGCACGTTCCGCGAGGACCTGTGGTTCCGTCTCTCGGTGTTCCGGATCGACGTGCCGCCGCTGCGTGCCCGTCGCGACGACGTGCTGCCGCTTGCCGAGGGCATCCTGCGGAGCCTGGCCGCCGAGCTCGGCCGGCGGGGCGTCGTGCTCGGCGCCCACGCCCGCGAGCGCTTGCTGCGCTATCCGTTCCCCGGCAACGTGCGCGAGCTGCGCAACGTGCTCGAACGGGCGATCGTGCTCGAAGCAGGTCCGGAGCTCGAGCTGCACCACCTGGACGGCTCCGCCGGCGTCCCACAGGACGCAGCTTCCAGCGCGTTCACGGTGACCGGCGACCCGATCCCCATGGAGGAGCTGGAGCGGCGCTACGCGCGCTTCGTGCTCGCGCGCCTGGGCGGCCGCCGCATGGACGCATCCAAGGTCCTCGGACTCTCGTATCCCACCTTCCTGAAGCGCATCGAGGACTGACGGCGCGGGGGCGCCCTGCAAAGTTCTTTCACTCCCGGTCGCGCCGACTGAAGATTCTTTGCAGGGCGCGCACCGCCATCCCCGCGGGATGGGCCTTTCGGGCTGGCCCGGCGATTGCGAGGTGTGCGGCGTGGAGCCCTGCCCATGCGCGCCCCTCTCCTTGCCGTGCTCCTGCTCGTGCTCGCGCCTGCCGTGCGCGCCGCCGATTCTTTTCCCGTACCCGATGCAGACACGACGCTCGACCTCGCCCATCTCCCCGACGACAGCGCGCTGGCGCAGCTGCTCTGGAGCCGCTCGCCCGATCTGGTCCCTGCCCGGGCGAAGGTCGCGTCGGCGCGCGGCGACGTCGTGCGCGCCGGGCTGCTGCCGAATCCGTCGCTCGACGCCTCATGGAACACCATCCCGGTCGGGCCCACGAACCCGCCCGGGCTTTCGGCGCCGCTCGAGAACATCCCGAACTACGCCCTCTCCGTCTCCACGCTGGTCGAGATCAGAAAGCGCGGGCCGCGCCAGCAGGCGGCCCGCGGTGCGCTCGACGCCGCCACCCTCGACGCCTACGAGCTGCTGCGCCAGCGCTGGTACGACCTGCGGGAGCGGGTGGCCGAGGTCGCCGCGGCGCGGGAGCGCGTCGCCGCGCTGACCGACCTGGTGACCGACGCCCACCGCCTGACGGAGCTGCAACGCGCGCGCGCCAGCCGGGGCGATGCCGCCGGTCTCGACGCCGATCGCGCTGCCCTCGACGAGAGCAAGTTCCAGACGAACCTGAGCGACGAGCGACAGAAGCTCGCGGAGGCGGTGGCGGACTGCGCGCGTGTGGCGGGCGTGCGGTGTGAACCCTTCGACGACGTGGTGCAGGCGTCGGCGTACCTGGCCACCGGTCTCGTCGCGCCGGCCACGGGCGACCTCGATGCGCGTCCCGATCTGCGATCGCTCGCGGCGCAGGAAAAGAGCGCCCAGGCGTCGCTTCAGCTGGCGCACAACCGGCGCATCCCGGACCCGACGTTCCGTCTCGGCTACGTCCGCGACCAGTTCATTGTGGCGGGCAACCAGGAGAACAGCTTGTTTGCGGGCGTCTCCGTGCCGCTCCCGGTGTTCGACCACGGCCAGGCCGACGCCCTCCAGGCCGCGGCCTCGGCCGACGCAGCGAACCGCGCACGGTCGCTGCTGCGGGCGCAGGCCGCGCGCGACGTGACGGCACTCGCGGCGCAGGCGCGCGA
>JBKPDC010000315.1:0-8739 GCA_046727715.1 Thermodesulfobacteriota bacterium
CCGGCACGGCCGCCAGCCAGTGGAACAGCGTCGGCTTGTCGGGCAGCAGGTCGTCGTTGAACCGCGGCCAGAGCCAGTGGCCGGCCACCATGTCCTGCACGATCCCTGCCTCGCGTGCCTCGTCGTCACCGACGATGGCGACGGCGCCGAGACCGTGCAGTGCGAGGAGCAGCCAGGCGGTGGCGAGCAGCACGCCGCGGACGCGCGGCTCGCGGAGCCGGCGGCGCGCGTCAGCCGCGGACCACAAAGTCGCTCCACCCAACACCACCGGTGCCCGGCCACGTGACGGCAACGCTGCTCACGCGCGCGCCGCTCGGGCCCCGGTGGGCCCAGGCGATCAGCGCCTCCACCGCGTGCCGCTCACCCGCCACCTCCGCCTCGACGCTGCCGTCGTCAGCATTCCGCACCCAACCTACGACCCCGAGCCGCCGCGCCTCGCGCTGCATCGAGCCGCGGTACCACACGCCCTGCACGCGCCCGCGGATCATCAGGTGGGCGACCACCATCAGGCACCGACCAGCTTCCGGAACGCAGCCTCGTCCAGGCGCGCGACGCCGAGCTTTTCCGCCTTCGCGAGCTTCGATCCCGGATCCTCGCCCACCACCACGTAGTCCGTCTCCTTGCTGACGCTCGACACGACGCGGCCGCCGAGCGCCTCGATACGCCGCTGCGCCTCGGGGCGCGTCATGCTGCCGAGCCCGCCGGTGAGGACGAACTTCTTGCCCGAGAGTGGCCCGTGCACCGCCTGGACGGCGGCAGGGCGCACGCCGGCGGCGAGCAGCCGGGCGATCACCTTGCGGTTCAGCTGCTCGGCGAAGAAAGCATGGATGGCGGCCGCCACCTCGGGGCCGACGTCGCGCACCGCCGTCAGCTCTTCCACGCTCGCCGCGATCAGCTTCTCCAGGCTTCCGAAGTGCTGCGCGAGCGCCGTGGCCGTGGCCTCGCCCACCTGCCGGATGCCGAGCGCGACCAGGAGGCGGGGCAGGGTGGTGTGCTTGCTGCGCTCGAGCTGTGCCAGCAGGTTCTCCGCCGACTTCTTGCCCATCCGCTCGAGTCCGACGAGGGTCGCCTCGTCCAGGTGGTAGAGGTCGGCGAGGTCGCCTACCAGCCCGCGCTCGACCAGCTGGTCGACCAGCTTCTCTCCCAGCCCCTCGACATCCATCGCGCCGCGCGATCCGAAGAAGCGCAACGCCTGCTTGAGCCGCGCCGGGCAGGAGACGTTGAGGCAGCGGTAGGCCACCTCGTCCTCCTGGCGGACGACGTCCGCGCCGCACACGGGGCAGTGCCGCGGCATGCGGAACCGCTTCTCACGGCCGGTCCGTCGCGTCGTCTCGACGCGGACGACGTACGGGATGACGTCCCCGGCGCGTTCGAGGAGCACCGTGTCGCCCACGCGAACGTCCTTGCGCTCGATCTCGTCCATGTTGTGCAGCGACACGTTGCGAACGGTGACGCCGCCGACGGCGACCGGCTCGAGCTCGGCGACCGGGGTGAGCACACCCGTGCGCCCGACCGACGGGGCGATGCGGAGGATCTTCGTCGTCGCCTGGCGCGGCTTGAACTTCCACGCCACCGCCCACCGCGGCGATCGCGACACCTGCCCGAGCAGGTGCTGGAGCTCGAAGTCGTTCACCTTGACGACCAGCCCGTCGACTTCGAAGGGCAGGTCGTCACGTTCGGCTTCGAGGGCGGCGAACGCCCCGGCGACGTCGTCGAGCGTGCGGGCGAGCCGGTGGTGGGGCGGCGGCCGCAGGCCCCACTCGGCGAACGCCTGGAGCAGCTCGTGATGCGTCCGGATCCGCGCACCCTCGAGCGCCCCGACGCCGTGGCAGGCGAGCGCCAGCGGACGCGCCGCCGTCACGCGCGGGTCGAGCTGCTTGAGCGACCCCGCGGCGGAGTTGCGGGGATTGGCGAACACCGGCTGGCCGGCCTCCTCGCGCTCGCGATTGAGAGTCCGGAAGGCGGCGACCGGCAGGTAGACCTCCCCGCGCACCTCGAGGCGCGCCGGGAGCGGGCGTCCGTCGGCCCGCAGCCGCAGTGGCACGCTGCGGATGGTACGCAGGTTGGCCGTGACGTTCTCGCCGACGATGCCGTCGCCCCGCGTCGAGCCGACGGTGAGCGCGCCATCCGCGTAGACCAGCTCGACCGCCACGCCGTCGATCTTCGGCTCGACCACGTAGTCGACCCGCTCGCGACCGAGGAGCCTGCGGATCCGGGCATCGAACTCCTCCATCTCCTCGCGCGTGGTGACGTTCGACAGCGAGAGCATCTGCTGGCCGTGGCGGACGGCGGCGAAGCCGCTCTGCGGCGTGGCGCCGACGCGCTGGGTGGGCGAGTCGGGGGTGACCAGTTCGGGATGCGCCGCCTCGATCGCCTGGAGGCCACGGAAGAGCGCGTCGTACTCGGCGTCGGAGATCTCCGGATCGTCGAGCACGTGGTAGCGGTGGTCGTGATGCGCAATGGCGCGACGCAGCTCGGCAGCCTCGTGCCGCACGTCGCGCGAAGGCCTTGGCATTCGCGCATCGGGTGTAGCAGCTTGCGTGCGAATCGTCATCTGGTAAACAGGCCCGCGGTGCTGAGCCGCGCCCTCCTGCTTCTCGTCGCCCTGCTGGCGGCAGGCGCACCACTCCGCGCCGGCGCGGTGACGCTCCCGATCGCGGACTTCACACTCCCGAACGGGCTGCGGCTCCTGGTCCATCCGGACCACTCATCGCCCGTGATCTCGTCGTACATCTTCTTCCGCGCCGGCTCGCGCAACGAGCACCGCGGCGCCACCGGGATCGCGCACCTCTTCGAGCACATGATGTTCAACGGGGGCAAGAAGTACGGGCCCGGTGTGTTCGACGACGTGATCGAGGGCAACGGCGGCAACACCAACGGCTACACCACACGCGACTTCACCGCTTATCTCAACAACTTCCCGCGCGCCGCGCTGCCCGTCGTGCTCGACCTCGAGGCCGACCGCATCGGTCATCTCGCCATCACACCGAACAACCTCGAGCAGGAGCGCGGCATCGTGATGGAGGAGCGCCGGTTGCGTATCGACAACAACGTCGACGGCGCGATGAACGAGGCGCTCTACCTGCACGCCTACGAGCGCAGTCCGTACCGCTGGAACACGGTCGGGTTCATGGACGACCTGAAGCGGATCACGCTCGAGGAAGCCAAGGCGTACTTCGCGACGTACTACGCGCCCAACAACGCGGTGCTGGTGCTCTCGGGCGACGTCGAGCCGGAGGCGGCGGTAACGCTCGTGAAGCGGTTGTTCGGGGACATCCCGTCGCACCAACCCCCCCCGCCTGTCGACGCCGGCGAGCCCATCCAGGACGGCGAGCGCCTCATCATGGTGCGTAGGCCGGCCGAGCTGCCGTCGGTCATGCTCGGCTACCACGCGGTCAACGCGACCCATCCCGACCGGCCCGCCCTCGACGTCGCCGCGAAGCTGCTGGCGGGGGGTGAGAGCGCCCGCCTGACCCTCGACCTCGTCCGCACGCACGAGGTCGCCACGTCCGTGGCCGCCGATCTGCGCTGGGGCATCGACCCCGATCTCTTCCTGATCTACGCGCAGGCGCGGCCCGGCAAGTCGGCCGAGGAGCTGCATGCCCGGATCGACGAGGGCCTCGCCTCCCTGGCCCGCGGCGCGATCAGCGACGAGGAGCTCGCGCGCGCCAAGCGCCAGCTCCGCATGGAGCTGGTGAAAGGTCTCAAGACGGCCGGCGGCAAGGCCAACCAGATCGGCTACTTCGAGGTCGTGTTCGGCGGCTATCAGCACCTCTTCACGCTGGAGGACGGCTGGAACGCGGTGACGGCCGACGACGTGAAGCGGGTCGTGACGCAGTACCTGATCACGCCGAAGCGGACGCGGGTCGTGCTGGAGCCGCAGGGGTCCGATGTGAGGGGTCCGAAGTGAACGTGTGCATCGCCGGACGCCGGTGGGGGCGGCGGAGGGCGCCGCGGCGGCTCTGGTTCCTCGGCTCGGGGGTAGGGCCCCCCGACGCGCGGACGAGCGTGGGGCGTCCCCCCGCTGGCCGCGGGCGCGCGCAAGAGCCTGCGGGGTCGCCTTCGCGGCGCCCCCCGCCGCCCCGTGTCGTCGCGGCGTTCGTGGCCGGCGCACTTGCTGCCCTCGTACCGGCACCCGCTGGCGCCGCACCTCCGCAACCGCTGCAGCTGCCGTCCGTCACGCGCGTCACGCTCGACAACGGGCTGCGGCTCATCGTTGCGGAGAGCCACGAGGTGCCGCTGGTCGAGTTCTACGGGATGATCGGGGCGGGCGCAGCGCAGGATCCCGAGGGGAAGGAGGGGCTCGCGGCTCTCACTGCCGATGCGATCACGCGCGGCGCTGGCGAGCTGTCGGCAGAGGACTTCGCCCGCAAGGTGGAGTCACTCGGGGGGGAGCTCAGGGCCAGTGCGGGGACCGACGGGACGATCGTGAACGGCGAGTTCCTGGCCGACGACTTCGGCACCGGAGTCGAGCTGCTGCGCAAGATCCTGCGCGAGCCCACGCTTGCGCCCGACGAGATCCGGCGGGGGCGTGAGGAGCAGCTGGCGGAACTGTTGGCGTCGCTCGAGGATCCGTCCACCGTCGCCGAGAAGTGCTTCGCACAGTTCCTCTACGGTGCGTATCCGTACGGCCGCTGGGTGCAGGGGACGAAGGCGAGTGTTGCCGGGCTCGGCCGCGGCAACGTGCGCAACTTCTACCGGCGCTGGTATCGCCCGAACAACCTCATCCTCGCCGTCGTGGGCGACGTCACGACGGCAGACGCCGTCGCGCGCCTGCGTGAAGCCTTCGGGACGTGGGAGGCACGGCCCGACGCGGTGCCGACCCGGGCGGGGCCGCCCGACCCGCTGACGGCGCGGCGCGTCCTCCTGGTGGATCAGCCCGACGCGAGCCAGGCACAGATCCGTATCGGCGCCATCGGCATGAAGCGCAACGATCCCGCGCTGCTGCCCGCGCAGGTGGCGAACACCATCCTCGGCGGCGGCTTCAGCTCCAAGCTGGTCGAGGAGCTGCGCGTGAAGCGGAGCCTCACGTACGGCGCGTCGAGCGCCTTTGCGGCCCGCCTGACGGGCGGCGACTTTCGCATCAGCACGTTCTCGAAGAACCCGACGGCGGTGGAGACCCTGGCGCTGGCGCTCGACGTCGAGGGGGCGTTCCGTCGCGAGCCCGTCGATCCACAGGCGCTCGACAAGGCGAAGAGCTATCTCGAGGGGCAGTTCCCGCTCCGCCTGGAGACCCCGGACGCTCTGGCGGCGCGACTCGCCGAGATCGACTTCTACGGGCTGCCGCACGACGAGCTGGAAACGTACGTCCCCCGTGTCGCTGCGGTCACACCACCCGACGCCGCACAGTCGGCGGAACGGCACATGCCGGCGCCCGAGCAGGTCGCGATCGTCGTCGTCGGGCGGGCCTCTGAGATCCAGCCGACGCTGGAGGCGCGCTTCGGGCCGGTGCGCGTGGTCACACGCGAGGCGTGCGACGCGCCGGTTCAGTGACACCGCGTCCTCAGGGGAGGCGGAGCGCTTCGCCGAGCGCATCGCCCGCGACGCGGTCCAGCGTGCTCTCCAGGGCCGGCGACAGGAGCGTGCGCTCGCTGCGCACGGGGGCGGATCGACGTCCGTAGCTGGTCGAGCGCGACCGACGCCTCGCCGGCGAGCCCGAGCAGCCGGTCGGCGACCTCGCCGGTGATACGTTGCTGCCGCTTTCCCCGTAGCGCCAGGGTGCGGAAGCTCTTTAGCTGCTTCTTCGCTCGCTGCAGGGTGCGCACCGGCTTGCTCTTCTGGCGCGCGACTGCGACCAGCCGCCGTGCCTGGCTGATGCGCGTCGACAGCGCGCGCGCCGGCTTCGCCCCGCCGAGCACGTCCGGGGACATCGTGCTGAGCTCTTCCGCGAGGATGCCCAGGTGGCAGTCCACGACGTCGAAACCGGCCAGCGGCTGGTCCAGGCATGACGGCGGCATCGTCGGAGGAGGCGTCGTCGGGGGCGTGACGGGTGCCGTCGACGAGGTGCTCGTCGACCCCGACCGGGGGGTCGTGGTCGTGGTCGTCGTCGTGCTGGTGCCAGGCGGCGCCGTGGTGGTGCTTGTCGAGCCAAGCAGCGTCGTCGTCGACGTGCTGGTGGTCGAGGTGCTGGTCGTCGTCGGCGGCGCGCAGGCGTCGCTGCAGCACGACAGGGCAGGGTTCTGGACGAGCTCTTCGTCCGGATCGATGGCCGCCCCCACGATCGCGGGCTGGGTGTCGCGATACTCGAGGACGTTCCGATCGCCCGCCGTGAGCGTGCCGCTGATGGTCATCTCGCCGGACGCCACGAGGTGGTTGCTGGCGTTCTCGAAGATGCCCGCGCCCGTGGCCGAGATGGCCGCGCCGTGCACGACGACCAGGGTGCAGGCGCTCAGAACGTTCTGCCCGCCCGTGCCCTGGGCGCCGGTGGCGTCGGCCAGGAGCGTGCCCTGAACCGTGAGCGCGTCGCCGGTCTCGATGCTGATCACGCCCCCGAGGCCGTCCGCCCGGACGTCGAGGATCGAGGCGATCGAGGTCCGGCCAGCCGCCTTGAGGGTGATCTCACCGCCGGATCCGCCGCCGTCGATCCCTGCGAGCACGAGCGCCGAGACCGTCAGGTCGAGCCCCGCGTTCACTTCGAGGCCGCCGCCAAGGCCGTCGGGCTTGGAGCCGCGCACATCGAGCTCGCCCCCGATCTCCACGCTGCCCGTCTCGGTCTCGATCGAGACGTCGCCGCCGAACCCACCGCCGTTCTCGTCGTCGCCATTGGGAGCACTGGCGTTGATCCGCCCACTGAGGCGCACGTCACCTCCGGCAGTCAGCTCGACCGATGCGCCCTCGCCGCCTTTGTCCTTTGCGCTGCCTTCGATGTCCGCATCGGCCCCCATGACGACGGAGCCATCCGCGCCGGCGGTCAGGTCGCCGCCGTCGCCGCCCCGCAAGTCGATCGGACCCAGCAGCGACACATCTGCGGATGCCTCGATGTCCACCGATCCGCCGCCGTTGAAGTCGTCGGGCGCCGTGGCATGGATTCCTGCGCTGCCGAGCGTGACACTCCCGTCCAGCGCTGTCAGGATGACCTGGCCGCCATCGCCGTTGCTGGCCTTCGCCAGGATGAGCCCGAGGACGTCGAGGTTGCCGTGCTGCACCTCGATGTCGATGAAGCCGCCGTCGGAGTCTGCCGACACGTCGATGCCCTTCGCGTCGACGGCGATCGTCACCGGACCGGCCGACGCGATAGTCACGAACCCGCTGTTGCCATCGTCACCCTGGGCCTTGATGAAGGCGTCCTTCTGAAGGGTGACGGACGCAGCTTCGATGTCCAGCGAGCCCGACCCGTCGCCGTGGGTCACCCGCAGGGCTCTGTCCTCCGCGATGACGAGGGCGCGGTCCCCGAGGTGGAAGCTCGCCGGCGAGTCGCACTCGAGGGTGGTGCTCAGCGTGCACGGGTTCGTTCCCGGCGCGCATAGATCGTCCACCGTGCAGAGAACTCCGGATGCCGCTCGCACCGCGCCGAGCACCATCAGGAGTGGCATGGCGGCGCGGACGACGTGCGGCGAGCGCGACAGCGGACCTCCTCGGCGTCGGCGCCGCTACGGCGGACAGGTGCCGGGCGCAGGCGCGTTCTCGGCCACGCAGCGCCGGTCCGGGTCGAACGAGGCGCACTGTGCGTCGCTCGTACAGGATGTCTGCGCCAGCACGGCCGATGCCGACAGGGCACCGAGCGTGACCAGGACGAAAAGTGTTCGTACGCGTCTCCCCATCTTCGCCCGCGACCCCCCGCGACCTGCGACTCGTCTCGCGCGGTCTCACGTCTCGCCCGCCGCCGCACGGCGCGTCAGCGGGTCCCGTTCTCGATTCCGGCGCTTGCGGTCCGGCCGGGTACCGTACGTTCGTGGTGGTGCCGGGGTCAATGACCGGCAGCTGGCCGCGGCTTGCGCGATCGCGCCCCGCTGGACGATGATCGCACGCGATGACGACGATCTACCGAGAGGCGGACGCAGACCTCGCCCTGCTGCGCGACCAGGCGGTGGCGGTCGTGGGCTACGGCAACCAGGGTCGCTCGTGGGCCCAGAACCTGCGCGACTCGGGCTGTGACGTGCGCGTCTGCGTGCGCGCCGATGCGACGCGCGAGCAGGCGCGCGCCGACGGCTTCGAGCCGGCCGACGTCGACACGGCCAGTGCGGCGCCGGTGGTCTGCCTCCTCGTGCCCGACGACGTCATCCCCGGGCTGCCCCTCACCCGACCCGACGACGGCCTCACGCTCGTCGCCAGCGGCTACACCCTCGCCTTCGGCGGTTTTGCACCGCCCGGTGACGTTGGGCTGGTCGCTCCGCGCATGCTCGGGCCGGAGGTGCGGAGCTGCTACCTGGAGGGGACGGGGTTCATCACCGCGCTCGGCGTGCACCAGGACCGCACCGGCCGGGCGCTGGCACGCACGCTCGCCGTCGCCAGAGCCATCGGCGGGCTGCGACAAGGCGCGATCGAGATGACGCCGCATCAGGAGGCGGTCCTGGACCTCGCCGTCGAGCAGGCACTGTCGCCCGTCCTGACGCACGTGAACAGCGCTTTCGTCGTGGCGCTGCTCGAACGCGGCATTCCGATCGAGGCGATCCTGACGGAACTCTACCTGTCCGGGGAGGTGGAGCGGAACTATCGCCTCCTGCGCGAGGTGGGGTTCGTGCGGCAGCTCGACTTCCATTCGCCGACCAGCCAGTACGGCCAGCTGTCGCGGCGCGGCAG
>JBKPDC010000316.1:0-5888 GCA_046727715.1 Thermodesulfobacteriota bacterium
GGTCGATGCCGGCGCCGAACCGGCCCTGGCTCTGATCCACGTCGTCGATGTTCAGATCGATGCCGCCGTTGAAGAAGCCCTGGATGGCCAGCGGCCCGGCCAGGGCAACCCGACGCGTGGAGAGATAGAGGAGCGGGGAGACCTCCCAGTCGTCGGTCCCCTGGAAATTGTCCTGGTTGCCGGTCGGCAGGCGCAGCACGAGCCCCGCCGCGGCCTCGAGCCAGTCGCTGCGCAAGAACCGGTATTTGCCACGGAGGAACAGATCGCCGACCCCGGTCTTGTGGAGGATGCTCTGCGAGTTCTGGGGTCCGCACCGGGTCAGACCGTTGGCGAGCCTGGTCGCGTTCGGGCACATCCGCGGGATCGGAGTGGGGTTGAAGGTGAAGTTGGGCTCGGTCGCGCCGACGGACAGGCGGCTCGCCAGGATGGGCAGCGTCAGGTTCACGTCGAGGTCGTCGGTGATTCCATAGGTGGCGGCGAGCGTGACCATGTCGACGCGCAGGTCGACGGCGTAGCGCGGGAACGCCACGAGACGCTGGCTCGACTGTCCGCTCGTGGTGAAGCTCCCGGAGACGATGGGCGGGGCGGTATCGCTCAACCCGTCGAGGTCCTGGCCCTGCACCGAATCGACCTGGACCCGCTGGTAGCTGACCGTCACGTTCCACCGGCCGCGCCCGATCGGCCGGGCTCGCTCGAGGTAGAGCTGGCCGAGCAGGTCAGTGTCGCGCTCGAAAGCGCCCGACGACGGGTCGTACCGGAAGGTGAGCCCGGGTGAGGCGGACGTGATCGGCAGCGAGCGGGCGACCGTGTCGCCGAGCGCCTCGCCGAGGGCGACGGTCGGGCTCGGCGTGGGACGGGTGCCGCGGAAGACGTCCTTGAACGTCCGTGCCTCGGACGATCCGGTGCACAGGCACGCCGCGACGAGCCCGAGCACGGCGCGGTGTGGGGTCACTTACTCTCTCCGAGGGCGACGATCCTCCAGGCGCCGTCAGTGGTCTTCTTGAGCTTCGCGCTCCGGCTCGCCTCGAGCGCGAAGTGCCGGCCGCTGCGGCTGTCGGTGAACTCGTCCTTGCGCGTGTACGTAACGACCGCTTCGTCACCCTCGCGCAGCACGTCGACGTTCGAGATCTCCACCTTCAGGTCGGGAGCGAACTGGAAGTAGGTGGCCAGCTTCTGGCGGTCGGCGTCGTTGAGCCCGGGCTGGACGGCGGCGACCTCGTCGACGCTGCGCGACGACAGCGCCATGCCGTAGCGGTGGAGCAGCGCGCGAATCGCCGCCTCGTCGCCGTCACCCTCCTCCGCCCAGGCGACCGCCTGCCACGTGAGCCACGAGGTGCTCGGACCGGTGGCGGGGACGCCGGGCTTCTCGCGCGTGGGGCCGGACGTCGCGGGCGGCGGCGGCGGTCCATGCGACTCGCCGGCGGGGGGCTCGCCCCCCCCGCCGAAGGTCTCGGTGAACATGCGATACGCATCCAGGGTCTCGTTGCCACGGCTGTCGACGATCGCCTTCACCTGCTGCGGCGTCGGATCCACGCCCAGGGCGCGCAGCACCCGGACCGCCAGCTCGTTCTCGAGCTCCATCAGCTTGTCCGGGGGCCCGACCACGCGCTCGGTCGCCTCGAGCAGGCCGGTGCGGATGTCGACGATGTCGAGGTCGAGCGCGACGTTGTTCTCACCGACCGCCACGCCCGCCGACAGCATCTTGCTCATGCCGAGCTCCTCGGCGGCCTCGATCTGGCTCAGATGACGCTTCTCTTGCAGGAAGTCGATCTTCTGCTTGGAGTACACCTTGATCGGAGGAAACTTGCCGAGGATCGTGTTCAACCCGTCGCGCGTGAGGGCCCGCATCCATGGCGGCACATTGGGCGTACGTGCCTGCACCTCCATGACGCCGACGACTAGCGCCGGCGGGGGCTCGGGCTGGAAGTGGCGCGGGAGCCATGTGGCGAGGCCGACGGCGACCGCCAGCACCGCGACGAGACCGAGCAACCCGGCGAGGCGGCGCCGGCTCGTGCGCGGCGCCGCCGCCCGCGTCCCGGCGTCGGGGACGGGAGGCGTGGGCGGTTCCGGCGTGGGCGTTGCGGGCGGGCGCGGGAGCGGCACGACGCTCGCGCCCCGTAGCAGCGTCTGGCCCGGGTTGCCGTAGAGCACGAATGACAACCAGGTGGGCGAGTTGCCGCTCTCCGTGTTCTGGCGGCACTCGACACGGGCAGCCCGCAGCGCCTCGCCGATGGGGGTGGGTTCGAGCACGCGCCGGTAGAAGCCATCCGCCAGGCGCGCCGCGTGTCGGTCGCTCACGTCGGCGAGCGTCCCCACCACTGCGACCGCGCCACCGAAGAGAAAGGCATTGGCGACGCTCGAGACGGTGGCTTCCCACGCGCCGCTCGGCGGGGCCTGACTGTCGCGCGCGCTGGCGCACGCGTTCAGGAAGACCAGCGGCCGCCCGGCCACGTTCGCCTCGATCACCGCGCTGGTGAGCGGCCGCTCATCGGCCAGGAGCAGCGCTGGACCCGTGTCCGGCCCGCGGACGACGTGGCCACAGTAGTGGACGAGGTCGAAGCCCTCGCCGAGGTACGCCGACACGGTCTCGAAACTCGCCAGGCGGTCGACGACACAGACGATGTCGGCCGAGCCTTCCAGCGTCTCGCAGATCTCCTCGACCTCGCGGCGGACGAAGGGCAGGTCGCCGCGCGGATCCGAGCCGATGACGAGGACGCGCGGCCGGGCGCGCAGGCGCGCCGGCGGGCCGGCGAGCAGGGGACGATCGAGCACGAGGCGCTTCCCGAGCGCGTAGCGCAGGCCCCAGAATTCCTGCTCGTCGTGCAGCAGCTCCCACGGCAGCCCATAGAGCGACGTGCTGATGAGCAGCGGCCCGGTGACGCTCCTGAGCTTCTCCCGCAACCGCAGGGGCACCAGCGTCCGGTAGAGCACCTGCCCTCGTGCCTGCGCCTCCTGGGCGAAACCCGCGCTCTCGGGGCTGCGCAGCAATGCCTCGGCGCTCGCCAGGAGCGCGCGCAGCGTGGCCTCGTCGAGTGGCTGGCGGAACTCCTCGAGGATGGGCTCATGGAGGTCGCGCTCGGGGACGTCTAGCCGGTAGCGGAGCGCACCCTCGGCCCGCTCGATCGAGAGGGAGGGAACGAGCCTCATCGAGCCCCGCGCCGCGGGCCGCTGCCAGCCGCGGCCGTGGCGCTGGGTGCCGGAACGGCCCACGTGGACGCGCGGCCCCGGGCGCCACGGGGACGACGGCGGCTCAGGCCTGCATCGTCGCGCACGGACGTCGTCTCGGTGGAGCGCACCTAGCATCGCGCGGCCCGTGGGTCCACTCCGGGCTCGTCGACTGTCGCGAGGCGACGGCGGCACGAGACGCGCCGGGCTTACGCGGCGAGCTCGACGTCGAACCGGAGCTTGAACCTGAGTGTCCGTTCCCGTTCGTGCAGCTCGAGCACGTACCGTCCAGGTCGCACGCCCTTGACGAGCACGGGAGCGGAGCCCCGCACCGTGTAGCGCGCCACCAGCTCTGCGCGCTCCGCTTCGACGGCTCGGAGCTGCACCGAGACATCGGTGGTCTCTGACCCGGACACGCGGAGAGCGATCGCCACCAGCCCGTCGCTCTGCGGCTCGAGTCGGAGCTCTACCCAGAGACCCGAGTCGGCGAGCGCGAATTGCACCTCGTGGCCGAGTCCGGGTGCGGGACCAGTGGACGATGCCGTGTCGGGTCCGCGGAACGCTCCTGCGGGAACGGGGACGGCGCCGACGAGGAAGCCCTCGGGGACTTCCGTGAAGACCGCTGCAGCGCGTCCAATCTGCACGGTGACGTGCCCGACGACCTCGCGCACCTTCGCACCCAGGCGAGTCGCCGTCTCGCGCCACCGCGGCTCGGGAGCCAGGAGGGGCTCGAGGTCGCCACGCGCCACGGCGCGCTCAACGGTGATCAGCTCGACCAGCCGCTCCCGGCAGCTGAGGCACCACCCGAGGTGGCGGGCGGCCTCTGGCTCCCGGGCACGGATGTCCGCCGCGGTGAGGCCAGTGAGCAGATACAACCGGTCCTGCACCGCGTCGCAGCCGTAGAGAGCGGCCATTCGGCCGGCGTCGGCCGGGGGCTCCCCGAACGCGAGGTCGTGAGCGACCGCGAGCACTGCCCAGCAATCGGAGCACCGGGCGACGTGCTCCTCGGCGGCCCGGCGATCGCGCGCCGCGGCATCCGAAGCGTCCGGATGACCAGGTGCGGAGCCGAGCAGGATGGCGATGACGTCCTCGTGGTTCACGGCTGCACCCTGGGGGACGGAGGCCCGGGTGGGGTTGTGTCGCCCCCGCCGGTCATTCGGGGTCCTCGAATGCCTGGCGGAGTGCCTTGCGGATGCGCTTCAGCTGACCGGCGACGCTGTCGCGGGTCAAGCCCTGGCGGGTGGCGATGTCCTTTTCAGGCAGGTCTTCCACGAACTTGAGCCGCGCGACCTCGAGCCGCGACGCGGCGCGTGCAACGATCGCGAGCCGCTCGCGGCACGACGCCAGGTCTTCCGGCGTGGCGGCGTCGTCGGGCAGGCTGTCGCGGAGGGCATGCTCCGGGTCGTCCTCCCCCGTCCCCACGTAGCTGCGCCGCTTGCTATGGCGCCGGCCGTCGCGCGCCAGATCGAGTACGGTGTGCACGAAGAGGCTGCGTGCCCAGGCCTCCAGTCGCTCGGCGTCGCGCAGCGTGTCGAGCTTCTCGGCCGACACGAGCTTCATGAGCGCGGTCTGGACCGCGTCCTCGAGATCGTCCTGGAGCTGCGGGTAGCGGCGGCGACCGAGGGCCAGCCAGTGCTTCCGGAACCCCTCCAGCACGGACCCGAGCCGCGGATCGGGCGTCCCCGACTGCGCAGAGCGCAGGATGCCGAGGATGGATTCCGGCGGCCCAGTCAGCACGTCATCCCGCCCATTGGTCACATTGACCGATGCTACGGCAGCCGGTCAAGGTAGCCGCAGGGAGGGCCGACACAGTCGGGCTCACGGGGGCGTCCCCTCGAGCAGACCGCGCAGATGCGAGGATCAGACGGCGAGGGGAATCGCGGCTCTGAGGCGCGCCGAGTCGCCGAAGGCCTTTCTCGGATTGACGGGGGAGGGTACTCTCGCGCCTCCCGCCTGTCCTTTCGGCGTGTACGATGCGTCGCCATTCTTGGTCGAGTCTTGCCGCCGCCCTGGCCATCTTTCTCGCGTATGGTGAGGCGCTCGCACAGGATGTTCGCTGCGGCGAGACGCTGCGGCGCGAGATCGAACACAAGTTCGACCGCGTGTCCTTCAACGCGAACGCGAACGAGGTCGTCAGCATCACCGTCGCGCCGGTCGCGGACCCGGTCCAGGACCCGAACTTCGCCCCCGAGTTCCAGCTGGTGGGACCGGACGGTGACGCCGTGCGCTTCGCCGGCACGGCAAGGTCGAAAGTCTGCGACAGCTTCTACCATCAGTGCGAGACGACGCCGCTGCCGCTCGACGGCATGTACACCATCGTCGTCAACGACACCGGCAAGAAACAGACCGGCACGTACACCGTCAGCCTCGAGGCCGTGTCCGCGACCGCGGAAGGCAGGTCGAACGGGCCCCCGAGCCCGTCCGACCCCGACGCGCCGTTCTGCAAGCGCTTCAATGCCTTCGGCAAGGCAGACGGCACCCAGGTGATCGGCCTGGATGCGCCCGTCGGCGGCGTGATCGACTATCCCGGCGAGACCGACACCTTCAGCTTCCTCGCCGCGAGCGGTCAGACAGTGGCCATCACGATCGGCCTCCTCACGTCGGCCGGGGGCTCGTTCCGGCCGCGCGCGAGACTTTTCGACCCGCAGGGCCAGCCCGTCGGGGCCGACTGCGACCTGGATGAAGCGTGCATGCGCGGCCCGCTCGCGACGGACGGCGTGTAC
>JBKPDC010000317.1:0-4555 GCA_046727715.1 Thermodesulfobacteriota bacterium
ACCGACGCGGTGAGCTCGGCCCCGATCACGCTCCCCGCACACAGCTCGATCATGACCGGGCTCTATCCGCCGGCCCATGGGGTGCGCGACAACGGCAACTACGCGCTCGGCCCCGACGCGGTGACGCTCGCCGAGCGCCTGGAAGCCGCGGGGTACCGCACGGGCGCGTTCGTGTCGGCGGCGGTGCTCACCCGTCGCTACGGACTCGACCAGGGCTTCGAGACGTACGACGACGAGCTGTGGGCCGAGGACGAGCCGGAGCTGTTCATGATCCGGGAGCGGCCGGCGTCGCGTACGGCGGAACGCGCCTTGGCGTGGCTCGCCGACTGGACGAGCCACGATCGCCGGCGGCCCTTCTTTCTCTGGGTACACTTCTTCGACCCGCACCAACCCTACGACGTCCGGTCGATCGATCTGGCGGCGCGCACGCCGACGCCGTACGACGCCGAGATCGCCGAGGCCGACCGCGGGCTCGGGCGGCTCGTCGCCTGGCTCGAGACGCACGAAGCGCTCGACGACACCGTGGTGATCCTCACCGCGGATCACGGCGAAAGCCTCGGCGAGCACGGCGAGCCGACACACGGGATCTTCATCTACGATGCGACCGTCCGGGTCCCGCTGATCTGGCGTTTCCCGCGCGCGCTGCCCCGCGGTACGAGGTACGATGCCCCGGTCCGGCACATCGACATCGTGCCCACGGTGCTCGCGCTCCTCGGGCTGCCCGGCGGGGACACCACCCAGGGGGTCGATCTGCTGTCCGCGCTCCAGGGGCGGACGGCGCCACCCGCGCTCGTGCAGTATTCCGAGGCACGGCTGGCCGAGGAGGGCTTCGGCATGGCGCCGCTCGCGGGCGTACGGCAAGGCGGGCAGAAATACATTCGTGCCCCGCGCCCCGAGCTGTACGACCTGCGCGCCGACCCGCGCGAGCTCGCGAATCGCTACCCCGACGATCCGCCGGCGGCGACTCCGCTCGAGCGCGCGCTCGACGCCGTCGTCACCGACAGCGCCGGGCGGGCGCTGCCGGCGCCCACGCGCCAGATCGATCGCGAGACCGAGGAGATGCTGCGCGCCCTCGGCTACCTGGCGCCGCCCGAGCAGCGTGCCGAGATGTCGGGCATGGACCCGAAGGACGGCATCGCCCTCTATGCTCGCCTCCAGGAGGCGCGCCAGCTCGCACAGGCGAACGAGTGGGAGCGGGCCCGCAGGTTGCTCGACGGCATCGTGGCGGAGGCGCCGCAGAACGTCACGGCACGCAACCTCCTCGCGCTGGCCGCCGTGCGGCGCGGCGATCTCGAGGAGGCCGAACGGCAGTACCTCGCGTCGCTGGCGCGGCAACCGGCGCAGCATCGCGTGGTCGGCGCGCTCGGCGTGATCGCGCTCCGGCGCGATGACCTCGTCACGGCCGAGCGACGCTTCCACGAAGCGCTCGGCCTCGCCCCCAGCTTCGTCGAGGCGATGAGCAACCTGGGGTTCATCGAGGCGGTCCGCGGTAACGTCGCCGGCGCGCAGGCGTGGTACGAGCGCGCGATCGCGCTCGATCCGACGTACCCGCACGTGCATCGGCGCCTCGCCGACCTCTTCTACGACCGCGGCGACTACGCGCGGGCGCTCGAGAACTATCGCCGCGCCCTCGCGGTGCTGCCGGAAGGGTTCGAGGTGCTCATCCAGGCGGGGAACAGCGCCCGCTTCCTCGCCGACACCGCGGCAGCGGAGGGGTACTACGCCAGCGCGGGGCGCGTGCGTCCCGACTCGTGGATCCCGCCGTACAATACGGCGTGCCTGCGCGCGGTGACCGGCGATCCGCAGGCGGCGCTGGCGCTGCTCGGCGACGCCACGAGCCTCGGCTTCGCCTCGCCGGCGCTGCTCGATCGCAACGAAGACTTCGCCCCGGTCCGGCCGCTGCCGGGCTGGCCGGATCTCGTCGCGCGGGTACGCGCCAAGGCGGCGGAGCGGAGCGCGCGCGGCGCATCGGCCGCGCCGGGCTCGGGCTGACACACCCGCGCGGCGAATATCATCGCTGCGACTGCTGCATCGGGCCGCACAGGCTGCTATGCGGGCGCATCGACCTCTTCGCGCCCGCCTCCCGTCCCTCACCCCGCGACGTCCTGCGCGACGTCTTCGGGTACGCGGACTTCCGTCCCGGACAGGAGAAGCTCATCACGGCGGTCCTGGGCGGCCGCGACTGCATCGGGGTGATGCCGACGGGAGCGGGGAAATCGCTCACATACCAGATTCCTGCGCGCATCCTGCCCGGCACGGTACTGGTCGTGAGCCCGCTCATCTCGCTGATGAAGGATCAGGTGGATGCGCTGGACCGCGTCGGCTTCCGCGCCACGGTCCTCAACTCGACGCTCGACGGCCCGGCCCGGCGCGACCGCCTCACGCGGCTGCGACGTGGGGAGTACGAGCTGGTCTACGTGGCGCCGGAAGGACTCGAGGGCGGAGTGCGCGGCGCGCTCGCCGGGGTGCGCGTCTCCCTGGTGGCGGTGGACGAGGCGCACTGCATCTCGGAGTGGGGGCACGACTTCCGTCCCGCCTACCGCCGGCTCTGCGGCCTCAAGCAGGAGCTCGGCGGCCCTCCCTTGCTCGCGCTCACCGCCACCGCCACGCGGCCCGTCGTGCGCGACATCATGCGCCAGCTCGGCATGGTGAAGCCGGACGGCTTCAAGGGCACGTTCTTCCGCCCGAACCTGCGGCTGACGGTGCACAAGAAGGGCGATGGCCGCGGGTCGCGGAAGGATCTGCTCGCCTTCGTGCGGCGGCGGCGCGGGGAAACGGGCATCGTCTACACGCTCAGCCGGCGCAACGTGGAGTCGCTGGCGGGCTTCCTGTGCGACGCCGGGGTCCGTGCCGTGCCGTACCACGCGGGTCTGGAGGACGCGGTACGCGCGCGCCACCAGGACGCCTTCGCGCGCGACGCGGTCGACGTCGTGGTGGCGACCATCGCCTTCGGCATGGGCATCGACAAGTCGAACGTGCGCTGGGTGATCCACCGCGAGCTGCCGCGCTCGATCGAGAGCTGGTACCAGGAGATCGGGCGCGCAGGGCGCGATGGGCTCGTGAGCGAGTGCGTGCTGCTCTACTCCTGGGCCGACGTCGTGAGCCACCGCGCGCTCCAGGAGAGCATCGCGGATCCAGCCGCCAGGGCCGCCGCGCGGCGGAGCAGCGTCGCGGCGTTCGAGCTCGCCGACGCGCCCGGCTGCCGGTGGCGCAACCTGGTCCGCCACTTCGACGAGCCGATCGAGTCCTGCGGCACGTCGTGCGACGTGTGCCGCGGCCAGACCCTCGCCGATCTGGTGCTCCCGGCGCCTGCCGCGGGGATGGCGTCCGCGGCCACGCCCGACGCACGGCTGTTCGAGCGCCTGCGGGCGCTGCGCCGCGCGCTCGCCGACGCCGAGGGCGTCCCCGCGTACATCGTCTTCAGCGACGCGGTGCTCGCGCGCATGGCGGCCGCGCGACCGACGGACGACGCCGGGCTGCTCGCGCTTGCCGGGATCGGGCCGGCGAAGCTCGCCCGCTACGGGGCAGCCTTCCTGCGCGTGCTGCGCGAGGGATGAGGGACGGGGGCCCCGGCGCTGCGCGCCACCCCCGGGGCCCCGGTCCCACTCGCTAGGGCTTCGCGTAGTGCCAGCTCTCCCCGGGCTCGAGGACGAGCACGCGCTCGGCGAGGCCCTTGCCCGCCATGGCGGTGCGGAAGCGGTCCAGCGGCGAGCCACCGTACCAGGTGAACGGCGAGCGACTGCGCGCGCCGTATCCGCTCGGGACGACGCGCGCGGCGTCGAGGGTGGCGGCCGCCTCGGCCGCCTGCTCGGGAGTCATCTCGTGCAGGATGCCAAAGACGCGCCGCCCGCCGATCGGCAAGATGGCGACGTCGAGGCGCGGGAACGCGACGGCGATGTCCACCAGGCCGGGGAACGGGGGGGTCGGGCCTGCGATGTAGACGCGCGCCGCGGGCGAGACGACCACGTAGCCGTTCGTGGTCGGGCCGCCGCCGGCCGGCACCGCCGTGATGGTGAGCCCGTCCACCGCCGTCGGCTCCCACCAGGCGAGTCCGGTGACCTCGCGCAACCCGAGATCGAGCAGTCGCTCACGCAGCGACGGCGGGGCGATGGCCCGCGGCACGGTGGCGGCCAGATCGCGCAGCGCGTGGGGGTCCAGGCGGTCGGGGACGTCGCCGGTCAGGAGCACGGCGGCGAGCCGCGGCAACGTCGCGGGCGTCAGGCCGAGCGGCTCCCGCTGGCGCGTGAAAAGGCCGGAGTGGAACCAGGGGTCGACGAGCAGGCGCCTGTTGTCGAGCTCGAGCACGAAGGTGCCGTGCACCACACGGGTCACTCCCAGCGCGGCGTCCGAGGGATGGAAGGCGGATTCGCTGGCCAGCGGGATCGGTGCGCAGGCGCCGCACGCCACGAGGAGCAGCGCCGCGAGCGCCGCGCGCCCGCTCATGCGCGCCCGAGCTGCCGCAGCCCCTCGAAGAGCACGATGGCGACGGCAGTGGCGAGGTTCAGGCTGCGGACGTGCGGGCTCGAGATGGGGATGCCGTAGAGACTGTCGGCGT
>JBKPDC010000318.1:0-10072 GCA_046727715.1 Thermodesulfobacteriota bacterium
CTCAAGGTGTTCACCGGGATCGACTACCCGTTCTAGGACCGACCCAAGGCTTCGTCTCGGGTCGGTTTCACACGACGGACGCGTCGCCGAGGTACTCGAGCCGCCACAGCTCGAAGGCAAGCAGCGACCAGAGCGCGTTGCGTTGGTCCCGCTCGCCGCGCAGGTGCGCGTCGCAACCCTTTCAGCGCCCGGAAGCCGCCGAGCTTGAGGGGCGAGGGGATCCGCGGTGACGGAGCCGTCCTCGGAGGTGATGGGCTGATCGCCGGTCTCGAGGTCGGTGATGCGCAGCCGCGCGACGCCGAGGGCCACCCGGCCGTGCGCTCACACCTCCGACGGGCGGGCCAGTGCGGGGGACGGCCGCGGCGCTCCCACGAGGAGGAGCAGTCCGACTCCGGTCCAGGCCGCCTCGCGCACGCGGCGGACCAGGCTGAGCGCCAGGCCGATCTCGCCGCTCAACCCGAGTGCGATGCAGGCGGCGATCGAGCCGCCTTCGGCCACGCCGATCTGTGCCGGAACGAAGAACGTCGCGAACCGCACCCCGGTGGCGAATGCCTCGATGGCGATCGCCGCCGACGGCGTCACCGTGGCGCCGAGGAAGTGGAGTATCAGCCAGGTCTCGCCGGCGCTCGCGAACCATCCGAGGAGGTTGCACGAGACGGAGAGGGCTACACGCCCCGGCTGCCGGCGGTAAACCGTCGCGAGGACCCGGTCGACATCTCTGGCTGCCTCCCCGATCCGCGGCCCCATGCCGATCCCGACGCGCTGCAGGACACGGTGACCGCGGCCGAGGACCCCCGCCAGCTGCACGCCGACGAAGCCGATCACGGCGGCGACCTCGAGCCCGAGGAGCCACTCCATGCCGCGCACCAGAGGCGTGCCGAGCGCCAGCAGGTGCCGGGCGAGGAGCACACCGACAGCGAGGAACACGCCTTGCGAAGCCACCATGGTCGTCTTCACGACGATCAACGAGGCAAGGCTCTCGGTCGCGCTGACGCGATCGCGGAGCAGCCACATCTTCGTGGCGTCTCCGCCCAGTGTCCCGGTGGGCGTGATCGTGTTGACCGCCTGGCCGGCGAGGCGAATCCGCACCAGTGCCAGCAGCGGCACGGTGGAGCCTGCGAACGTCCAGTACCAGCCGAGCGTGTCGAAGAGCTTGATGAACAGGCACGGAAAAACCAGCACGACGAGCAGGCGCCACGACAGGACGCGGAACGAATCGGCGAGCGCCTGGAGCCCGGTGTCGGCGAGCAGGTAGGCGAAGAGGGCCGCACCGCACACGACCAGCCCCGCTCGCCACCACCGGGCCGCCGTCACGTGCTCCCCGCCCGAGGTCCGGCTGGCGCCAGCGCCTGCCGGCGAACGTCCCGGTCGGATCCTGCCGGCACCGCAGTCAACCGGGCTCACTTGACACCGAACCCACTGACCATTCAAGCGTGCGCCTCGTCGTGCGCAGCGGGGACCATGGCCCGCCGTGCCGTCCTCGTGATACGTACTGGGGACCTCGTTCCCCGGGGAGACTGACCGTGCGTGTGCTGCTCGTGCATCCGAGCCCCCTGATCTTCTCGGAGATCTACCTGCGGCTCGAGCCACTCGGGCTCGAGCGCGTGGCCGGCGCAGCCGAGGCCGCCGGACACGACGTGCGGCTGCTCGATCTCCAGGTGTTTCCGGGCGCGCGCCTCGACCGGCTGATCGCGGAGTGGGACCCCGACGTGGTCGGCTTCTCGCTGAACTACCTGGCGAACGTGCCCGAGGTGATCGACCTCGCGCGTGCGGCGAAAGCTTGCCGGCCGCACTGCGGCGTCGTGGTGGGCGGGCACAGCGCCTCGTTCGTCGCCACCGACCTCCTCGCGCACGCCGCCGGCGCCATCGACTGCGTGGTGCGCGGCGAGGGCGAGGGCATCATGCCGCGCGTGCTCGAGGCCTTCGCGGGCGGCCCGGCGCTCGAGACCCTGCCGGGCGTGGTCACGCGCGACGGAACCGGTCCCGCGCCGCTGCTGGTCAGAGACCTCGAGTACCCGATGCCGGCGCGTCACCTCGCCGGCGGGCGCCGCAAGTACTTCATCGGCGAGCTCGACCCGTGCGCCTCCATCGAGTTCACGCGTGGCTGCCCGTGGGATTGCGCCTTCTGCAGCGCCTGGACCTTCTACGGCCGGAGCTACCGCACGCTCTCGCCCGAAGCCGCAGGCGAGGACCTGGCGAGCATCGCAGAGCCGAACGTCTTCATCGTCGACGACGTGGCATTCATCCGCTCCGAGCACGGCATGGCGATCGCCGACGAAATCGATCGCCGGCGCATCCGCAAGCGCTACTACCTGGAGACGCGTGCCGACGTCCTGCTGCGCAACCGCGAGGTGTTCGCCCGCTGGGTGACCCTCGGCCTGCGCTACATGTTCCTCGGCATCGAGGCGATCGACGAGGAAGGGCTCGAGCGCCACCGCAAGCGCGTGCGCCTGGGCGAGAACGAGCAAGCGCTCGAGGTCGCCCGCCAGCTCGGGCTGGTGGTCGCCGTCAACATCATCGCCGACCCCGGCTGGGACGAGCACCGCTTCGAGGTGGTGCGGCAGTGGGCCCTCGAGGTGCCCGAGATCGTGAACCTGACGATCAACACGCCGTATCCCGGCACCGAGACGTGGCTCACGGAGTCGCGCCGCTTCACGAGCCGCGACTACCGGCTGTTCGACGTCCAGCATGCCGTGCTGCCCACCGCGCTTCCGCTCGCGCGCTTCTACGAGGAGTTCGTGAAGACGCAGCATGTCCTCTCCCGCAAGCACCTCGGGCTGCGCGCGCTCTACGACGTGTTCGGCATCACGGTGAAGCTGCTCGCGCAGGGGCAGACGAACTTCTGGAAGATGCTGTGGAAGTTCGGCCAGGTGTACTCGGCCGAACGGCTGATCGCCGACCACGCGAAGCCGGTACGGTACGAGCTCCGTTTGCCGCCGCCGGTGCATCGCCCGTCGAAGGAGGAGCTGTACGTCCACCACGTAGGGGCGGTGGGGGGAGGCGGGGCTCGGAGCCCTTCACGACTCGGCCCCCAGCGCGGTACACCGTCCGCGTGCGGCGGTTGATCGTCACGGCGGACGACTTCGGGCTGTGCGAAGCGGTCAACGAGGCGGTGGAGATCGCGCACCGCGACGGCATCCTGTCGACGGCGAGCCTCATGGTCGGCGGGAGCGCGGCCGCAGATGCCGTCGCGCGCGCACGCCGGCTGCCGACGCTGCGGGTGGGGCTGCACGTCGTCGTCGTCCAGGATCGGCCGCTGCTGCCGCCGTCGCAGGTGTCGCGCCTCACGGAGCGCAGCGGATACCTGTCGCACAGGCTGGTTGCGTCCGGCTTCCGCTTCTTCTTCGACCCGGTGGCGCGACGGCAGCTGGAGGCCGAGATTCGCGCCCAGTTCGAGGCGTTCGCCGCCACCGGGCTCGAGCTGGATCACGTCAACGCGCACAATCACATGCACCTGCACCCGACAGTCCTCGGCATCATCCTGCGCGTCGGTCGCGAGTTCGGGCTGCGCGCGATGCGCGTGCCCTACGAGCCGCCACTCATCGGCTGGCGTGTCGCGGGGCGGGGCCTCGTCCCCCAGCTCGCCGCCGCCGCCGGGCTCGCGCCCTGGCTCGGCGTGTTGCGCGCGCGGCTGCGTCGCCGGGGCATCCGTTCGAACGACGTCGTGCTCGGGCTGAGCGCCAGCGGCGCGATGGACGAGGCGATGGTCCTCAAGTTGCTGGACCTGACGCCGTCCGGCGAGATCGTCGAGATGTATTTCCACCCCGCCACGCGACGGGCGCCCGAGATCGACCGCCGGATGAAATCATTCCGGCACGAGGCCGAGCTGGCCGCGCTCACCAGCCCCGAGGTCCGGCGGGCCGCCGACCGCCTCGAGATCCACCGGACCACGTTCGCGGATCTCTGACCACGGTTGTCAACCGGGTCCACTCGCGCGCAGCCCCGCGCCGGGGGGGACGAGGACGAGCGTCAGCGACCCCCGCCGCGATTGCTGCGCCTCGCTCACCGCGAGCGGCTCGAGCGGCTTCCCCTGCGTGTCGCGCCAGCGCTGCCGCTCGTCCTCCCAGAGCAGGAGATAGGCGGGGCCACGGCTCTGCGCGCGCCAGGGCTCGAGGGGGCGCGGCGCATAGAAGCGCAGCCCCGCATCGGGCGCGAAGAAGGCGAACAGGGTGGCGTCCGGCGGCACGAGCCCGTCTACACGCGCCATGAACGGCTGGAGGCTGGCGGCACGCCCGATCGGGGGACGCAACCAGATGCCGATCGCCGCCGTCCACGCGATCGTGAGCACCGCCACCACGTGCACGAGCCGCCGCCAGTCGCTCGCCCGGCGCGCGCGCAGCATGAGGAACGCTCCCCCGAGCGCGAGTCCCGCGAGCACGACGAGGACCGGCGCCGCCGACCGCGTGACCGAGACGATCGCCAGCGTGTTCTGCGCGTCGCGCGGCTTGAGCCAGGGCCGGAGCAACACCGCCACGTCGGCGCCCGACGCCAGAGCCGCCGCGGCGACCCCGAGGATGGCGAACACCGGCGGGTAGAGGGCGGTGGTCAGGCGAAGGATGCCGGCGAGACGTCCCGCCGGTGGCTGCTCCACGCCGAGGCCGACGAGGAGCATCAGCGCCGGGAAGAGCGGCAGGAGGTACACGCTCCGCTTCGCGTCGGCGAGCGAGAAGAAGACGAGCGTGACCATCACCCAGACCGTCGCGAACACGAGGGCCGCAGTGCGCCGGGTACGGTCGGCGAGCGGCACGCCGGCGAGGGGCAGGAGCGGCGTCCACGGCAACAGGCCGATCAGCCCGACCAGCGGCAGGTAGAGAAGGCCGTGGGAGTGACCCGTCCCGGCGTCCTCGCTGTCGACGTAGCGCAGCCAGTTCTCCTGCGCGACGACGTCGAAGAACGCCCAGCCGTGCCTGGTGAACGCCGCGCCGTACCAGAGCGCGGCGATCGCGCCGCCCAGGACGAGCACCGGGATCGCGCCGAGGCGGCGGAGCAGCGAGAGGTCGCGCCGGACGGCGATCAATGCCGCCACCGCCAGCGCGGGGAGGACGAGTGCGACCGGTCCCTTGGCCAGGGTGGCGAGCACGGCACCGCCGACCGCGGTGACCAGCAGCGCGAGCCCGGGACGCTCCCGGTCGCGCACCAGGGCTGTGAGCCACGCCCCGAAGAGCACCGTGAGTCCGGCGACCAGTGCCATGTCGACGCGCGCGATCGTCGCGGCGCGGATCCATTCCAGCGTGGTGGCGAGCATCAACGCCGCCAGGAAGGCGACCGCAGCCCCGAAGGTCGCGTGGACGACCACCCAGGTGACGAGGACCCCGGCGGTTGCGAGGAGCGCCGACGGCAGGCGCGCCGCCAGCTCCGGACGCTGCGGCAGGAGTGACAGGGCCGTCGCCGCCGCCCAGTAGAACACCGGCGGCTTGCGGGTGAGTTCGCCGTCGGGGCGCGACGGCACGAGCCACTCTCCCGTCCGGATCATCTCCCGGGCGACCAGTGCCTCGCGCGGCTCGCCGCGGGTGTAGAAAGGCACGTCGCCCAGACCCGTGAAGAACAGCAGCAGGCACGCGAGGAGCAGAAGAGCGGGCGCCTTCACCGCCGCTCCGGCCTGCCGCCCGGGGTGCGATCCTTGTCACTCGCCGGTCGGGCTGTTAGCGTCGCGCAGTCATGGCGGAGCCGGTCGCGGAGCACTACGACGCGCGCTGGGGCTACCGCCATTTCGACGCCGAGCGCTACGAGCGCCGCCGCTACGGAAGCTTCGGCCGGCGGGTCAATTTGCGGCTCACCGAGCGCGCGCTCGCGCGGGCACTCGCCGGTGTCCCGCCCGGGGGTCTCGTGCTCGACGCCCCCTGCGGGACAGGCATCCTGTCCGCGTTCCTCCGCCGCCGGGGATTCCGGGTGATCGGCGCCGACATCTCGCCGGCGATGCTCGCCGTGGCGCGGCGGCGCGGCGCGGCGCTGGGTCACGTGCGTGCCGACCTCGAGCGGCCGCCCTGCAAGCCGCGCAGCGTCGACGCGGTGGTGAGCAGTCGCTTCATGATGCACCTGCCGGCCGACACCCGGACGCGGATGTTCCGCAACCTGGCCGACCTGGCGCGCGGCCCGGTGGTCGCCACCGTGTGCCATCCTTACACCTGGAAGAGCTTCCAGCGCGGCGTGCGACGGGTGCTGGGAAGCAACCCGAAGCGCAGCCCGAGGCTCACGAAGCGCGAGCTGGCGAACGAGGCAGCACGTGCCGGGCTCCGGCTCGAGCGCGTCATCCCGGTGCTGCCCCTGCTGTCCGAGGTCTGGGTGGTGGTCCTGCGCACGCTGCCCGGGCCGTCCTAGACCCGAGACCAGGAGAGAGCAATGGCGGCCAAGATCGAGCGCGTGACGGCCCGGGAGATTCTCGACTCCCGTGGCTTTCCCACGGTGGAGGCGGTGGTGACGGTCATCGGGGGCGCGAGCGGTGTCGCGGCGGTACCATCCGGTGCATCGACCGGCGAGCGCGAGGCGGTGGAGCTGCGCGACGGCGACCCGAAGCGCTACGCCGGCAAGGGCGTCCGCCGCGCGGTCACCAACGTGAACGACGTGATCGCCCCCGCGCTGGCCGGCCTGGACGCGGATCAGAACCTGGTGGACGCCAAGCTGATCTCGCTGGACGGCACGGACAACAAGGCGCGGCTCGGCGCCAACGCGCTGCTCGCCGTGTCGCTGGCGACCGCGCGCGCCGCCGCGACCGCCGCGGCGAAGCCGCTCTATCGCGCGCTCGGTGGCGACGCGGCCACGCTGCTCCCCGTGCCGTTCATGAACGTCATCAACGGCGGGAAGCACGCCGACAACAACCTCGACTTCCAGGAGTTCATGATCGTGCCCCACGGCGCGCCGTCGTTCGCCGAGGCGATTCGCCACGGCGTCGAGGTGTATCACGCGCTCAGGAAGCTGCTGCACGAGCGGAAGCTCACCACGGCCGTCGGCGACGAGGGGGGCTTCGCCCCCGAGCTCGAGAGCCACGAGCAGGCGCTCGACCTCCTCGAGGAGGCGATCCGCGCGTGCGGCCTCGCACCCGGCCGCGACGTCGCGCTCGCGCTCGATTGCGCCGCCAGCGAGCTCGCCGACGGCGACGGCTACGTGTTCCCGAAGGCGGGCGGCCCGCGCCGCTCCGCCGCCGACCTGATCGCGCTCTACGAACGCTGGTGCACGCGCTACCCGATCGTGTCGATCGAGGACGGGCTCGGCGAGAACGACCGCGCCGGCTGGAAGGCGTTGACGGCGGCGCTGGGCGGTCGCGTGCAGCTCGTGGGCGACGACCTGTTCTGCACCAACGAGCGCATCCTCGCGCAGGGCATCAGCGAGGGGCTGGCCAACGCCATCCTCATCAAGGTCAACCAGATCGGTACCCTCACCGAGACGCGCGCGACGATGGCGCGCGCGACGCGCGCGGACTACCGAAGCGTCGTGTCCCACCGCTCCGGCGAGACCGAGGACTCTTTCATCGCTGATCTCGCCGTTGCCACCGGCGCCGGGCAGATCAAGACGGGCGCCCCGGCGCGTTCCGAGCGCACCGCCAAGTACAACCGGTTGCTCGTCATCGCCGAGGAGCTGGGAGCTGCTGCACGCTACGCCTCGCCGTTTCGCTAGGGGCCGATCCGAGACTCCGTCTCGGATCGGACTCCTACGCCCAGCGAATGCGGCGATAGTCGAAGTCGCGCTCGGCGAGGCCGGTGAGCTTGACGACGTCGAAGTAGGGCGAGAGGTCGAAGTCGCGCGGCGTGATCAGCGCGCAGGCCTCGCGATGGAACACGTGCGGGTAAGGCCCGGGCCGCAGCCAGGCGCGCCAGCGCTGACGGGCGGGCGCGGCGAGGGCGGGGGTCACGGCGGGCAGGATGGGGAAGCCCACGTGATGGAACGCGCGCGCGATCAGCGTCGAGCAGATGACTTCCTTCGTGACGTCGTCGGCCAGCTCGAGCGCGCGCCGGCGCCAGCGTCGCGGGATCAGCGACACCGGGAAGAAGTAGCGCGCCAGGGCGAGGGCGTTGCCGACGGCGTAGCACGACCCGAGCTGGGCGAGCACCTCGTCGACGACGTGTCGGCAGTGCTCTGGGCGCAGCCCGTGCGGACGGCAGATGCGGAGGTTGTGCATCTCGTACTTCGCCAGTGGCGAGGCGATCACACCCTCCTCCATGATCGCCTCGACGAGCAGGTGGCGTGCGTCCACGCCGAACCGCCGCTCCAGCTCCGCGCGCCGCTCGGGATGACGGTGCCACACCTCGTCGCCCACGTAGAGTGCAGAATGCGACCACGAGCTCTGCGTCAGGTACTTGATCACCTGGCTGACCCGCTGCTCGCCGTCCACCAGGAGCACGTCGCCCTTGTGGAGCGTCGCCCGCAGCATGCCCAGCGGGCTCGGCAGGATGTGATGGTAGCTCGCTCGCCGTCGCGTGAGGGCGCGAGTGGCGGCGGCGAAGAGCGTGCGATGCAGCCAGCGCATCGATGCCAAGTGTAGTTCGTCGCCGTCCGCGGCGGGGGCGAAAACCGCTTGCGCTCCCGCAAGGCGCGCGCGCCTTCCGCCGGCGCCTGCTCAGCTGGTACGCCCGGCACCAGCGCGCGCTCCCGTGGCGCGGAACGCGCGACCCCTATGCCGTCCTCGTCTCGGAGTTCATGCTCCAGCAGACGCAGGTGTCGCGCGTGATGGGGCACTACCGGGGCTTCCTGCGCCGCTACCCCACCCTGGAGGACCTGGCCGCGGCGCCCGCTGACGCGGTGCGCGACAGCTGGGCGGGTCTGGGCTACTACGCCCGTGCGCGCAACCTGCATACCGCCGTGCGTCGGGTGGTCGACGACCATGGGGGGACGTTCCCCGACGATCCCGACGTCCTTCGCCGCCTTCCCGGGATCGGGCGCTACACCGCGGGGGCGGTCGCCAGCATCGCCTTCGGCGCCGACGCGGCAGCGGTCGATACCAACATCGCCCGCGTGCTCGCCCGCGTCTTCCGCGTGCGCGGGCGCCGCGGATCGTCGGCCCGGACAAACAGTCTCTGGCGCCTCGCCGGGCGGCTCGTGCCGCGCGGCCGTGCCGGTGAGTGGAACCAGGCGCTGATGGACCTGGGGGCGACGATCTGCACCGCGCGCCGGCCACGCTGCGTCGCATGCCCCGTGGCGGCGGGGTGCCGCTCGCGGCGCACCTGAAGTGCTTGTCGGCGCCGACCAGATAGATGCTCCCCCACAGGATCCGGGGGACCATGCCCGTTAGCCGCTCCTGCGGGAATTGCCCCTAGGGTGCACAACGGGCCCGCTCGGACGTGGGGTGCACGTTCGGAGCGGACCGGCTATGGGGCGGCGGAGAGGAGCGGTGATGAACGACTTCAAGGTGTTCGTCCTGATGGCCGGCCTGACGGCGCTCTTCGTCGCGGTCGGCGGCGCGGTCGGTGGCACGCAGGGCGCCCTGATGGCGTTCCTGCTCGCCGCGGCGTCCAACTTCTTCATGTACTTCAACTCGGCGTCGATGGTGCTGCGCGCCTATCGCGCGCGCACCATCACGCCTGCCGAAGCGCCCGAGCTGCATGCCGTCGTCGACGGGCTGCGCCAGCGCGCCGGCCTGCCGATGCCGACCCTGGCGGTCGCGCCGCACCAGCAGCCGAACGCCTTCGCCACGGGCCGCAACCCGTCCAACGCGGTGGTGTGCGTCACGCAGGGCCTCGTGGACCTCGTCGACCGGGACGAGATCGCGGGCGTCCTCGGACACGAGCTGGGCCACGTGAAGAACCACGACATGCTGCTCCAGACCTTCACCGCCAGCATGGCGGGCGCGGTCGGGTTCCTCTCGCGCTTCGCGATGTTCGGCGGCGGGCGCGACGATCAGGGACGCGGCGGGGTGAATCCGCTCATGGTCATGCTCGCGCCCTTCGTCGCGATGCTGATCCAGTTCGCCATCAGCCGGCAGCGCGAGTTCGCCGCCGACCGGGTCGGTGCGGAGCTGTCCGGCAAGCCGCTCGCGCTGGCGAGCGCGCTGCGCAAGCTCGACGCCGCGGCCCATCGCATCCCGATGCAGATTCCGCCCGCGGTGGCACCGCTCGCGCAGGTGAACCCGCTCGCCGCCTAC
>JBKPDC010000319.1:0-35887 GCA_046727715.1 Thermodesulfobacteriota bacterium
CTCACGCCCCGCCCCCCACTCCCGCCGCCGCCACGTCCACCTCTCCGAACTGCAGCTCGTAGAGCTTCCGGTACTCCCGCCCGCGCGCGAGCAGCTCGTCGTGCGTGCCGCTCTCGACGATCTCCCCGTGCGACACCACGACGATGCGGTCGGCGCGGCGCACGGTGGAGAGTCGGTGGGCGACCACGAGCGTGGTGCGGTGGGCCATCAGGCGCTCGAGGGCCTCTTGCACGAGGCCTTCGGACTCGGTGTCGAGCGCCGAGGTGGCCTCGTCGAGGATCAGGATGGGAGCGTTCTTCAGGATGGCGCGCGCGATCGCCAGCCGCTGGCGCTGGCCGCCGGAGAGCCGCACCCCGAGGTCGCCGATCGGGGTCTCATAGCCCTGCGGGAGCGCCGTGATGAAGTCGTGGGCGTTGGCGGCGCGCGCGGCGGCGACGATCGCGCCGGAATCGGCGCGGGCGTCGCCATAGGCGATGTTGGCGCGCACGGTGTCGTTGAAGAGGAAGGTGAACTGCGCCACGACCGCGATGTGGGCCCGCAGGCTGCGCAGCGTGAGATCGCGCACGTCGATGCCGTCGATCGTGATCCGCCCGTGCGTCACGTCGTAGAGCCGAGGGATCAGGTCGGCGAGCGTGCTCTTGCCGCCACCGCTCATGCCGACGAGCGCGACCACCCGGCCCGCCGCGATGCGCAGGTCGATCCCGCGCAGCACCGGCTCTCCGGGCTCGTACTCGTAGCGCACGTCGTGGAACTCGATACCCTGCCGGACGCCGCGCAGCGCCACCGCGCCCGGGCGGTCGACGACGTGCGGGACCCTGTCGATCAGCGCGAAGACACGTTCGGCGCCCGCGATGCCCTGCTGGATCGTGTAGTTCGTGCGGACGAGCTTCTTGAACGGCTCGAAGAGGAACGCAACCGTGGCGAGAAAGGCGAAGAAGCTGCCCTGCGTGCGGGTGCCCGCGATGACGCTGGCGCCGCCGTACCAGATGATGCCCGCGACGGCGAGGCCGGCCAGCACCTCCGTCACCGGCAGCGACCGCACCCGGCTGCTGCGCATGAAGAGCTTGAAGATCTTCTCGTCCTGGTCGTGGAACCGCCGCGCCTCGTACGCCTCCTGGCCGAAGAGCTTGACGATGCGGTTGCCCTGGACGTTTTCGTGCAGCATGGCGGTGAGGCGGGCCGCGGCCTCCTGCTGGCGGCGGCTGTTCTGGCGCAGCTGCTTCGAGAACGCCCGCAGCGGCAGCGCTGCCACCGGAAACAGCACCACCGCCATCAGCGCCAGCACCCAGTCCATGTAGAAGGCGACGGCGACCAGACCGATGAGCGACGTCGTGTCCTGGAAGATCGACCGCACGGCGTCGGTGACCGAGCTGCGCACCAGCGTGACGTCGGCGGTGACGCGCGACACGATCTGGCCGGCGCGCTGCTTGTTGAAGAACGCCAGGTCGAGCCGCTGGAGATGGGTGGTCAGCTCGTTGCGCAGGTCGGTGACGATGCGCTGGCCCACCCAGTCGTTCAGGTAGCCCGCGACGAAGCCCACCCCGCCACGCAGCAGCGCCAGCGCGAGCGCGAGCCCCACCGCGAGCTGGAGATGCTCGGGCTGCTGGCGCGTGAACACCTGGTCGAACGTGAACTTGATCAGGAAGGGCACGCTGCTCTCGATGCCGCTGAAGGCCAGCATGAAGAGGACGGCGAGCACCATGTGCGGCCACACGTAGGGCCGCAGATAGCGCAGCATGCGGCTGTAGGTGCTCATCGCCGCTCCGCCGGCATCATCTCGACGGCGATCGCCGCCGCGCGATCGGCGGCGCCGCCGCGCCCCAGGCGCTGCCGCACCTCCCTGAGGTCCGCCCGGATCGCTGCGTCGCGCGCCGGGTCGTCGAGAATCGCCCGCGCCGCGGCCGCGATCCGCGGGCCGGTGACGTCGCGCTGGAGGAGCTCGGGCACGACCTCGCGCCCGGCCACGATGTTCGGCATCCCCACGTGCGCGATGCCGCGGACGAGCAGCCGGCCGAGCGCCCAGGTCACGGGCGACAGCCGGTAGACGATCACCATCGGGCACTCGAGCAACGCGCACTCGAGGGTCGCCGTGCCCGAGGTCACCAGCGCGAGGTCGGCGGCGGCCACCAGGTTGTAGAGATCGTCGGCGATCACGGGAACCGGCACGCCGGCGGCGCGGATCCGCGCCTCGACGTCGCCACGGTCGAGCGTGTGCGCGAGGCCGAGCGCGAACTGGTAGTTGCCCTTGGTCGCGAGCTCGCGGACCGCGTCGAGCAGGCGCGGCAGGATGTAGTCGATCTCCTTGGCGCGGCTCCCGGGCAGGAGAACCACGGTGCGACGGGCGGAGTCGAGCCCGTGCAGGCGCAACGTCTCGTCGCGCCCGCGCGTGGCCTCGACGCGGTCGAGGAGTGGATGGCCGACGAACTCGACGCCCGGCAGCCAGGGCGCGTAGAGTCCGGGCTCGAAGGGGAAGACGACGGCGAGCCGGTCGACCAGCTGGGCGATCTTCCGGACCCGCCCCCGGCGCCAGGCCCAGACCTGGGGGCCGATGTAGTAGAGCACCGGCACGCCCGCCGCGCGCGCCACCCGCGCCAGACGCAGGTTGAACTCCGGGAAGTCGATCAGCACGCACAGGTCCGGCTTCACGGCGCGCAGGCGCCGGGCGAGCGTGCGATACACGCGCAGCAGCGTGCGCAGCCGTCCGACTCCCTCCACCACCCCGACCGTCGCCACCTCGCGCGCGTCGGCGACGGTGTGCATCCCGGCGGCGCGGAGGTGCTCACCCCCCAGGCCGAACACCTCGACGTCGGGCCGCCGCTGGCGGAGCGCCCGCAGTAGATCGGCGCCGTGCAGGTCGCCGGACGCCTCGCCGGCGACCAGCAGGACGCGGCGCGGCGCCGGAACGCGCACGGCCTGCGACGCTTCGCCGGAGTAGTTCATCCGACTCGAGCGGCCTGCGCCGCGCGCACCTCGGTCTCGACGCTCTCCCGGATCACGTGGGCGACCTCGAGGGCGCGCAGGCCGTCCCAGCCGGTGACCGGCGGAGGCTGGCGCGCGCGCACGGCCTGCACGAAGGCCTCGATCTCCTCCTCGAGGGCGTCGCCCTCCCGCACCTCGAGATCCTCGAAGGTCAGCGACGGCTGGCCGGCGTCGTCCGGCTCGCGGCGGACCACGCGGCCGCGCCGCTCGTCGAAGTCGATGGAGAAGTAGGCGTCGGGCTGGAAGATGCGCAGCTTCCGTTCGCGCCGCAGCGACACGCGGCTGGCGGTCAGGTTCGCGATGCAGCCGTTGGCGAAGCGCAGGCGGGCGTTGGCGATGTCGACCGACGGCGTCAGCACCGGGACGCCGACGGCCTCCACCGCGCGCACCGGCGATGTCACCATGGTGAGGATCAGATCGAGGTCATGGATCATCAGATCGAGGACGACGTCGACGTCGGTGCCGCGCTCGCCGAACTGCGCCAGCCGCTGGCACTCGATGAACCGCGGTTCGGTCACGCGCCCGCCGAGGGCGCGCATGGCGGGGTTGAAGCGCTCGAGGTGACCGACCTGCAGCACCCGGCCGCCCCGCACCGCCAGCTCGAGCAGCCCTTTGCCCTCCTCGACCGACGTGGTGAGCGGCTTCTCTACGAGGACGTCGACGCCGGCCTCGAGGAGATCGCGCGCGACCGCATAGTGGCGCGGCGTGGGGACGGCGACGCTGGCGCAGTCGATCCGGCCGCGCAGGCCTTGGTGGTCGGTCAGCACGGTCGCGCCGAGCACCTCCCCCACCGCCCGCGCCCGTGCCTCGTCGATGTCGACGACCGCCACCAGCTCGACGCCCGGATGGGCCGCGTACTTCTCTGCGTGAAAGCGCCCCAGGTGGCCGACGCCCACCACCGCGGCCCGCAGCTTCGTCTTCACGCGACGCCTCCCCTGCCGTTCACGGCGACCACCGCGATGCCGGCCGCGTCGGCGAGTGCGAGCATGTCCTGGCGGTCGAGGATGATCGTGCGGTACGCCTCGATCGCGAGCGCGCGCCCGCGCACCTCGGCGATGGTGCGAACCGTGTCCGGGCCCACCGCGGGCAGATCGAAGCGCAGATCCTGGGTCGGCTTGCATGCCTTCACCACGACGATGTCGCCGTTCACGAGCTGTCCGGCGCGCCGAATGGTCGCATCCGTCCCCTCGATACCTTCCACCGCCACCACCGCGCTGCCCCGCACGACGACGCTCTGTCCGATGTCGAACTGTCCGATCACCTTGGCGGCGCGGAACCCGAAGTGGATGTCCGCCCACTCCTCGGGGGTGGGAGCCCGCGCCGACAGCACGCCCTCCTCCGGCACGATCTCCTGCAGGTAGAGCGTGGACTCGACGATGCGGATGCCCTCGCTTTCGAGCTCCTGGGCGAGCGCGCGCAGCAGGACGTCGTCCCGCAGCGTGCCGCAGCGGGCGACCACTGCCAGCGCGCGCGCGTCGGGCTTGAACTCGCGGAACAGTCGCGGCTTCGCGATACCCCCCACCATGACGGCCCGGGTGATCCCGGCCTGCTTGAGGGCCTGGATGATGCCATCAAGCTGTCCGGCGTGCACCCAGGTGATGGCCTCCACGGCGGCGCTCAATCCCTCGTCGGTCTCCCCGAGGTGTGCCACCGCGACGACCCCGACCCCGCGGCGGCGCGCCGTTTCGGCGAAGAGAACCGGGAATCGGCCGCTGCCCGCGATGAGTCCGATCCGTTCCATGCCCCTACCGGCAGACGCCCCGCTGCGACGCGGCGATGAAGTCGAGCAGGCGTCGCACTTCCGGCACGTCACCGAGCTCGGCGCTGACCTGCGCGACGTGCTCGCGCCGGCTGCCGCCGCTGTGGAAGATCAGGCGATAGGCCCGGCGGAGCGCGCGGATCGTCGCCGTCGAGAACCCGCGGCGCCTGAGCCCGATGACGTTCAGGCCGAACAGCCGTGCCCGGTCCCCCGCCACCGTGCAGTACGGCGGGACGTCCTTCGACACCATCGCACCTGCGGCGCAGAGCGACGACTCGCCCACGCGTACGAACTGATGCACGCCGGCGAGCCCCCCCACGATGGCGTGGCTCTCCACCGTCACGTGGCCGGCCAGCGCCACGCCGTTGGACAGGATCACGGAATCGCCGAGCCTGCAGTCGTGTGCGATGTGCGACGAGACCATGAACAGGCAGCCGCTGCCGACTACAGTCTCCATCCCGCCGCCCTGCGTGCCGGGATTGATCGAGACGTACTCGCGCACGATGTTGGCGTCCCCGAGAGCCAGGGTGCTGGGCTCGCCGCGATACTTGAGGTCCTGCGGCCGGCTCCCGACGCTGGCGAAGGGGAAGACGCGGTTGCGCTCCCCGAGCGTGGTGCGTCCGTCCACGACGGCGTGCGCGCCGATCCAGCTGTCGGCCCCGATCCGCACGTCGGGCCCGATGACGGCGTACGGGCCGACCTGCACGCCGTCGTCCAGCTCGGCGCGTGACGAGACCACGGCCGCCGGGTGGATGCGTGGTCCGGCGGACCCGGCGAGGTCGAACTCGACCTCCGCCACGACCGCTTCCCCCAGTGCCACGAAGCCCCGGAATCGCCACGCCGGGGGCCCGGCCACGGTGGCGACCTCGAGCCGCAGCGCGTCGCCGGGCCCGACGGGGCGCCGGAAGCGGGCGCGGTGCACCCCGCCGAGCGCGAGGGCCTCCTCGGGTCCCGCGACGGCCGCACCGAGCTGTGCCAGCGCCTCGCACAGGAGCACCCCCGGCACCACGGGCACGCCGGGAAAGTGCCCCGCGAAGTAGGGCTCATTGGCGCTGACGAGCTTCGCCCCCACGGCCCGCACGCCGGGCTCGAGCTCAAGGACCCGATCGAGCAGGGGGTACGGGAACCTCGTGGGTTCGTCGTGCGGTCGTTGCCAGCCCGTGTGGATGAGCGCCTACTCCTTCGGGACGACGCTGGTCGGCGGCGGGGTCTTCCCGCCGGACCGCCCCCCGCTGGTGTTGTGGATCTTCACGATGGCGTCGGTGATGTCCAGCGCCTTGTCGGCGTACAATAATCCGCTGTTCGCCTCCAGGACGAGGGTGTAGCCCTGCTGGCGGCCGTAGTCGTTCACGATGCCATAGAGCTGCTCCACGATGCCCGAGGTGAGCTCGGCGTCGGTGCGCTTCAGGTCACGCTGCAGGTCCTCGTACTTGCGCTTGAAGTCGAGGGCCCGGTTCTCGAGCTCGCGCTCGCGGTTGCGCCGTTCGTCCTCCTTGAGCAGCAACGCCTTCTTCTCGAACTCGTCGCGTGCCTTGTCCAGGTCCTCGCGCTCCTTCTTCAAGTCGAGCTGCGCCTTCTCGAACTTGCCCTTCACCGAGTCTTTGGCCTTCTTGCCGGCGTCGCATTCGTTGAGAGCCCGCTGCATGTCGACCACCGCGACGCGCAGTTGCGCCTGCGCCACCGCTGCGAGCGCCAGCCAGGCAGCGCCGCACGCCCCGAGCACACGCCCCGCGCGGCGCGTCGTCGAACGATGACCCATGAATCGTTCCTCCACGATCGAAATCAGAACTGGAAAGGCCCGCCGAACGAGAACAGCACGAGCTGCTTCTGGTCGCCGGGCTTGGTGTTGAACGGGAACCCCACTTCCACGCGCAGCGGCCCCAGCGGCGACAGCCACCGCATGCCGCCGCCGGCCGCGTAGCGCGCGTCGTCGATGAGGTCGTTCTGGTCGCCGCCGTACGCGTTGCCGGCGTCGAGGAACACGACACCCTTCAGCCCGATGCCCTGCACCAGAGGGAAGATCATCTCGTTGTTCAAGATGAGCTGCGAGGTGCCCCCAACCGGCGCGCTCGTGAACGGCTGCCCGCGGGTGTTCTTGCGGAACTGCCGCGGCCCCAGCGTGCGCGGCTCGAAGCCACGGATCGAGTTGATGCCGCCCGGGAAGTAGCGCTCGAAGAGCGGCAGCTCGTTGCCGTCGACGCCGGTGTCGCCGACACCGTACGCGCCCGCGGCGCCCAGCGAGTAGGTGAAATCGCCGAAGGTCTTCGAGCGCAGGAACGTGTAGTACCAGCGCGAACGTGCCTCCGCCTTGACGAAACGCTCGCCGCCGAGGCCGGCGAGCTCCACCGACAGGTCCTGCGCCGACCCCGCGGTGGGGTCGAAGTAGTGGTTCAGCGTATTGCGCGAGACACGCGGCGTGATGCTGCTGATCAGGCTCGTGCCCTCGGCTTCCCGGATGTCGACCGGCGCATCGAACCCCACGTCGCTGATCTTGGCCTGCTCGATGCGGTAGTCGGCGCCGACGCGCACTTCGTCCAGGGGAATCCCCCACAGCGACTCCCAGCCGAACGCAGTCACCGGATAGGTGACCTGGAAGCTGCCGCCCGTGCCGGTGCGGTCGAAGTCCTCGAAGGCCAGGCGCCAGCTGAAGGCGTCGAACCCGACGGTGAGCGGGGTGCCGCGGAAGTACGGCTCCGTGAAGGAGAGGATGATGTTGCGGCGGATGGACCCGATGTCGACGTTGGCGACCAGGCGCTGCCCGCGACCGAAGAGGTTGTTCTCCTGGATGCGTACGTTGAAGAGCAGGTTGTCGGCCGAGCTGAAGCCCGCCCCGGCACTGAACGACCCGGTCTGCGCCTCCTTCACGTCCACGACCACGTCCATGCGGTCCTCCGCGACGGGACTCTTGCGGGTCGTGACGTTGACTTCCTGGAAGAAGCCGACACGCTGGAGGGCCTCCCGGCTCTTGCGCAGCTTGGTGGCGGAGAAGAGCTCCTGCTCCTGGAGCCGCATCTCGCGCCGCACGACGTAGTCGCGGGTCTTCGAGTTGCCGGTCACCTCGATGCGATCGACCGTGACCGGACTGCCGCGTTCCACCTGGAAGGTGACGTTGACCACCTTGTCCTCGGGGTCGACCTCGGTGGCCGGGTCGATGTTCGCGAAGGCGAAGCCGCCCTCGGACAGCCGTTCGGTGAGCCGCTGGACGTCGTCACGCAGGGCGCTCGCGCTGAATACCTCGCCGGGCTTGGTCGCCATGTCAGGAGGCAGGCGCGTTTCCTCCTCGGGAAGCCCGGGGCCGGCGATCTCGACCTTGCCGATGTTGAACTGCGGGCCCTCGTCGATCTTGATGACCACGACCAGCCCGTCTTCCCGCCGCTCCACCTTCGGCTCGTCGATCCGCGCGGTCACGTAGCCATTGTCGTAGTACCACGCGGTGAGGCGCTCGACGTCGGTGCGCAGGACGTCCTTGTTCAGGTTGCCCGCTCCCGTGATGGGCGTCAGGATCCACGCCTCCTTGGTCTGGAGCAGGCCGCGCAGCTTGCGGCTCGAGAAGGCCTCGTTGCCGACGAACTCGATGTCCTTCACGCGCACGGGCGACGACTCGGTCACCGTGTAGCGCACGTCCACCTCGTTCTCGCCCACCGGCACGGTGTCGTAGGTGATCTTGGCGTCGAGATACCCCTTGTCGGCGTAGAGCTTGCGCGCCCCCTCGATGCCCTGACGCGCCTTCTCCGGGTCGAGGATGGTGTGCGGGCGCACGCGCAGCGCGCCCTCGATCTCTTCCTTCTTGAGTTTCTCGTTGCCCTCGACCGTGACGTTGCGTACGAGCGGCCGCTCCGTGACCTGGAAGGTGACCGTGACACCGCCTTTGCGATCGGGGGTCACCTCGGCATTCACCTGATCGAAGAACCCCATGGCATAGATCGACTTGATGTCCTGGTCGACCGCCGTCCGGTCGAACGGACGGCCTTCCTGCGTCTGGAGGTGCACGCGAACCGCGTCCTCCTCGACCCGGATGTTGCCCTCAATACGGACGTGCGAAACCGTCTGCCCGGCCTGCCCCGTGTCGAGCACGTCGGCGAAGAGCGAGCGCCCGCTGCCGCGCTCCGGTGCCTCGGGCGCGGCCTGCGCCGGCACCCGGGAGGCAATGAGCATGAGCACGCCGAGCAACATCACCACCCACGGTCCCACGCGACCTCCTGCGACCACCTCTGTTCCCGCCACCCTCATCCGACGCCACGCCGCGGCGTGGGTCCGGCCGCCGCGGGCTCGATCCGGCCGCCCACCAGACGCAGCGTGCGTTCCATCGCGGCCGCCAGCCGATCGTTGTGCGTCGCGACGACCAGCGTGGATCCGCTCTCCTCGTTCAGCGCGAGGAGCAGCTCGTGCACCCGCTCGCCGGTGGCGGGATCGAGGTTACCGGTGGGCTCGTCGGCGAGGAGCAAGCGTGGCCGGCGCATCACCGCCCGCGCCACCGCCACGCGCTGCTGCTCGCCACCCGACAGCTCGCCCGGCCGGTGCAGCAGCCTGGCCCCCAGGCCGACGCGCTCGAGCAGCGCTGCGGCGCGGGCACGGACCTCGCGGACCGGTTCCCGGGCGATGAGCGCCGGGAGCATGACGTTTTCCAGCGCCGTGAAATCGGCGAGCAGGTGATGGAACTGGAAGACGAAGCCCACTTCGCGGTTGCGCAGCGCCGCAATCTCGGCCTCCGGGCGCGCGAACACGTCCACGCCGTCGAGCAGCAGCTGCCCTCCGGACGGCGCGTCGAGGGCCCCCAGGAGGTGCAGGAGCGTGCTCTTGCCGACCCCCGATTCCCCGATGATCGCCACCCGCTCGCCGGCGGCGATCTCCAGATCGAGTCCCCGAAGCACCTCGACGACCGCTGGTCCGTCGACGTAGCGCTTCACCAGGCCCCGCGCCTCCACCAGCAGCGTCACCCCCGCGGACATGCGGCGCTACTCATATCGGATCACCTCGACGGGGACCAGGCTCGCGGCCCGCCGTGCCGGGGACAGCGCCGCGACCAGGCAGATGCCGATCGAGGCCAGGGCGACGACGGCGAAGTTCACCGGGTCGATGCGGACCGGGAGGGTGTTCACCAGGAAGACGTCCTTCGGCAGGTCGACGAACTGGTAGCGCGCCAGGAGCCAGCATCCGGCGAGCCCGAGGAGATTGCCGAGGACGGTTCCGGCGAGGCCGATGACGGCTCCGTTCAAGATGAAGATGCGCCCGATCGCCGCGCTCGATGCGCCCATGGATTTGAGAATGGCGATGTCGCGGCGCTTCTCCTTCACCACCATGGTGAGCGACGCCAGGATGTTGAATGCCGCGACCACCACGATGAGCGTGAGGACGATGCCGTACACCACCTTCTCCAGCCTGAGCGCGGAGAACAGGTTGCGGTTCACCTCCATCCAGTCGCGGGCGCGGTACGGGAACCCGCCCAGCGCGCGCTCGACCGCGCGCGCCGTCGCGCGGGCGCCATAGACGTCGTTTACGCGCACCTCGATGGCGCTGACGGACTCGTCCTGATCGAAGAAGCGCTGCGCGTCCGCCAGGTTCATGTACGCGAGCGTCGTGTCGTACTCGAACATGCCGGAGTCGAAGACCCCGACCAGCACGAACCGCTTCATGCGCGGCACCATGCCGGTGGGCCCCGGCGTGCCGAGCGGCGAGATCACGTTCAGGACGTCACCCGGGCCGACGGCGAGCTGCCGCGCGAGCTCGTGGCCAATCATGATCCCCGGGAGCTCGACCATCCCGCCGCCTTCGTCGGCAGGCAGCGTGATCGGCTGGGGGCGTCCCAGCTCGGCCAGGCTCCCGCTCTTCATGTGCCGCGCGACGTCGATGACGGCGTCGGCCTGCGCGGGATCGATGCCGCGCACCACCACGCCCGAGACGCTGCGCCCGATCCCGAGCATGGCTTGCCCGTACACGACGGGCGACGCCGCCTTCACGTCGGGCACCTGGCGCACCTTGGCCACCACGCCCTGCCAGTCGCCCAGTCCGCCGCTGAAGCTCGTCAGGGTGACGTGCGGGTTGAAGCCCAGGATCTTGTTGCGCAGCTCGTACTCGAGGCCCGTCATGACCGCGAGCACGATGAGAAGGGTCGCGACGCCGATGGTGACCCCTGCGAGCGAGAGCGCGGAGATCAAGGACAGAAACGCCCGCCGGCGGGATCGCAGGTACCGCATCCCGACCGCCAGCTCCCAGCTCACGGGCGGCTCTCCGGTCGCAGCTGCGGAAACAGGATCACGTCGCGGATGGCGGACACCTCCGCGAGCAGCATCACCAGCCGGTCGATGCCGACGCCCTCCCCGGCGGTGGGCGGCAGGCCGTACTCGAGCGCGCGCACGTAGTCTTCGTCCATGACGTGGGCCTCCTCGTCGCCGGCGGCCCGCGCCGCGAGCTGCTCCGTGAAGCGGTCGCGCTGGTCGTCGGGATCGTTCAGCTCGGAGAACGCGTTCGCGAACTCGACACATCCGATGACGAGCTCGAAGCGATCGACGAACCGCGGGTCGGCGTCGTTGCGGCGGGCCAGCGGCGACAGCTCCACCGGGAACTGCGTGACGAACGTCGGCTGGATCAGCTTCGGCTCCACCAGCTGCTCGTAGCATACGCCGAGAAACTCGCCGGGCGACATGTCCGGGGACTCCGGCGCGAGACCGGTCTGCTTGGCGAGCTCGGCGATCGCGTCGTCCTCGAGCAGACGCTCCGGCGCAAGGCCGGTCTGCTCGGCGACCAGCTCGGCCATCGACCGCCGGGGCCACGGTGGGGTGAGGTCGATGTCCATGTCGCGCCAGCGCACCTGGAGCCCGCCCCGCACCGCGCGCGCCACACCGACGAGCATCTCCTCGGTGAGAGCCATCAGGTCGGTGTAGGTGGCGTACGCCTGATAGAACTCGAGCATCGTGAACTCGGGAAAGTGCGTGGTGTCGATCCCCTCGTTGCGGAAATTACGGCTGAGCTCGAACACGCGGTCCAGGCCCCCCACGACCAGCCGCTTCAGGTACAGCTCGGGGGAGATGCGGAGGAACAGGTCCAGGTCGAGCGTGTTGTGATGCGTGACGAACGGACGTGCCGCGGCGCCGCCGTAAATCGGCTGCATGATCGGCGTCTCGACCTCGAGGAACCCCCGGGCGGCGAGGAAGTCACGCAGATAGCGGATCACCGCGGTGCGCATCTCGAACAGCCGCCGGGTCTCCGGGTTGGCGATCAGGTCCACGTAGCGCTGGCGGTAGCGCGCCTCGACGTCCTGGAGGCCGTGCCATTTCTCGGGCAGGGGGCGCAGCGCTTTCGTGAGGAGGCGGAGCTCTTGCGCGGCCACGGTCAGCTCGCCCGTGCGGGTGCGGAACGGACGACCCGCGACCCCGACCACGTCACCCAGGTCGAGGGTGCGGTAGGATGCGAAGCCGTCCTCGCCGAGCGTGTCACGCCGGGCGTGAACCTGGAGCGCCCCCGTGCGATCCTGCACTTTCAGGAACCCGGCCTTGCCGAAGTCGCGCAGCGCGATCACGCGGCCGGCGACCCGGACCGCAGGCGCCCCGGCCAGCGCGGCATCGTCGAGCCCGCCGAAGCGGGTGTGCACCTCACCGGCGCTCTGGTCAGGGCGGAAATCGTTCGGATAGGCGGTCACCCCCTGCTCACGCAGGGCAGCGAGCTTCCGCCGCCTGACCACGATCTGCTCGTGGTCGTCGGGCATACCTCGAGTGGTCGAAAGTCAGGTGGTGTTACTGGTTGCGGGGCAGGCGGTCAAGGAACGATCGCGCCGCCGGGATCGACCAGCAGCAGCGCGGACCGCGCGCTCGCCCCGACCAGGTCGACGACGACGGCGAGCTGGTCGCTGCGGTTCAGGTCGAAAGACCCGAACTCCGCGATCGTGCCCCCGAGCGGCGAGGGGCCGCCGGGCAGCCCCACGGTCTCGACCGGCGGCGCCGGCGCGTCGGCAGCCGGCACCCGATCCGCCCCCACCCGGTAGAGGCCGGGCGAGGTCGGGACTCCGATCAACCTGCCGAGGAAGACCGCGCTCGACCCGCCGAGCGACGGCGACAGGAAGGCGCGGAAGGCTCCGCCGGGGACCGCGTCGTTGGTGCCCACCAGCAGGCCGACCGCACGCCGTGACGCCAGGAATACCCCTTCGCGCCCGGCCTGGTCGACGGTGGCGCGGAAGGCAACGAGCTTGGCATTCGCGTCGGGTGGGTCGAAGCTCTCGAACCGGCCCCCGAGCCGGCCCGGGGCGCCGCTGCCCTGCGCCGCGAGCGGCTTCGCCTTCGCTCCCTGGAGCAGGAACAGCTTCGCGCGTCGACCGCTCTCGCCGCCGACTTGGGCCACGAACGCCATGCGACGGCCACCCAGCACCGCGGGCGTCCCGAAGCTGTCGAAGGCGCCGCCCCCCGGGGCGGGTTTTCGCGCGCGCACGACGGGCTGCGGGCCGCGCGCGATGTCCCGCGGCGCGCTCGCGCAGCTCTTGGAACTTTCCAGGCGCACGATGGGCTGCGGGCGGCCGCGGTGAAAGACGAGCGCGCGGGGAAACTGAGTGAAGTTGAGGCTGGCCTCGAAGGCCATCTCCCCGCGCGGCCCGATCCCGGCGCGCGCCAGCGGATCGAGCGTGCCGGCGAAGAAGTCGACCAGGCAGCCACCTCGGATGCGCTCCGAGCCCTGGGCGACGACGCGCAGGCGGTGCCCGGTCCGGATGATGACCGCCCGGCTGGCGTTGCCGGTCTGCACATCGGCACCGAAGGCCACGATGCCGGGCGCGTCCGCAGCTGGCGGATCGAAGCCCACGAACGTGCCTCCGAGCGGCGTCGGCCCGCCGATGAACGCCACGGTCTCGAGCGGGGCACCGGGCGAGGCCACGAAGATCCCCTCGCGCGTCCCTGTGAACACCGCATCCTCGGCCGCACCGCGGACGCTGGGGTCGCTGAAGCGAAAGCGCTCCAACCCCGTGTCGATGTCGGTCTGCCCGCCGCTGCGGGCCAGGACCGTGACGACGCCGGCGCGGTAGACGAACAGCGACGGGCCGCTGCCGATGACGGAGGCGGGCAACACCAGGCTCCCGTCGTCGGCGAGCGCCGGGTCGCGGAAGCGCACCAGCACCCCCGCTGCGGTGTTGCCGCGGGAGTCCGCGATGCGCGTCGTGGTCCCGTCGGGCGCCGCGACGAAGATCGCCGCGCGGGTCTCCTTTCCGCCCGTCAGCGTGGCGCGGAACGCGATCGCCCCTGCGGCATTGATGCTCGGCGTGAGCGACGAGACGAGCGTGCGGACGCTCTCGCCTTCGTCCCCCAGAGGATCGCCCTCGCGCACGACGGCTTGCACCAGCGGCACCGAGCCCGCGGTATCGACCCGGAACACGCCGCCGGTCCCGTCGCTCAGATCGCCGCGGAAGGCGAAGGTGCCGCTGTCGTTCATGGACGGGTTCGTCACGCGGCGGAACCTGCCCCCGACGGGACTCGTCTCCTCGACCTCGACGACGGCCTGCACGCGATCGCCGGCGGACACGAACAGCCCGTCGCGGCCGCGTGCCACGCTGCCAAGGAAGCCCACCCGCCCGTCGGCGGAGACGCCGACCAGGTGCACCCCCGCGAACGCGGGACCGGTGCGCACGATCGCTGTCGGCACGCCGACGCCGTAGCGAAAGAGTCCCGTGCTGCCGTCGTCGAGGATAGCGGTGAACGCGATGTGGCCCTGCGCGCCATACGCGACCCCGGCCACGAACTCCGCCAACGTGCCGCCCCCCGGCGCGGGGTCGCCGGTCGCAGCCACGACGTCGGTGGTCGTCGCGCAACAGCGGAGGATCCGGCTCCCCCCGCCAACGAGGAAGGCGCGGACCGCCACGCAGCCGTCCGGCCCGAGTGCCGGGGTGCTCACGCCCGCCACCACCGCGCCATCGGCCAGGACGTCACCGGCGGCCACCACGTGCATAAGGTCCTCCCTGCGACGCTGGAACGCTCCGGTCGAGCTGCCGAGGAACGTGACGCTCCCGTCGCCCATCAGCGCGACGTCGCTGAAGCTCGAGAACGGCAAGCCGAGTGGAAACGGGGGCGCGCCGCCGGTGGTCACCACGGGAACGCTGGCCGCACGTGACGCGACGGCCGCCAGCGTCAGGGACAGGACGGTCAGCGAGCGCGGGAACACGGAGCGGACATACGGGGCAAATCCAATGCCGGCAAATCGCGCGCCCACCCGGCATTTCGGGGACCTGGCGGCGATCAGGCTGCGACGATCGTGCAGCCGTGCATGGTCGCTCGTACTCGGGGCCCGCCACGGCACATCCCTCGGTCCTGGCGTTTGCGTGGCCACCGCCGGGGAACCGCTCCATCATCTGTCTTGACAGCGCGCCGTGCCGACCGCTACACGCCCGTCGCGCAGCCGGCGTTTCACGAGGAGAACGGATCAAGCATGACAGCTTCGGTCGGCCGCGTCGGCCGCGAAGCGCACGCCTCGTCGAGCGCCGCGCGACGGCTCCTCCCCTGGGTGCTCCTGCTGAGTGCGGCGCTGAATGCCTACCAGATCTGGTGGGGGCTGCCGCTCTGTCGTCCCATCGCGCGGGAGAGCTCCCACGCGGCCCGACCGGAAGGCTCCGGGAGCAAGAAGCAGGCTGCGGACCGGGAAGCGGTCGTCGCCTGGGGAACCGACGAGGTCGCTCCCATGGGCCCCCTGGTCTACGCCAAGCGTACCTTCGTCGATGGCTCCTGGTCCCACAAGTATCCGGCGTTCCACTTCATGCTTCTGAACGCGGCGTATGCCCCAGTCTTCGCATACCTCCTGCTCTCCGGACGGCTCTCGCTGGCGCATTTTTCGGACACCTGGCCCTATGGTTTCAGCGATCCGACCTCCTCCCTGACCATCCTCGTGCTGATCGCGCGCGTCGTGAGTGCTCTCATGGGCACTGCCGTCGTTGGACTCCTGTACGTCATCACAGAACGACTCTTCGAGGCGGCCTCTGGGCTCTTCGCCGCGCTGATCGTGGCGGTGTGTTTTCCGTTCGTCTACTACTCGCACACGTCGAACCTGGACGTCCCCTATCTCTTCTGGTTCACGCTGGGCTGCGTGTTCTACCTCCGGCTCTTCGAGAACGGCCGCACACGGGACTATCTTCTCCTCGCGGTGTGCATGGCCCTCGCCGTGGCCACCAAGGACCAGGCCTACGCGTTGCTCCCCTTCCTTCCGATCGCCCTGATCCTGGGGCGCCTGAGACAGGAGCGCGCGCGCGGACAGCACCGCGCCACGCCGCTCCCCTGGTCACAGTGGGGCTTGGCCGTCCTCGCGTTCGCCGCCACCTACGTGATCGCCGCCAACGTCCTCAACAATTGGCCGGGATACCTGCAGCACCTGCGACACATCGCCGGCCCCGGCTCGGCCGATTATCAGGAGTTCCCGAACACGCTCGCCGGACACCTGGCCCTGCTGTCCAGGACGATCTCGCTCCTCGCGCAGAGCCTGAACCTTCCGCTCTTCGTCGTGTGCGTCGTCGGGATCGTCTGGAGCTTCAGGCGCTTCCCGGGGACCACCCTCGCGATTCTGGCGCCCGCCGTCTCGTATTACATCTTCTTTCTGGCGGTGATCCTGTACGGGTACCCGCGCTTCCTGCTCCCCTTCGTCCTGGTGAGCGCGATCTTCGGCGGAAAGCTCCTGGGTGATCTGTGGGCGATCCGGCGGCCGGTGTCCTGGATGCTCCGGTCCGCCATCGTCCTGCTGCTCGCGTACTCGACCTATCGCGGCGCGTCGGTGGACTGGGTGCTGCGAGAGGATCCTCGCTATGCGGCGGAGCAGTGGCTCCGGTCACACGTTCCCGCGACCGCGGTGATCGAGGCCTACGGACCGTCGCAGTACCTCCCGCGGCTCCCGGGCCATCCACGAGCGCAAGGGCTCAACCTCGAAGGCTACGTGGAGGACGCCTTCCGGGAGAGAGCGCCCGACTACGTCGTGCTCGCACACGCCTACTACAAGCGCATCACAGAGGACAAGGCCGACGATTTTGACCAGGAGGAGTTCCTGGACCATCTCTGGCACGGCGAGCTCGGGTACCGGACCGTCGCCGACTTCACGGCCGATGGCTTTGGCGCACCGAACCTGATTCCGGGGCTCAACTCGCGCATCGTCATCTTCGAGCGGACAGAGCGAGCGCGCTGACGGTCGGGGGACCTCGTAGATCCGGAGAACCATGCCGGGCGATCTTGGCCGTCACGACCGAAGCTGCAGGATCAGCTCGGGAAGGCGATCGAAGGCGGGACCGCGCTCGATCCAGCGATCGCGGCTCCCACGGCGGTGAATCACGGCGACGTGGCCCAGCTCGGTGAGCCGCGACAGCGCATTGCCGAAGGTGACCACGGAGCTGCCCTCGGGCTTGTGCGCCTCGCCCAGGAGCAGGCTGGTGGCGAACTCGCGGCGCATGCGCTGGATCACATCCGGCTGCTTTTGCGGCCACTCCTTCTGTGCGGCCAGGGTGCGCGCCGCGATCAGATATGCCTCGCGGAAGCTCTCGAGGATGCCCGCCGTCACGCGGACGACGATGTGATCCGGGTCGGCGACGTCGCCCACGATGCCGCCGGCCTCGCGATAGTACGCCAGCCAGCGTGCCAGCTCGTCGCCGAGGGTCTCGCGCTCGGGCAGCGGGAATTCCCAGCGGTAGAGATCGAGCCACCAGGTCACGTGGTCACGCAGGCCGCTCGGCGGTACGCCTGCCAGCAGGGCGCGGGTCAGCAGCGCCGGCAGCAGGAAGAAGTGGATGGTGTTGTTCTTGTAGATGTCGAGGTTCATCCGCTTGGCGGGGGGGACGTGCAGCACGACGCCGTCGCTGTCCACCAGGCGCTCGACGAGGCCACCGCTCTCGAGCCACGCCAGGCCCTCGCGGAAGTCCGACGCCTCGTTCCGCACCAGCGAGGCGGTGAGGTGGGCACCCTGCACGCGGAGCAGCCCAACCAGCGCGTGCGAGGCGGTCTGGAACTCGCGCAGGCGGCAGGCCGCGCGTGACGCACCGAGGAGCGCCGTCGCGCTCACCGAGCTGGCGCCCGCGACGGCGGCGGCGTTGACTTCGCGCAGGATGCGGAATCCGAGGCGTTGGATGAAGCGGCGCTTCTCCTCCTCGACCGCCGGCTGGCCGCTCTCCTCGTGGAACCGCTCGCGCCGCTCGCCCAGAGTCTCGTGCAGCGAGATCGGGACGCCGTAGCTGACGTACGCTGTGCCGAAGCGCTTCGACAGGATGCTGCGCGCACGCAGCAGCGCACCCAGCGACTCGCGCTCCTTCGCCTCGCCCGCCACCTCGCGCGTGTAGGTCTCCTCTTCGGGGATGCGACCGTAGTGGATGGAGACCGGGATCAGGTAGAGGTCGCGCCGCACCCCCTGGCAGAACGCGCTGGTGATGGCCGACAGCATGCCGAGCTTCGGCTGCAGCATCTTGCCCGTGCGCGTGCGGCCGCCCTCGATGAAGAATTCCTGCGTGTACCCCTCTCGGATGAGGAAGGTCAGGTACTTGCGGAAGACCATCTTGTAGAGCTCGTTGTCCTCGAACGTGCGCCGGATGAAGTAGGCCCCGGCGCCACGGAACAGCGGCCCCAGCGGCCAGAAGCTCAGGTTGATGCCGGCCGCGATGTGCGGCGGCGACAGGTGGTTGATGTGGAAGATGTAGGTCAGAAACAGGTAGTCGAAGTGGCTGCGGTGGCAGGGCACGAGCACGATCGGGTGCTCGCGCATGCACTCGACCGCCCGCTCGAGCCCGACGGTCTCGAGGCCCGAGAACACGCGCGGGAAGATGCGGTTGAAGAGGAACTCGATGATCCCGAAGTAGAGCCCGTTGAAGTGCGCGGCCATCTCATCGACGTAGCCGCGGGCCTCCTTGACGACCGTGCGCCGCGGGATGCCGCGCTCCGCCGCCAGGCGCCGGGTGAGCCGTGCCAGCTCGGGGTCGCGCAGCACGTTCTCGCGGACCACGCGGCGTGGCAGGAGCGTGGGGCCGAGGACGACACGCTCCTCCCGGTAGAGGAATATCTGGAGCACGCGCGCGAGCCGGCGTGCGCTGCGCTCCTCGCCCTCGCGCCGGTGCTCGTCGATGAAGCGGTGGAGATTGATCTCCCGCCCCAACGTGAGCTGGGTCTGACCCGCGTTCCAGAGGTAGGTGAACAGGCGCTTCGCCTCGCCCGGCGCCTCCTGCACGCTGTAGAGAAGCGTGGCGAAGCGCGACTCGCGCTTGTGGAAGCCCGTGCCGCGGAAGATGGCGACTGGAACCAGGAACGCCGGCCGCGGCGCGGCCGCTGCGGCGCGCACGACCTCGCGCAGGAACTGCGGGCCCAGCCGCGCTGCCGCCAGTGCCCGCCGGCGCCGGCCCGCGACTGTCCGGCTGCGCATGAAGAGGAGCACGGGCTCCCCGGCCGCGACCAACCGGGCACAGACGACGGCGTCGCTCTCGGGGGCCCGCCGCTCGCGGCGCATCAGCGAGTGGATGGTGTCCCCGATTGGTCGCCACCAGGCGGTCGAAAGGCCGGGCGTCCAGCGGGCCAGGGGAAGCCCCTCGCGCTGCAGCACGACGTTCACGAGCAGGTAGTCGATCGCCGACCGGTACCGCATGACGTAGATCATCGACCCCTGGCTCGCGAGCTGCCGCACGCGCTCCACCAGCTCCGGGCGTACGTGGACGTGTCCGAAAGCAACCCGAATGAGCAACCGCGCGAGCAGGCCGAACCGTTCGAGCATGGTCGAGCGGTGCGGCGCCGGACGCGGCGACTCGTCGGGCGCTGCGACAACGGCGGTGCGGGGTGCGCGCGACACGGAAGGGTCTCAGAGAGAGCTGCGAATCTCCCGTGTAGGCACGCCCCTCGGGAAAAGCAAGGTGCGCAGCCGTTCTTGACAGCGCCGCCGGGGCGCGGTGTCCTCCGTGCGTGGTGTCGACGCTCCGCGCAGTCGCGGCGCTCGCGGCCGTGGCGGTGGCCGCGATCTTCGCGACACAGCTCGTGCTCCACGCCGCCGCGTGGCGCGTTGCCCGGACGCGCCGCGTCTGCCGCGCCGACGCCGAGGGCGCGGGTGCGGCAGCCGCGCTCTGGAGCGTCGCCCGCGAAACGACGCTCGCGCTGCTCGTGCTCCTCCTGTGGCCGCTCGGAGCGAGCCGTGCCCGCGCGAATCGCCGGCACCCCGTCGTGCTCGTGCACGGGTTCGCGTCCTCGCCCGCCAGTCTGTGGCTGCTCGCACGCCGACTGCGTGGCCACGGCTGGGCGGTCAGTGTCCCGCGGCTCGGCGCCTGGTGGCACGATCTCGGCGACGCCGCCGATCGGCTCGCCGCGCACCTGGGTCGCGTGCGCGACGAGCACGGCGCCACCGACGTCGTCGTGGTGGCACACGGGCTCGGCGGGCTCGCCAGCCGTCTCCTGCTCCGGCGTGCCGGCCACCATGCCGGCGTCCGGCTGCTCGTCACCCTGGGGACACCGCACGGCGGCACCTGCGCGTGTGCCTGGCTTCGCCTCGGGCCATTCCGGCGCGACGTGCGACCCGGGTCCGACGCGCTCCGCGCTCTCGAGACCGCTGGCCTGCCGGCGAGCGTGGAGGCGATCGCAATCGCCTCTCCCGGCGACGCGCTCCTCGTGCCCGCCGACGGCGCGCACTGGGCCGATGCCTGCAACGTCTCCGTGGAGGGCTCCGGCCACCTGCACCTCCTCGTGTCCGCCCGCGTCTACGAGATCATCGCCGAGAACCTCGCCGTCGTCCCCGACACCGCGCGCCGACGCCATGGCGAGTGATCCGGCCGTCGTCGTGGCGGAGCGGGCGATCCGGCTCGACGCGTTCGTGCACGCCGCCTGCCCGACGCTGTCGCGCCGCCTCGTCCGCCGGCTGATCGACGAGGGCATCGTCCGCGTGGACGGCCGCGTCGCGTCCCGCGGCGCCCGCCTCGCGCCCGGAGCCCACGTGACGCTTCCGCCCGCGGGGCTCGTTCCCGAGCCCGATCTCCCCGTGCCCGTGCTGTACGTCGACGAACGGCTCGTGGTGGTCGACAAGCCCGGCGGCATGCCAGGCCACGCCCTCGACCCGCGCCAGCGCGGCACCGTGGCGGCGTTCCTGGCGGGACGCTTTCCCGAGACCGCCGGCCTCGGCGATCCACTGTCGAGTGGCCTGGCGCATCGCCTCGACACGGGCACCTCCGGCCTCCAGATCGCGGCGCGTACGGCGGAGACGTTCGTGCGGCTCCGCGAGGCCTTCCGTGCCGGCGAGGTGACCAAGCGCTATCTCGCCGTGGTGGCCGGCGAGCCCCCGGCGCACGTGGTGGTCGAGACGCCGCTGGCGCATGACCCGCGCGATCGCCGGCGCATGATCGCGGCAGGGCCGCGCCAGCGCGCCTGGGCGGCGCGGACCGAACTCGTCTGCCGCACCAGGGGCGGCGGGCGCGCGCTGGTCGAGGCCACCCTGTGTAGCGGGGTGACCCATCAGGTGCGGGCTCACCTGGCGCAGCTCGGACACCCGGTGCTCGGCGACGTCACGTACGGCGGGGCGGACGTGGGACTCCGTCCCGCGCGCCACGCGCTGCACGCCACTGTCCTCGAGCCAGGAGGCCGCGTCGCGGACCTGCCGCGCGTCGAGAGCGCGCTGCCCGACGACCTCCGCGCGCTCGTCCCGCGCTGAAGCCGCTCCGCCGCCTACGCGGCGGCGGTCTTGCCCTTCCCGCCGCGGGGCTCCTTGGCGGTGCTGCAGGGCATGCAGAGGTTGTTCACGTTGTTGGGGTCTTCGACCAGGCCGTCGTCGATGTTGTGGCAGACCTTTTTGCAGGACGCGCAGATGAAGTAGATGCCCTCGATCGTCTTGTTGATGCGCTCGCGGTTCAGGATCCGCCCCTTGAGCTTCTCGATGCGAATCCCGAGCAGCTCCTCGTACTGCCGCTTGATCTTGCGTCGCCCTGCCTCGTCCTTCGGAAGCTCCTCTTCCGTCTCGTCGACGGTCTGCTCGTCGTCGTCGACCGCGGTGTACGACTTGGCCTTGGACCCGGCGCTCTTGTCACTCTTGCGCGCGCGTGCCATGCGGGCTGCCAGCCTCCTGGGGCGCGTTGCTCAGCGCGTGCGGCGGGTGTAGCCGCAGCCCGGCTTCTCACACACCCAGAAGAAGCCGCGTGGGCCCGCCCCCGCGTACTGCACGACCCGGACCTCCGTGGCGCAGGTCGGACAGGACTGCTTCCGTGCCGCGTCCGAGCCCTTCTCTGCCGTCTTCGCCTTCTTCTCGGCCATGTCGTCTGCAGCGGCCCGGTGGGGGCGTAACCTCGCTCGTATACGGGCGCTCCCGAGCGGAGTCAAGAAGCGGCGGCGTGGCTTGAGGCGGTCCGGGCAGCGTGCTACGCGACCTCCAAGCCATGCGCGTGCACCTGCATCCGCAGGGACGCACCCTCGAGTTCACGGGGCGGCGCTCCGTCAGCCGCCTGCTCGCCGAGCTCGGGGTGCTTCCCGGCACCGCGATGGTGATTCGCGGGGACCTCCTGCTGCTCGACGGGGAAATGGTCGAGGACGACGACGACGTGGAGGTGCGAGCGGTCATCTCCGGGGGCGGGGCATGAAGTGCACGCGCTGCCGGGCGAAGGCGGAGGTGCATCTGCGGGCGCACAACGCCGGCTTTTGCCGGCCGTGCTACCTCGGCTTCTTTCGCCGGCAGGTCGAGCGCGCCATCGCCGCGGAGCGCATGTGCACGGCCGAGGAGCGCGTCCTGGTGGCGGTGTCGGGCGGCAAAGACAGCCTGGCGCTGTGGGACGTCCTGCTCGACCTCGGCTATCGCGCCACGGGTCTCTACCTGGCGCAGGGCATCGGTGGCTACTCGAGTCGGTCCCAGGAACACGTCGAGGCATTCGCGCGCGCCCGCGGGGTGACGCTGCGGATCGTCGAGCTGGCGGCCGAGGGTCCGGGGCTGGCCGTGCCAGACGTCGCCGCCGCGACGCGCCGGTCCGCCTGCTCGGCTTGCGGGATGCTGAAGCGTCACTTCTTCGACGAGGCGGCGCTCGCCGGCGAGTTCGACGTGCTCGCCACGGGGCACAACCTCGATGACGAGGCGGCGCGACTGCTCGGGAACGTGCTGCGCTGGCAGGTGGACCACCTGGCGCGCCAGCGCCCCGTCCTGCCGCCCACGCACCCGAGGTTCGTGCGCAAGGTGAAGCCGCTCCATCTCCTGAGCGAGTACGAGACGGCCGTCTATGCCTTCATGCGCGGGATCGACTACGTCGTCGAGGAGTGCCCCAACGCCGCCGGCGCTACGCAGCTCGTCTACAAGGACGTGCTCAACCGCCTCGAGGCGGCCAGCCCCGGCACCAAGCTGGCCTTCGTGCGCGAGTTCCTGCGTACGGGGCAGCCGGCGTTCGCGGCGCGCCCCGCAGCCGCGGAGGGACCGCCGCAGACCTGCACGCGCTGCGGCATGCCGGCGTGGGGCGAGGTCTGCGCCTTCTGCAAGCTGGTGGCGGAGGTGGAGACGAAGCGAGCCCGCGCCGTCGCCGGGTCGGCCGCGTGAGCGCGCCGCGTCGCGACCACGTCGGAGCCGAGCGCGGCCTGCTGCGCGACCTCGAGCCGGTCGTCCTCCTCGACCGCAAGGGGCGAAGCTATCTCCGCACCCTCAAGCAGGGAGGCCGCATGAGCGTGCGCGGCGCGCCGGTGCCCTGCGACGCGGTGATCGGCCGGCCGGAAGGCTCGACGGTGGCCAGCGCCTCGGGGGAGCGCCTGCTCGTGCTGCGGCCGACCTATGCGCAGCTGATTCCGAGCCTGCCGCGCCAGGCCCAGCCCATCTACCCGAAGGACGTCGGGCCGCTCCTCCTCTGGGGGGACATCGGCCCGGGCCACGTGGTCGTCGAGGTCGGGACCGGTCCCGCCGCCCTCACGCTGGCGCTGCTGCGCGCCGTGGGTCCGACCGGGCAGCTCGTCTCCTACGAGGTGCGCGACGACTTCGCCGCCATCGCGCGCGAGAACGTGGCCCGCTTCCACGGTCCGTCACCCAACTGGACCCTGCGCGTCGCCGACGCCTTCGCGGGCATCGCCGAACGCGACGTCGATCGCATGGTCATGGACCTCGCAGAGCCGTGGCGGCTGCTCGATCGCGCCGCGGGGGCGCTGCGTCCCGGCGCCGTACTGACGGCATTCGTGCCCACGGCGCTGCAGGTGAAGTCGCAGGTCGACGCCCTCGTCGCCGACGCACGCTTCGGTGCCGTCGAGGCGTTCGAAACCCTGCTCCGCTTCTGGCACGTCGGGCCGCGCAGCCTGCGCCCCGAGCACCGCATGGTGGCGCACACCGGATTCCTCGTCGTCGCGCGACGCCTCGCCGACGCGCCCGAGGAGCGTTCAGAATTGACTCCCCCCGGACCCTATAGTACCGAAGAGTCGGACGGTTACCCCCGCACCGCAGGGTCGACGCACGATGACGAAGGCGGAGATCCGCCAGAGGATCTGGAAGACGATTGAGCGGGAGGCCGTCGGCCGCTTCCCGTTCGGCACCGCCCGCATCCCGAACTTCGTCGGCGCCGAGCAAGCGGCGCAGCTGCTGCGCGAGATGGCGGTGTGGCGCCGCGCCCTCGTCGTCAAGGTGAACCCCGACGCGCCGCAGCTCGCCGTGCGCCGCCTCGCGCTCCAGGAGGGCAAGATCGTCTACATGGCGGTGCCACGGCTGCGCACCGAGAAGTGCTTCATCGAGATCGACCCGCAGCGGTTCGGCAAGCGCGCCGCGCTCGCGGCGAGCATCGCCGGCGCGTGCCGGTACGGCCGGGCCGTCTCCCCGCGCGAGATGCGACCGGTCGACCTGATCGTGTGCGGGTCGGTCGGCGTCGGCCGCGACGGCGCGCGCGTCGGCAAAGGCGGCGGCTACTGCGATCTCGAATACGGCGTGCTGCGCGAGGAAGGCAAGGTCCGCGAGTCGACCCCGATCTTGACCACGGTGCACCCGCTGCAGCTCACCACCGAGCGCATCCCGATGTTGCCGCACGACCTGCCGGTGGACTTCCTGGTGACGCCCGCGGAGGTCATCGCGACGCGCCCGGCGCATCCGCGCCCGCGCGGCATCTACTGGGACCTACTGCGGTCGCTCAGGATCAACGCCATCCCGCTGCTGCGCAAGCGCCTGAAGCGCGGCGTCAGCGGGGCCCCGTCGCCGCGGCGACTCTGAGAGATCGACTCGAGACTTCGTCTCGGCTCGAGGTCGGACAGCGAGAATCCCGTCGTCGGAGAATGCGGACGCCGTGCCGCGGCCGGCAAAGCCGGCGCGGCAAACGTGACCAGGACCGGAAACCGCACGCCCGTAGGAAACCGAAGCGTCCCAGTGGCTCCGTGAACGACTATCCTCACGTCTGCCGCGCCGGCTTTGCCGGCCGCGGCACGACGTCCGCCGGATCCACCGAACGTTGCATGCTCGCCTCCAGTTCCGACCCGAGACGAAGTCTCGGGTCGACATCGGCCGCCAGCACGGCGGGCAGGTCCGGCAGCGCCCGCAGCACGAAGCGCGGCGGGGCGGCGTCGGGCGGCACGCCACGACCATCGCGGTCGATCCACGCCGCATCGATGCCGGCGGCGTGCGCTGCGCCGACGTCCTCGGAGAACGTGTCGCCCACCAGGAGCGCGGAGTCGCCGGGCACGCCCAGCAGGCGGAGTGCCGTCTCCACGACGAGCGGATGCGGCTTGCATCGCCCGAGCGACTCCGACACGACCACGGCGTCGACGCGTCCGAGGATGCCGTGGCGCTGGAGGATGTCGTAGGCGCTTGCGGTGTCGTCGAAGTTGCTCACCACCGCCAGGTGGTACGAGCGGCGCAGCGCATCGAGGAGCGCGGTGTGATCGGGCGGCAGCACAGTGGCTGCGCCGAGCGCATGGTGGTGCGCCCGCGCGAGCGCCGCGCCGCCCTCGTCGCACGCCCGCGCGCCGCACCCGACGCGGGCGAGCGCGCGGCGGAAGCGCTCGCGCGACGGCTCCTCGACGTGCTCGCGGGCGCGCCGCCGCGCCATCTCCTCGCTCACCGCCGCCAGCGCGTGCCAGAACACGTCCGGCCCGACTCCCGGTGCGTAGACGTCGAGCAGCGCACCGAGCCCCGCGAGCGTGGTCCGCACGGGCGTGCCGCCGATCTGGAGGACGGGCAACCCGGCCGGTTCCGTGGCGATCAGGGTGCCGAAGAGGTCCAGGAGGATCGCTTGGTAGCGCGGCATGCCGTCACTGCAGGACACGCGAGTCGGTGGCACCCGCGATCGGCCGGCGACGGGCAAACCCCTCACCCTCGCGATGCCAGAACGCGACCTCGCGCTCGCCGAACTGCCAGCACAGCAACGCCGGCGCGCCCTCCACCTCGGCCGGGAAATCGACGAGTCCGAGCTCGATGTCCTTCAGCTGCGCGCCCGACTGCTCGATGTCCTGTGCGACGCTGCTCAGTTCCTCGATGAGCGCGCGCGCTGCCGGCCGCGTCCGCACCAGCGCCTCACCGGTGAGCAACTCCGAGGCCACGCCGAGCGCCGCCGCCGCGGCGCACCGCTCCGCCTCGAGTCCCAGGGCGCAGCGCTGCAGCCGCTCGACGAGCATCGCGAGGCGAGGCACCTCGGCGTTGGCTTGCTCCACCGTGAAGCGCTTCCCATGCGTCACGCCGCGGAGAGTAGCGGCTCACGCCGGGGGAGTCGAGGCGAAACGTGCCTTGTCGGACCGGGGGGGGTGGGCTACAGTCCGCGCGGCGATGGCCGACGAAGATCCGAGCGAGCTGTCCGGCGGCGAGACCGAGGCACCACGGCGCTTCTACGGCTTCGAGGAGGACGTCAGCGACGTTGCGGTCCCCGACGTCCTGCCCATCCTTCCGCTGCGCGGCCTCGTCATCTTCCCGTCGGCGATCGTCCCCTTGCTCATCTCGCGCGGTGCGTCGCTCAAGCTGGTCGAGGATCGCCTGAAGAACGATCGCACGCTCGGGCTGGTGTCGCAGAAGAACCCCGAGGAAGAGTCCCCGGAGCCGGACGGGCTCTATTCGCGCGGGACCGCCGGACGGATCCTGAAGATGCTCAAGTATCCCGACGGCAGCGTGCGCATCCTCGTGCAGGGGCTCCGCCGCATCGAGGTGCTGTCCTACGAGCAGCGGCAACCCTACCTCGCCGCACGCGTCCGGCAGCTGCAGGACCTGCATGAGCCGTCGCAGGACACAGAGGCCCTGCAGGTCGCGGTGGTGAACCAGTTCGCGAAGTTCGTCTCGATGATTCCCTACCTCCCCGACGAGCTCCAGGTCGTCGTGATGAACATCAAGGACCCGGGCAAGGTGTCCGACCTGATCGCGTCGAACCTGAACATCTCGCTCGAGGAGAAACAGGAGCTGGTCTCGACGCTCGACGTGCGCACCCGGCTCGATCGTCTCTCCACCATCCTCGCGCGCGAGATCGAGTTGCTCGAGTTGGGGCACAAGATCCAGTCCCAGGTCCAGTCGGAGCTGAACAAGAACCAGAAGGAGTTCTACCTTCGCCAGCAGATGCGCGCGATCCAGCGCGAGCTCGGCGAGGGCGACTCGCGCACCGCCGAGCTCGACGAGTTGCGCCGCAAGCTCGACGAGGGCCAGCTGCCGCCCGAGGCGCAGAAGGCAGCCGAGCGCGAGCTCGACCGCTTGCGCATGATTCCGCCCGAGTCGGCCGAGCACAGCGTCGTTCGGACCTATCTCGAGTGGCTGATCGCGCTACCGTGGAACCTCTCCACCGAGGACAACCTGGATCTCCACCACGCGCGGCAGGTGCTCGACGAGGACCACTACGACCTGGAGAAGATCAAGGACCGCATCCTCGAGTACCTCGCGGTCCGCAAGCTCAAACAGGATCCCCGCAGCCCGATCCTCTGCTTCGTGGGGCCGCCCGGCGTGGGCAAGACGTCGCTCGGACGCTCGATCGCGCGCGCCATGGGGCGCAAGTTCGTGCGGCTATCGCTCGGCGGCATCCGCGACGAGGCCGAGATCCGCGGGCACCGCCGGACGTACATCGGCGCGCTGCCCGGGCGCATCATTCAGAACCTCCGCCAGGTGGGCTCGAACAATCCGCTCTTCATGCTCGACGAGATCGACAAGCTCGGCATGGACTTCCGCGGCGACCCCGCCTCGGCGCTCCTCGAGGTGCTCGATCCGGAGCAGAACTTCAGCTTCCAGGACCACTACCTCGACGTCCCGTTCGACCTGCGCAAGGTCCTGTTCGTCACCACGGCGAACATCCTCGACACGGTTCCGCCGCCGCTGCGTGATCGCATGGAGGTGATCGAGCTCGCGGGCTACACCGAGGAGGAGAAGCTCGAGATCGCCAAGCGGCACGTCATCCCGAAGCAGCTCACCGAGAACGGCCTCACGCCGGAGAACCTGCGTTTCGAGGACGACGCGGTCGTCCAGATCATCCGCGCGTACACGCGGGAGGCGGGGCTGCGCAACCTCGAACGCGAGATCGGGCGCGTCTGCCGCAAGGTGGCGCGCGCCATCACCGAGGGTCGCACGGAGCCGGTCCTGTGCACCCTCGAAAAGGTGCGCGAGCTCCTCGGGCCCGAGCGCTTCTTCTCCGAGGTCGCCGAGCGCACGGACGAGCCCGGCGTGGCGGTCGGCCTCGCCTGGACGCCGAACGGGGGCGACATCCTCTTCATAGAGGCGACCCGCATGGCGGGCAAGAAGGGGCTCATGCTGACCGGGTCGCTCGGCGAGGTCATGAAGGAGTCGGCGCAGGCGGCGCTCAGCTGGGTGCGCTCGCGGGCCGCTCAGCTCGGCCTCCCGGCCGATTTCTTCGAGAACGCCGACATCCACCTGCACGTTCCCGCGGGCGCCATCCCGAAGGACGGCCCGTCGGCGGGCGTCACCATGGCGACGGCGCTCACCTCGCTCCTGACCGGACGTCCCGTGCGCCCTACCGTCGCGATGACCGGCGAGATCACGCTGCGCGGCAAGGTCCTGCCGGTGGGAGGAATCAAGGAGAAAGTGCTGGCCGCCCGGCGCGCCGGGATCGACACGCTCATCCTCCCACGGCGCAACGAGAAGGATCTGGAAGACGTGCCAGCCGGCGTGCGGGACACGCTCCGCTTCCACTTCGTCGACTCCGTCGACGAGGTGCTGGGACACGCGCTGGCGCCACGTCCTCCGCAGCGGGAGGCGCAGGTGGCGCGGGCCTGACCGCCCACCCGTCCCGTTCGCTCCCTGCATGCCCGACCTGCGCAAGGATCCGCTCCTCGGCCGGTGGGTCGTCATCGGCACCGAACGCGTGCGGCGTCCGGGGGACTTCCGGGCGCCTCGGCTGCCCCGCCGCGGGGGGCCGTGCGTCCTGTGCGCCGGCCACGAGCGCGAGACGCCGCCCGAGGTGCTCGTCTACCGGGACAAGCCGGACGACGGCGGGTGGCGCGTGCGGGTGGTGCCGAGCAAGTTTCCGGCGCTGCGCGTCGAGGGCGATCTAGAGCGGCGCGGGCACGGGCTCTACGACCTGATGAATGGCATCGGCGCCCACGAGGTCGTGATCGAGTCGCCGCGACACGACGACGCCCTGGCGCGGCTGCCGGTCGCGGCGGTCGACGACGTCGTGCGCGCCTGGCGGGACCGCATCGGCGACCTGAAGCGCGATCAGCGCTTCCGTTCGATCGTCGTGTTCAAGGCCCACGGCCTGGGGGATGGCGCGGCCAGCGAGCACCCGCACTCGCAGCTGCTCGCCACGCCGATCCCGCCCCAGCCCCTCAACGACGAGATGCACCACGCGCGCGCCTACCACGACTACCGCGAGCGGTGCCTGTTCTGTGACATCGTCCACCAGGAAGCGGAGGAGCGCAGCCGCGTGATCGTCGAGAACGAGCACGTCGTGGCCTTCGCGCCGTTCGCCGCCCGCTTCCCGTTCGAGACCTGGATCCTCCCGCGGCGCCACGCGCCGGCGTTCGAGCACGGCAGCGCGGCCGAGCTGCGCGACCTCGCGCGGACGCTGCGGGCCGTGCTGCGCAAGCTCGAGCGCGCGCTCGGCGACCCGCCGTTCGAGTTCGTGCTGCACAGCGCGCCCTTCGCCGAGAGCGACAGCGCCTGGTACCACTGGCACCTGGAGATCACGCCGAAGCTCCCCTCTCCCGCGGGGGCCGACCGTGGCAGCGGATTCCACGTGAACCCGATGCCGCCGGAAGACGCGGCGCGCTTCCTGCGTGACACCGCCGATTAGCGCGCCCGGCCCGACGATGCGCGTCTGCATGCTCGCCTCGGAGGCCTTCCCCTACGCCAAGACGGGCGGCTTGGCGGACGTCATCGCCGGGCTGCCCGAGGCCCTGGTCGGACTCGGCGTGGAGGTGACGGTGGTGCTCCCCGGCTACCGCGCCGCGCTGCGCGCGGCGGGCGCCGTCGAGCGGCTCGTCCGCATCCGCGCCCCGGTTGCGAGCCGGCTCGAGCCCGCCCACGTCGTTCGCGTGCCCGGCGCGCGCGTCCCCACCCTCCTGATCGATGCCCCGCGCTACTTCGATCGTGAAGGGCTCTACGGCGAGGGCGGCCGCGACTACCCCGACAATGCCGAGCGCTTCGCGTTCTTCTGTCGCGCCGCGCTGGAGTGGTTACGAGGGCTCGGGACCCCGCCCGATGTGCTGCACTGCCACGACTGGCAGGTGGCCCTGGCCCCTGCGATGCTGCGCGCGACGGCGCCGCTCTACCCCGAGCTCCGTCGCGTCCGCCTCGCGCAGACGATCCACAACCTCGCCTACCAGGGACGCTTCCCGGCGTCCGCGTGGCATCTGCTCAACCTCGATTCCCGCTATTTCACCAGCGAGTGGCTCGAGCTCTGGGGCGACATCTGCTTCCTGAAGGCCGGGCTGGTCTTCGCGGACGTCCTCACCACCGTGAGCCCGCGCTATGCGCGCGAGATCCAGACTCCCGCGTTCGGCGAGGGTCTGGACGGCGTGCTGCGCGCGCGTGCCGGGCGCCTGCGCGGCATCCTGAACGGCATCGACTACCGCATCTGGAACCCGGCGATCGATCCCGCCCTGCCCGTGCGCTACGACGCCACCGACCTCGGGGGCAAGGTCGGCTGCAAGGCCGACCTCCAGGGCGCCCTCGGCCTGCGCGGCGAGATCGACGCGCCGCTGCTCGGCATCGTGTCCCGCCTGGCCTGGCAGAAGGGCATCGACGTCGTGCTCGACGCGCTGCCGCCGCTCCTCGAGCAGTCGGCGGCGCAGCTCGTCGCACTCGGCAGCGGCGATCCGGACCTCGAGCGACGCCTCTGGGATCTGGCGGCCCACTACCCGGATCGCGTCGCCGTCCGTACCGGCATGGACGAGCTGCTCGCGCACCGCATCGTGGCGGGCGCCGATCTCCTCCTCATGCCGTCGCGCTACGAGCCCTGCGGGCTGAACCAGATGTATAGCCAGCGGTACGGCACCGTCCCGGTGGTGCACGCCACCGGCGGGCTCGATGATTCCGTCGTCGAGTTCGATGCGACGAGCGGCGAGGGCACCGGGTTCAAGTTTGCGCCGTGCACCGCGGCGGGACTGCGCGCGGCCCTGGACCGCGCACTCGCCGTCCGCCGTGACCCGGCCGCATGGCAGCGCCTCCAGCGCAACGGGATGCGCCAGGATTTCTCGTGGGACCGGTCGGCCCGCGCCTACCAGACCGTGTACGGGGCGCTCCTGGCCGCGCCGGCGGCGGCATAGGGCGGCGGAGGTGTTTGCCTCACGCGGAGAACGACGAACCGCAGCCGCAGGTGTGGGTGGCGTTCGGGTTCACGAACTTGAACCCGCCCCCATGGAGGCTGTTCACGTAGTCGATCTGGAGGCCCTTCAGATATTCCGCGCTGGTCGGATCGACGCGCACCTGGACGCCCTCGAACTCGAGCACCTGGTCGCCCTCCTGGACCTGGTCGTCGAAGTCGAGGTGGTAGCTGAACCCGGAGCATCCGCCCCCGACCACGGCCACCCGGAGGGCGTGCCGCTCGGAAAGGCCTTCTCGGGCGCGGACCTTCCTCACCATCTCCACCGCATAGGGGGTGAGGGTGATCGTGGGCTCCGCTCCGGCAGGGCTGTTCATGGCCCCAAAGGTAGAGGGGGCGCCGTCCCGAGTCAACGTTTACCATATTCCCACTTGCGCACCGTCCGCCCATCGGGTCAGATGGCCCTCGCCGTTCCTCCGCTTCGTGCGCGCCTGCGAGACACCACCGGGTCACATCCGCCCGGCGGGTGTCGCCTCCCGTGGCATGGGAGTTGGTGAATTGACCTTCGAAAGTCCGATCGGTCCATCCATGCACTCGCTCGCGCTCCCGCGTCCGTCTGCCGACCGGCGGACGGCTCCTCTCGAGGCGTTCTCCCGCACCGAGAAGATCATCGCCTTCTGCCGCGTGCTGCTGGCGATCGGGACGCTCGCCGTGGTCGTCGTCGACCCGAAGCAGCCCTCGTTCCTCCCCACCGCTGGCTACGTCGTCTTGGGATCCTATCTCGCCTATAGCCTGATCCTCTTCGGGCTCGTGCGCGGCGAGTACGTGCGTCAGGATCGCATCGGGTATCTCTCCACCGCTGCCGACATCGCCTGGGTCTCGGTGATCACGATCTTCACCGAGCGCGGGCCGAGCCCGTTCTTCCTGCTCCACGTCTTCGTCATCTCGGGCGCGAGCGTGCGCTGGGGGCTCGCCGGTGCCGTCCCGGTGACGATCTCGCTCGCCCTCGCCTATCCGCTGATGGTCCTGCTCGCCAGCCGGGTGATCGACAGCGAGGACATCGCCTTCCACCGCGCCCATCTGTTCCGCCCGCTTTACCTGCTCGCGGCGGGATACCTGATCGGGTACCTAGGCGAGCACGAGCGCCGCTCGAAGCGCAAGCTGAGCTTCATGCTCGACCTCGTGGCCCCGGCGCGCCGCAGCCGAAACCCGGGTCGTGCGATCACCCGGCTCGCGCGCCGGGCGCTGGCGTTCTTCGACGCGCCTCGCAGCGCCCTCGTGCTGCGTGACCCGGACAGCGGCAGCTGGTTCACGTGGGACATCACGCGGACGGAAGGCAAGGTCCGGGTCAGGTTGCGCGTCACCGCCGACGACCCGTGCTCGCTGCCGTTCGCAGGAGACACCGAAGGGTTCCTCGCCAACGACCTGCGTCCCGGGCGGCGCACGGCGCTGTGCTACGACATCCGCTCCGGGGTCATGGTCCGCCGCCCCATGGTCGGGGACCTCCCAGGTCTCATGGCGTCCGCGCAGGCGCTGCTGGTCGCTCCCGTCTTGCTGCAGCACGAGCTGCGCGGGCGCGCCATCGTCGTGCGGGAGTCGCGTCGAAAGTTCACGCGTGACGACCTCGAGTTCCTGCTCGTCCTGGTCGGGCAGGCCGCGGCCAGCCTGGAGACGGTCCGGCTCCAGGCCAAGGCGGAGGAGGTGGCGGTGCTGCAGGAGCGTGCCCGCATCGCGCGCGACCTGCACGATGGCTTCATCCAGGCTCTGGCCGGCATCGACCTGCGGGTGGAGGCGGCCAAGCTGCTGCTGCAGCGCGATCCGGCCCGCGTACCGAAGGCGCTCGAGGACCTCCACACCGCCGTCGACAGCGGGTACCGTGAAGTGCGGCACTACCTGACGGTGCTCCGGCAGGCGAGCCAGCAGGCCGCCGATCTCGGGTCCACGCTCGATCGCCTCGCGGCCGAGTTCTCGATCCGCGAGCGCCTGAAGGTCCACATGGCACGCCCGCAGGCCGACCCGGGTCTCCCGACGTCGACGGCGTACGAGCTGACACAGATCGTGCGCGAAGCGCTGCACAACGCTGTCCGGCACGGCCATGCGACCCAGGCCATCGTCAAGCTGGGCGCGCGGCCGTCCCATGTCTACCTGGTCGTGCGCGACAACGGGCGCGGGTTCCCGGACGGAAACAGGTCGGTCGATGCAGACGGATTCTTGAAACCCGCCGTGGCGCCGTGGTCCATCCGCGAGCGCACGGCGGCCTTGGGTGGGTCGCTGCGGGTGTGGAGCCAGCCCGGTCGCGGGGCCGAGGTGTCGCTCCTGATCCCGGTGGGCAGGTAACGCGCGTAACTCACTGGAGGGGAGATGGAGGTGCAGATGAACGTGTTGCCGCGAAAGCGCCGAATCGTGATCGTGGACGACCACACGCTCTTCCGGGACGGATTGCGTACGATCCTGGAAACCGAGGAGGACTTCGAGGTCGTGGCTGACGCCGAGAGCGCCGAGGACGTCGTCGAGCTGGTCTGGCAGACGCGGCCGGACGTCCTCCTGCTCGACATCCGCATGCCGCAGGGCAGTGGTCTCGATGCGGTCCCGGCGGTGCTGAAGATCAGCCCGAACACCCAGGTGCTCGTCCTCACCGCGAGCGACGACAAGGAGGACCACGTGCGCGCGTTCCGCCTGGGCGCGAAGGGGGTCATCCTGAAGGACTCCGCGCGCCAGACGCTGATGCAGGCGATCCGCACGGTCTGCCGCGGTGACGTGTGGATGGATCCGCGCATGAGCGGCGCCTTGGCCGAGGAGCTGTCGCACCTGGGCGACGGCGAGCCGATGGTCGCCCGCCAGGAGAACGGCCTCACCGAACGCGAACTCGAGATCGTGCGCCTGGTGGCGTCGGGTTACAAGAACAAGGAGGTCGGCGCGACGCTCGCCATCAGCGAGCGGACGGTGAAAACCCACCTGACGAACATCTTCCAGAAGCTCGGCGTGCGCGACCGGGTGGGGCTCGTGATGTACGCCCTGCGCCACAACGTCAACGCCGCGGCGCAGAGACTGACCCGAGACTTCGTGTCGGCGTCGGTCTCTAAGGACAGGTACACTCCGGGCGCGCGGTGACGACGTCGAGGCGCTGCCCGTCGCTCACGATCGTCACGGCGCCACAGCGGTCGGTCCGCAGCAGACACGTGCCGCGCGCGCGGTAGCGCGCCTCCACGTCCGGCGACGGCAGCCCGTAGCGATTGTCCGCGCCGACCGAGATCACCGCGACGCGCGCGGCCACGGCGTCGACGAAGCCCACCGTGCTGGAGGTCCGGCTGCCATGATGCGGGACCTTGAGCACGGCGCCCGACAGCGCCTCCGGCATCCGCAACAGGCGCGCCTCGGCCGCCGCCTCGATGTCGCCGGTGAGGAGCACGCTGACCGCACCGTGTGCCAGGCGCAGGGTGAGAGAGCTGTCGTTCAGTCCCGAGGCGGGCCACGCGGCCGGCGGGTGCAGCACCGTGAGCACGCCGCCCCAGCCGGGGACCCCTGCGCCGCTGCCGAGGATGCGCTGCGGGATGGCCTGCTCCGCCAGCGACTCCTCCAGCTGCAGCCAGGAGATCCCGCGCCCGCCGCGCCCCGTCCACCAGAACTCGTGCGGCCGATACCGCCGCACGAGCGCTGGCAGGCCGCCCGAGTGGTCAGGATGGGCGTGCGTCATCGCGAGCGCGTCGATATGGGCGATCTTCCGCGTCGCGAGATACGGCGCGACGATGGCCGCGCCGGTGTCGAAGTCGCTGCCGGGAAAGCCCCCGGCATCGACGACGAGCACGCGGCCGTCGGGCAGCTCGGCGACCGCCGCGTCGCCCTGTCCGACATCGAGGAAGGTCACGCGCAGGACACCGGGCGCCCAGCGGGCGTGGGCCCACCAGCCGGCATCGACCAGGAGGCCGGCCGCCGCCGCGATGGCCAGGACGCGCCGCGCGCGGCCCGCCGGCAGCACGCCGGCCACGAGGAGGCCGTAGAGTCCCACGAGCTCGACGGCGCTGGGCGCCGGAACGTCGACCGCCGCCCAGCCGGGACGGGCGAGGAGGTCGACCAGCGCAATCCCCGGGCGCAGCGCGTGGCCAGCAAGCCGGAAGAACATCGCCGCCAGCGGCGCCGAGAGCGGCTCGACACCGGCCCCGACGAGGCCCAGGACCACGACGAGCGACCCGAACAGCGGCACGACGAGGGGATTCGCGACGAGCCCCATGGGTGCCACCTGCTGGAAGTGGAGCGCCGAGAGCGGGGCCGTGCCGGCAAGCGCCGACGCGGACACGACCACCGCGACCCGTAGCCGGGCCCGCGGGCCCCGAGCGCCCGCCGCGGCCCAGCGGCGCGTCCCCGCCACCAGCGCCAGCACGGAGACGAACGAGAGCTGGAAGCCGATCTCGCGAGGCGCCCCGGGTTCGCCGAGGGTCACCGCCACCGCCGCGAGTGCCAGCATGCGGAGCACATCGGCGCGGCGCCCCAGCGCGATGGCCAGGACGCCGACGACGGCCATCAGGACGGAGCGCAAGGTGGCTATCTCCAGGCCGGCGAGCGCCCCGTACGCCGCCACGGGCCCCAGA
>JBKPDC010000320.1:0-11403 GCA_046727715.1 Thermodesulfobacteriota bacterium
ACGAAGGCCAGCAGGTCCTCGGTGAGACCGGTGTCCACGTCCAGGGACAGCGAGGCCGCGATGGCCTTGCCGATCTTGACCGAGTCGACGGCCTCCCAGGGACGGACCTGGGTGAGCTCGAGGAGGGCGTACTCGGGCGGCAGCGGCACCGTCGCGATGCAGTGGTTCACGCCGTCGGCGTAGGCCTCGAGCAAGGCCTTGAAGGCGGAAGGCGCCGCGTCGAGGGAGCGCTGGGCCGCGCGGTGGAGACCGATGATGCGCGCCTGGATGTCGGCCTCGATCCGGCTGGGGGGCCGGCCGGGCTGAGGGGACCCGGGACCGAGCAGCTCGGCCTCGGTGCCGTCCACCTGGCGGCGCGTGTCGTCCATCTGGAAGAGGCGGTCTCGGCAGTGGACGAAGCCCTGGGCCCGGGCGCTGTCCAGGTCGTTGGCCGCCTCGATGTGGCGGACGCCGTCGGCGTCGGTGAGGACCCGCACGGGTGCGGAGAGGCCGGGCAGCGCGATGTCGGCGCCCGCGGCGGCGCCCGTCACGGCGGCGAGCGCCGGGATGCCGAGTGACAGGAGCAGACGGATGATCATCGCGCGCATGCGATCGCCCTCCCTTCGAACGCCTGCTTCCGGAGTCTCGGCACACACACTTACGCGAGTCGGAGCGCGGGAATCAAGCCCGATTTCGGGATCGACGCGCATCACGCCCTTCGACCCCCTCACCGGCGCCCCCGACGGGTGTCAACGACCATCGTGTCGCATCGATCCGGTGCGACCGACCGGCGTCTCCATCGCGGCGCCGTTGCCGCTCAGTCGGTGCCCGCAGGCGCGCCGCCGCCCGCAACAGCTCGTCCATGGCGGTGCGCTCCCGCATGCAAGCCGGTGCGTGCGAGCCGGCGCACTCAAGTCCGGCGTTCGTCGATCGCGAGCGCCGTGGTAGACGGCCGCATGGCCGACCACGCCCGCCCGGGAGGCCGACCTGCCGCCGTTCACCGCCGCGTGTGAGGCTCGGCGGGGGCGGGGTGGGCCTCGCATATGCCGCGCAGCGCGACGGCCACCGCGTGTTCGTGCTTCGTGCCGCTCCGCGGCTCGACGGCGCCCTGCTCGACGTCGCGCAGCTCCTCCCCAGCCAGGTCCCCCCGCGGTCTGCGGTGCACACCACCGGCACGCGCGCGCTCCTCGGCCGCCTGCTCGCCCTCGCGCTCTCGGACGCCGGCTGGCCGCTCGACGGCCGCACCAGCCGCGACCGCGTCCCGACGCACCGGCTGCGCTGGCAGACGCAGCGCACGCTCGCGCCCTGGCGCCTCGGCGAGCTCGACGACCAGGTCGCCGTGCCGCTCGTGTGGGTGTGCGATGCGCTCGGGCGCGAGCTCGGCACGCTGGCATGGGCGGTGCGGCAGCCCTCCGGGGTTGTGCTTGTGCCTCTGATGGGACGGACCGGAGAGGCGATCTGCTCGCCTCTCCGGTCCCTTCACTGTCACACGATCACTGGGCGGGGCGCGGCGCCGGGCTGGGGCTCGGCGACGGTTTGGGGCTGTGCGGCTGATCGAAGTGCGCCTGCAGATTTCCTCCGCTCAGGTCCTGCAGGGGGACATCCAGCACGACGTTCCCGGGGTCTGCGGTCTCGAAGATCAAGATGCGCATCTGATCCTTGGCGTCATTCTTGGCGCCAGGCTCGCCGGCATCGACGAGCGTGAAGTTGATCGTGAATCCGTTGACGCCGTTGTACCGGCCCGTGCCCACGCCAATCAACGTATCGAGGGGTGCCGCCGGAGGCGCCTGGATGATGTTGGGGTCGTCCGTGCACGCAACGGTCGTCAGATGTTCGGTCATGTGGAACCGATTGCCGCCCCAGTTGACCTCGAGGTTGTTGGAAAGCAGCAGGTCGCAGTGAATGGTGAGACCCCGCGTCACGCGGACGCCGTCGATGCGGATCTGATGCCCACCACCGGTGAAGCGGCCGAGGCCGGTTTGCCCACACTCGGCGGGAAGGGTCACGGACGTCGAGGCAGACTGTCCGCCCGCGACGCCGTCTCCCCAGGTGGCCACAGCGAGCGCGGTCACCGTCACGCTGTCCCCAGGCCCAGAGCCCAGAGGAGCAAGCGCGCTGCCCGAGAACGAGTTCCCCGTCGCAAAGCTGTAGTCACCAGAATCGACGACGACGTTGTTGAAGAGGATGTCGATTTGGGGGTTCTCGCCCGCGACAGCGGCGGAGGACCACGAGGTGGTCGTGTACTGGATGAGCAGGATACCGTCCTCGCAGCTTGCCGACGCTTCGATGGTGGTAAAGTGCGCCCAAGCGCTTCCGGGCAAGGAGATCTGGAAGGCGACAGCTAGAATAGCAGCGCCAGTGGAAAGAACAAATCGTCTCAACATCGATCACCTCCTGGTAGTTCTGCGTTTGTACTTCGTCCTCGTTGTAAATCTCCGTGACCGTCGGTGTCAATGAAATTTTGCCCTCCCCCGGGCGATCGTCCGACTCGGTGGGAAGCGCACTATCTAACGACCAGAGCAACCTGCGAGACGCGGTATGCGACGGGGCAGCGGCGTCCGCCACCGCCGCGCCGGTGGTCGTTGATCGGACGCACCGGGTCGCCACCGTCGGCGCGAGACGCTCCCCGGTCAGTCCTCGACCAGCCGGATCGCCGCGCGCGGGCAGCGCTTGACCGCCAGCTCCACCTTGGCCCGCAGGTCCTCGCCCGGCTGCTCGAGCAGCACGCGCGACTTGTCGTCGTCGCCAACCTGGAAGACCTCGGGGGCGTGGCGCTCGCAGAGCGCGTTCCCCTCGCACAGGTCCTGATCCACGATCACGCGCATCGCCGTTCCTCGTCCGCGGGCGGACGAACATCGACGTAGCGGGTCACGGCGATCCGTGCAAGGACGCGCGCGTCAGCCCGCGGGGGTCTCGAGCGGAATCGTGAATGCGGGGATGCGCATGCCGCCGAACGGCGTGTCCACGGTGGGAGCCAGACGCAGGCGGAGGTCGACGGGGCCGTCACGACCCTGGGCGAGGGCCACCCCGAGCCGGATCAGGGTGCCCGCGTGCCGGCCGACCACGTCGGCGAGATCGACGGCGACGCGCACCGGCACCTCCACCGTCTGACCGGGTGCGATCGCGTAGCGCCGGTCCACCCGGCCACCCACCGTGTCCTTGCCGTCGAGGAGCAGCATCCAATCCATGCGAAGGATCTCGGCGGTGACGGGGTTGGTGGGCGGATTGCTCGCCCGCACGATCACCTCGCATTCGAGCGGCACGGAGCCAGCCAGGGCGCCGGCCGCGACGAGCGCCACCTGTGCGGGGGAGACATCCTCCACGGACCGGACATCGTCGAGCGGCATCCCGGCGAGGCGGACGCGGGTGACGCGGTCAGGCTCGAAGTCGACCTCGCGGAGCGCAGAGACGCCGCGGATCGTGGCACAGCCAAGGGCCAGGACGATGACCGCCACGAGAACAGGCGGCTTCCGCTGCGCCCTGAGTGTCAGGCACCTACTCAATGCCTTGGCGTCGCGACTGCAATCTTCATTGACAGGCACCGTTCGCCGCTCCTATCCTCCGCGCCGGTACATCGGGGGTCGCCAGGCGGCAAGGAGGGGCGTCATGCTGTGGCATGTCATACTTGGTCTTCTGCGCGAGGGGCGCCTCCACCACGGTTACGAGCTGATGACGGCCTACCGCGTGCGATCCGGCACACCGGCCAGCCCGGGCAATTTCTATCGCGAGCTGGCCCGCCTCGGGACGCACGGCTACGTCGAGACGGGGGTGAATCCGCCCGATGCCGATGCGCGGCGTATCCCGTACCACATCACGGAGCGTGGCCGCGGTGCCTTCGATCGTTGGCTGGAGAGCCCGCCGCTGAGCGAGGGTGAGCTGAGCGGCTGGCTGCTCTTCTCGGGGCGGCTGTCCGCAGCCGACCGGGAACGGGTGCTCGACAGCTGGGAGGAGCAACTCTGGCTGCGCAGCCAGGAGCTGTCACGCCAGCATCGCGAGGTCACGGAGCAGGCGAGGGCGGCTCGCCCCGCAGCCGAGTATCAGTCGCTCCGCGTCCTGCTGTCGCGTCAGCTGAAACACGTAGCGGCAGACCTGGCGTTCTTGGAAGAGTTGCGCTCGGACATCGAGCTGTGGCTCGCGCAACGGGGCGACGCGGTGGGCGCCGCCACCGCCGTCTCGCCGTCCGTCACGCGGGGCCGCGACGGACAGCCCGAGCTGCGGCGCGCGCGTTCCTGACGCGACGGCGGGTGCCGGCCGGCGTTTGACGGCGTCGCCGCGTGCGGAGTAGACGGCGAACGGTGCCCGATCGACCGCCGTCCCCGGTTCTCGAGGTGCGCGGTGTCTCACGATCCTATCGCCGCGGCGCCTCCGAGGTGCACGCGTTGCGAGCCGCTTCGTTCATCGTGGCGTCGGGGGGGTCCGTCGCGATCATGGGGCCGAGCGGCTCGGGCAAGACAACGCTGCTCAACGTCATCGCCGGCCTCGACGTCCCGACGATGGGCGACGTGTTCGTGGCCGGCCAGCGCCTGCGCGACCTCGACCCCGACGCGGCCACGGCGTTCCGGCGCCGCCACATCGGCTTCGTGTTCCAGTTCTTCAACCTGCTGCCGACGATGTCGGCGCGCGACAACGTCGCGTTGCCGCTGATGGCGGAGCGCCTGCCCCGGCGCGATGTCGAGGCGCGCACGACCGAGATGCTCGAGGCGGTCGGACTCGTGCAGCGGGCAGACCACCGGCCGAGCGAGCTGTCGGGCGGCGAGCAGCAACGGGTGGCCATCGCGCGCGCGCTGGCCATGCGACCGCAGCTGCTGCTCGCCGATGAGCCCACGGGCAACCTCGACAGCGCCGCCGGCGACGAGACCCTCACCCTGCTGCGTCGCGCCAACGAGAGCTTCGGGCTGTCGATCGTGATGGTGACCCACTCCTACACGGCGGCAGCCGCCATGCATCGCGTCCTCGTGATCCGCGACGGCTTGATCGCCGAGGGTGTGAAGAGCGCGGCGGGGGCTCCTCCCGTCCCGGAGACCGCCCGGCTGCGCCTCGTGCCGCCCCGGAAAGGTGAGTAGCCGTCCGACCCGACGGTGGCTGGAGAAGCGCGGGGTGTTGACGAGACGAAGTCTCGGGTCGTCGGCCTAATCGGCGCTGCGCTGGATCGCCTGGATCCTTGCCGCCTCCCGCGCGGGAACGTAGCCCGCGGCGGCGGAGGCGACGGCGGCGGCGACGAGCGTCAGCGCGGCCGTGCCGGCGGGGAGACTGAATGGGATGCGCCATCCGGTGATCAGGCCGAGCATGACATGCACGAACTGCCACCCCAGCATCGCCCCGAGCACGAGGCCCGCGCACCCGCCGAGCAACCCGACCGCGGCGCACTCGAGCACCACGGAGCTGGTGATGTCCCGTGCTGGCACACCGATGACCCGGGCCATCGCCACCTCGTTGCCGCGGTCGACCACCGTCGCGAGCTGCGAGTTGATCACCCCGATGAGCCCGACGAGCGCCGCGACGAGCTGCAGGGCCCACGTGGCGACGAAGAATCGCCCGAGCACCACCCGGACCCCGTCGAGGAACTCCCCCGGCGAGATCACGTAGTACCCGGGGCCGAGGCGTGCCACGATCTGGTGCTGCAGGTCGCTCCGGTCGGCTCCTGGCGCGAGCCAGACGCGATAGAGGTTGGCGAACCGATCGCCCCAGATGTCGGCCAGCCGGGCGCGGTCGACGGCGACCGCACCGAGGTCGAGCGAGCCGAGGTAGTCGACGTAGGTCCCCTCCACGCGGAACGTCCGAGCTCCCCCAGGTGTCGGGAGGTGCAGGTGGTCGCCTCGATGCAGCGACAGACGGGCTGCCAGGTTGTCGCTCACGAGGACTCCGGTGCCATCCTGCAAGGTCGGTGCGGCGGTGGCGAGATCTCCCTCGACCATGGGGAGCCCTCCCCTGAGCAGCCGATCCTGCACCGAGATCCCCTGGAGAAACGCCGGCCGGTCACCCAGGCGCAGCGGCACGACCCGGAACGGCTCGACGCTGGCCACGCCGGTGACCTGGCCGAGCAGGGCCGCCACGTCGGGGCCCATCGGCGGCCCGGCGAGCAGGCGGAAGCGCGCGCCGCTCCCCACGAACAGGTCGCCGCCGAAATGGTGCTCCAGCCATGACATCCACGAGCGCTCGAAGCTGTGGACGAGCCCCGCCAGCGTGACGGCCATCCCCAGCGCAGCCGTGATGGTCGCGACCGTGGTCCCCGTCCGGCGCGGCGCGCGCGGCAGGTTCTCCGCGGCCAGCCGAAGCGGGAGCCAGGACGACGAGCGCGTGAGCCGTTGCATGGCGCGCCCGGCGAGGACGACGAGCGCGGGACCGAGCAACGCCCCGCCGGCATACGCGACGGCCTGCGTGGCGATGATGATCGCGACCATCGGCACGAAGCCCAGACCGGGCGGAGCGAACGCGACGAGCCACGTGCCGAGGACGAAGGACACGCCGAGGACGAGCGGTCTCCGCAGCTTGCCGACGTTCTCCTGGTTCTCCACGCGGGCGGGACGGAGCGCCTCGACCGCCGGCACTTCGAAGGTGGACCGCACGGCGAGATACGCGGCGCTCAATGCCGTCGTGAACCCGATCAGGAGCCCGATCAGCGTCCCCAGAGCCGAGTGCGCGCCGTCGCTCAGCGGGACCGGCAGCCAGATCTCCGACGCCGCGTCGCCGACGACACCCCCCGCGAGCGCGGCGAGCAGCCGGCCGCCCACCAGACCGAGCACGCAGCCCGCGGCGCCGAGGATCGCGGTCTCGGCCAGACAGAGCCGGACGAGCACGCGTCGTCCGACCCCCAGGCTGCCCAGCAGGGCGAACTCGCGCCGCCGCTCCTGGACCGAGACGGCGACAGTCTGGAAGACGATGAGGGCCCCGACGATCACGGCGAGCGCGCTCGCCGTCGCCAGCATGGTGCGCAAGGAGAAGAGGAGCCGTTCGGCGTGCTCCCCGCGCGCCTCGGGCGGTGCCACGGTGACGGCGTCACCCACCAGCGATGTCAGACGTGCCCGTGCGTCGGCGACCGGGACGCCGGGTTCCAGCATGACCGCGATGCGGTCCACGTCCCCGTCGCGTTGCAGCAGCCGCTGTGCGGCGGGCAGGTCCATGACCGCGATCATCCCGTCGAACAGGCGCGACACGGGCGAGTCGCCGATGAGCCCCCGGATGCGCAGCGTTCGGGTCCCCCCGGGCGCCACCAGGCGCAGGGAGTCGCCGATCCGCAGCCCGGCACGCTCGGCAAATCGGCCGCTCACCATGACCGAGTCGGGTTGGGCCAGGAAGGTGAGCTCATCCGGGATGTCGATCGCCGAGCGCGGAAGCTGCTTCTCCCAAATCGACGATCGGAGGAAGTCCAGCCCCAGCAGGTAGAGCGTCTGGGTAGGATCGTCGGTGAGAGGGAGAAAGCTCTCGACGAGACCGTCTGCCGCCCGGATGCCGGGGGTCTCGGCCGCCACGCCGACGAGACGCTCGTCCAGTGCGCCCCCGCCCGCGGTGATCTCCAGCTCGCTCGCCCCGGCGACCGTGTCGACCATGTGCTGGAACGAGCTGAGGACCGACTTGCTGGCGTCGGCGATGCCGACCACCGTCGCGACGCCGAGCGCCACGCCCACCACGGTGAGGGCGTTGCGGACGCGATGCTCGGTCCAGTTCGGCCACGTCACGCGTCGCAGCAGATGCGCTACGAGCGACGGCGGGCGTCCTGGCTCACTCCCCGAAGTGTCGCTCCTGCCGGGCATACCAGGCGAGTGCTTCCCCGAACTCGTCGTGCGTCAGGTCGGGCCAGAAGGTGTCGGTGAACCAGAACTCCGCGTACGCCGTCTGCAGGGGCAGGAAGCCGCTCAACCGTCGGTGGCCTCCCGTGCGGAGCACCAGGTCCACGGCGGGAACGTTTGCGGACAGCAGGAAGCGATCGGGTGCCTCGTCGACCTGCTCCATCCCGCGATGCCGGACCGCGCGCAGCACGGCGTCGAGCTCGGCGCGGCCCGAGTAGTTGACGCCGACGTGCACCAGGAGCGATCCCGTCGCCTCGCCGTTGCGCTGCAGCCGAATCAGGTCGTCCCGCCGCGGAACGTCCGGGGAGAGCGTCGCAGCGTTGCCGAACAGGTGCAGGCCAGTGTCGGGCAGCCGGACCACGCGCTCGCAGAAGGACACGAGCGCGGTATGGAGCCAGCGCAGCTCGTCGCGCGACCGACGAGCGATGTTCTCCTGCGACACACCGAACGCCGACACGTGCGCGACCCCCACCGCGCGACACCACCCGATGGCCTCGAGCGCCTTGTCCGCAGCCTCCAGGTACGCCTCCTGGACGCCGATCCCCCGACGCCGGGCGTACCGCCGGTTGCCGTCCGGAATGAACCCGACGTGACCGAGCGTCGGGCTGCCGGCGCGAGCGCCGGGTCCGACCGGCGCGGTACTCACCCATGGCATGCCTGGTCGCCTAACAGCAGGCCGTGCGTCGGGTCAATGTGCGCGCGGCTCTCCCCTGCGTGCATTGCCTGCACGGCACCGATGCGGACCCCGCGACTCGAGCGCGCGCGAGGACGTCCGCGAAACTGGGGATCGTCATCCAGGGCGCCCGTGCTCCGGCGATGGCCATGACCGCCGCTTCCAACCCTGGCGTTCGTCGCCGGCGTGGCCCTCTGCGGGTGCGTCGCCGGGCCCGTGGCGTTCGTTCAGCGCTCTCGACTGCTCCGCGGTGTGCAGGACCTCGTGCCACCGGCCCCCAAGGCATGCTAGGGACGTCGCATGCAGACGACCCCCCACGCCCTCGAGGGCAGGACCGCGCTGGTCACCGGCGGTGGCAGCGGCATCGGCCTCGGCTGCGCGCGTCATCTGCTGCGCGACGGCGCCTCGGTCACGATCGCCGGACGCTCGGCGGACACGTTGCGCCAGGGCGCAGCGGCGCTCACGCGCGACGCCGCGCCGGGTGCCGAGGTGCGCACCGTCGTGTGCGACGTCACCGACGAGGCGGCCGTCGAGGCCGCCGTGCGCCGGGCCGCCGGGCCGGATGGGCTCGACATCGCGGTCGCGAATGCAGGAGGTGGGGCGGTCGGCTCGGTGCTGACCACGTCGGCGGCGGAATGGCGGTTCACGCTCGACGTGAACCTCACGGGCACCTTCCTCACGGTGAAGCACGCCGGCCACGCCATGGCGCGGGGCGGCGCGATCGTCGCGGTGTCGTCGATCGCGGGCGTTCTCACCCATCGCTTCATGTCCGCCTACTGCGCCAGCAAGGCCGGCCTCGAGATGCTGGTGCGGTGCGCCGCCGACGAGCTGGGCGGACTCGGCGTGCGGGTGAACGCGGTGCGACCGGGTCTCGTGCCGACGGGTCTCGCCACACCGCTCACGGCCGACGCGAGCATCGTGGCCGACTACCTGGACCAGATGCCGCTCGGCCGGCTCGGGTCGACCGACGACATCGCCGCGGCCGTCCGCTGGCTCGCCGGGCCCGAGTCGTCGTGGGTGACGGGGCAGTGCATCGCCATCGACGGCGGTCACACGCTGCGACGCGGGCCGCGGATCGACACGATGGTGGAGAACCTCCTCGGGGCGGAGGTCGCTGCGAGCATCCGCCCGCGCTGAACCGCACCGTCAGGGCAGCGCGGCGCGCTGGAGGGCGAGCAGGTCCAGCACCTGCGCGACGCGGCGGCGACCCAGGTCGCCCGTCGCCGCGACCCGGGTCCCATCGCGGTCGCGGATCTCCAGGTCGCGCGGATACCGCGCGCCCATACCGAAGGTGACCGACCCGTCGGCGTCATGGATGGCGCACTCGTTCATGTTGCACGCGAACAGGCGCGGCGCCGGTACGCCGTCGAAAAGCGACCGACCGATGCCGGCGGCGGCCGCCGGCGCGGCTGCCCCGAGCGCATCGAACAGCGTCGCTGCCAGGTCGTGGTGGGTGGTCGGGTAGTCGATCGCCGCCGGCGGCCGCCCCGGCACGTGCAGGACGAGCGGGACGCGGAGCTGTGGGAGCGTGAAGCCGGCGGCGTGGCCGAACACTCCCTGCTCCCCGAAGGCCTCGCCGTGGTCGGCCGTCACGATCACGATCGTCTCGGCGAGCGACACCGCGCGCACCGCGCGCGCCACGAGGCGGTCCGCGCACCGGATGGCGCGCTCGTAGCGCGCGCGCGGGCCGTGCTCGTCACGCGAGAGCAGGCAGCTCGGGTCGTACGGATGGTGCGTCGAGACCAGGTGGACGAAGGCGAAGAAGGGGTGCCCGTCGTGCGGAGCCGCGAGGAACTGGTCCAGGTTCTGCAGCGTGACGCGATCCTTGTCGGCCGCTCGCCCGGGTGGCGTGGCGATCCGTGAGGTCTCCGGCACGTCGGCGAACACCACCGACAGGACGTCGGGCATGTCCACGGAGGTGAACACCCCGAGCCGCCACCCGCGAGCACGCAGGGTGGCGAGCAGCGGCGGCGAGCGCCGCTCCAGCTCGAGACGCGACCAGCTGGAAGCCGGCAGCCCGTAGAGCATGCTCACCAGCCCGTAGCGCGTGGCGTCGCCGCCGCTGGTGTGCGCCCGGAACACCCATCCGCGCCGCGCGAGGGCCGACACCACCGGGGTGAGCTCCGGCGTCATGGCGTCGGCGCGCCAGCTGTCGAGCACGATCCACAGCACGTTCCAGCGCGGCGCGTCGGGCGCGAAGCGCACGGGCGGCGGCTCGGGCCGCGGCGCGTCGGGAGACCGCGACAGCGCGGCAGCCACCGCCGGTGCCGCGCGCGCCAGATCGCTGCTGACCAGCGTCGGGTAGAAGGGGACGAGATGCGCGAGGCGCACGACGTCACGCCGTCCCGTGCGCTCGGCGTGGAAAAACAGGCCGCGTTCCGCCACGAGGAGGACGAGGCTCGCGGTCGCGAGCCACCACCAGGCGCGTGCGCCGCCACGGCGGTCGTGCAGCCGCGCGGCCTCGCGTCGCACGAGCCAGCGCAGCACGAGGCCATCCAGGAGCGCGACCAGGACGAGGACGGCGACGAGCGCCCGCGGCGACGCCGGACGGACGCCCAGCTCCGCGAGCGCACCCGGCACGCCGAACGCGTTCCAGGCCAGCCCGCCGACGTGGAAGCGATAGGTGGCGAACGCCGCACGGTCGACCCAGAGAAACCCGAGGATGCCGGCAGCCACGGCGGGTGCGAGCCAGCGCACCAGCGGGGCGCCCCCCCGGACCAGCGTCGCCGCCGCCGCCGCGACGCCGAGGAGCGTGACGCCCGCGCACATGGGCGCCGCGAACGCCAGGTGGGCGTACAGCAGGGCGTCCCATGCCGGCGCGACGCCCGCAGAGGCCACGTAGCGGTGTCCGATGCCGAGCGCGAGCACGGCGTTGAGCGCGAGCCAGGCGGGGAGGGCGCGGCGCAGCGCCATGCCGTCGCCAGGAGCCGTCGCGCGCGTGCCGGTCACGGCGGGCCGCTGCCG
>JBKPDC010000321.1:0-4825 GCA_046727715.1 Thermodesulfobacteriota bacterium
GGCCTCGGCGGCGCCACGGCGGGAGCCGGATCCGCGGACCGCGGCTCGCGCGCGGCGACTGCGTCCTCGACCGGGGTGTCGCGGCGGAGAACGGGCTCCGGGACGCCCGGGCGCGGCGAGGGTGGGGGCGGCGCGGCGGCCGGCGTGAAGACCACCGTGCGGTCGGCGTCCTCGTCGTCGACGAGCGGCGCGATGGTCACCTTGACGACGGCGAGTCCGAGCTGGATCTCGTCGCCGTCGGCGAGGAGCGCGCCGTCTTCCGGCACGACGTGCCCCGCCCGCATCAGCAGGGCTTCGCGCTTGCGCGCCGTGATGCGCCAGCCCTGCGGCGTCGGCTCGATCACGGCGTGCTCGCGGGACACCGTGTCGTCCTTCAGGACGAGGTCGTTGCTGGCCTTGCGGCCGATGGTGACCGGCTGCCCAGGCGCCGCCGTCTCGAAGCGTTCCCCCGCGCTCGCCCCCTTCACGGCGACCAGCTGAAGGAGCCCGAGCCGCATCACGGAGGCCGCAGCCATGCCAGCGTCGCTCATGTGTTCGCTACGCTCCTGAACCGTGCGAGGATGTCCCCCAGCGTGCCCGGCGTGGCGTGCGCGACGATCGAGTCGACGGTTCGCGCGCGCTCGGATCCCGCGGCGGGCAGCACCTGCCAGGGCTCCGCGACGTCGTCGATCGGCGCCATGTCGAGGGAGCTTAGCACAGCGGCCAGATCGGGACCCTCCGGCGGGCGGTAGAAGACCACGAGGCGCGGCGGTGCGTCGCCGAGGACGATCACCGGTGGGTTCGCGGCCCCCCCGACGGCCACGTCGAGCAGGTCGAGCCAGAAGCCGGCCCGCGACGCCCCCAGGGCGGGATCGGATGGCAGCGGGAGGGCCACGCTCACCCCTTCGGCGGGGCTGCGCGCCTCGCGCTGTGCTTCGGCGACCACCAGCAGGTTCACCGCCATGTGGCGGGCGGTGTCGCCTCCCGCCCCGGCCAGGGCCTCCCACGGCGAGCCGGAGATCGGCGCGGCGAGCGCGTCGCGGCGGGTCACCCGGGCGGCGGGCCAGTCGGGCGGCGGGACCCCGGCAGCCAGCGCGGCGGTCAGTGAGCCGAGGTCGTTCCACGGCCGCGCGCTGAGCGCGGCGAGCTCCGTCCACTGCGTCGCGAATGCCAGGGGCAGGAGATGCCAGTCGTCGCGCCCGGCGCCGTGCGGGTCCTCGACGAAGAAGGTCACCGGGTGGCGGCGCAGGCCGTCGCTGCTCTGGCGCACGACGCCGGCCACGAGGCCGCCGCCCTCCACCGGCGCCGCGAAGCGCACGAGCGGCGTGTCCGCCGGCGCGTCGCCGTGCGCGTTCCAGGCGGCGTGCGCGCCCTCGACCCAACCGACGACCCACGCCGCCGCCGGGGTCCCTAGGCCGACGCGCAGGAACTCGCGGTGGAACGGCAGCTTCCCGAAGCACGAGACGGAGAGCGCAGCCACGACGCGCCTTCACGAGCGCGGCAGGCGGGACGGGGGCGCGAGGCCGGTCGTGTCCGGCGGCTTGGGCGGAGGCGGCGGGGCGTCGCACATGCCCTTGGGAATCTGGACGCGGAAGCGCGCGGTCACCCCGTCGGGGAACCGCCAGCCCACCGTGCCGGGGCCGCGCTCGTCGGCGCTCTTCAGGAGATCGCACAGGTCGTCGGCGCCCCGCGGCGGCAGGCGGCGTTCGTCGTCGGGTCCGTGCCCCACCCAGACCGCCACCTCGGCGCGCGAGCAGGTGTCCTTCGTCCACGACAGCTGCTTCGACGTCGGGTACTGCCGGTGCTCGATCGTCCACGGCTCGGCGTCGCCGCACCACACGGTGAGCGACGTGCGCGTGGCGAAGAGCCCGCCCGTCCCGGGCTGGCTCGGCACGGTGGTGAAGAAGAGCTTGCCCTGCCCGGGCGTGCCGCCGCCACCTCCCCCACCCCCGCCTCCACCCCCACCGCCGCCGCCACCCGCAGCGCCGCCGCCACCCGCGCCGTCGCCGCCCGGGCGGCAGCGCCGGCGCACGCGATCCTGCGCCGACGGCAACCAGCTCAGGTCGCGCCCGAGCTTGCCGCCATAGCGAGTCTTCTGCTGCGAGCTGCCGGTCTCGTAGAACGGCGACAGCACCGCCTTGACGAACTCGGGGACCACGCCGTCGGGGGGCAGCAGCACTTGCTTCACCTCGTCGCATGACGCTGTCGGCCGGCCAGCGATCTCGCTGCTCCAGCGCCGGTCGATCTCGTCGCCGGCGATCTTCAGGTATGCCTGGAAGCCGGCGTAGATCGGCGCCTGCAGCAACGCCTGGAGTCGGTCACGCACGACGCGATCGTCGGCGTCGAACGCCCCTCCCTGATTCACCAGCGTGGCGACGTAGCGCTCGGCCTTGCCGAACGGGTCGGCCGGCGGCTCGGCACCCTCCTGGATCACCGGGACCGGCCGCAGGAAGATGCCCTTCACGTCCTCCAGCGCGGCCGGCGGATTCGCCTCGCCACCCTTGATGGCCGTCGCGATGGCCGCGAGCTGCCCGAGGTAGTCGGCGCGCGCGGCGCCGACGCGCGCCACGCTCTGCGCCCAGAGCGGGCGTTCTCCCGTGCCCGCGTCGAAGCCCATGGCGCTGCCCGTCTTCTCGACGATGGCGAAGTACGGGGTCTGATCGCCGAGGAGCAAGCTCCACGGCGCCGCCGGGTCGCCACCGATCTTCGGCTGGTTCAGGAACTGCTGCCAGGCCTGGTAGTAGCGCGCGCGGAACGCCGTGCGGAAACGTGGCACGACGTCGGGTGCGATCTCGGGCGCGATCTCCTGGACGGCGTCCGCCAGCGGACCGATGCGCTCGTCCCACGCTTCGGGCCGGAACGCGCCCGCCACCTGCGCGCCGTTGGCAATCCCCGCCGGCATCCCCGGAAGGTCCTGCGCGCGCAGCGGCGGGTAGAGCCGGTCGGCCCAGCGCTGGACGGCGTCGACCGTGAACATCTCCGGCAGCGCGGCACGCATCAGCTCGAGGTCACTCTGCTGCTCGGCGCGCGCCTGCTCGGCGGGTCGCCAGCGCAGGTAGGCGTCGTAGGCGCGGTCGTAGGAGCCGAACACCTCCTCGGAGGGCTGGACGCCCTTCGCCCGCGCCCAGAACGCGGTCAGCGCGTCGTTGGGGCCAGGTGGCTCCTTCGACGTCCCGTTCAGCAGCTTCCCGAGCGCGTAGTTGCGGACGAGCGCCTCGAGCGCGTTGAAGCCCTGCTCGGTGTCGCGGTTCTTCACGAGCGTGCGTGCGGGCTCGACGGCGGGCAGGTAGCCGTCCTGCTCGAAGCGGGTGAGGAAGAGCTCGCGCGCCGGGACGATCGCCTTCTGTCCCGTCCAGAGTCCCCAGCGCGCCGAGAGTGGACGCCGCCGGTCGCGATCCTCGAGCTCTTTCACCACGTCGACGTAGCGCCCGAGCGATTCGATGGTCTCCGCCGGCGGCCGGGCCTGGGCGCCGGCGGCGACGCGCATCTCGTCCTCCAGACGATTCAGCAGGGTGCGGTTCGCGACGTACGAGCCTCCGGCCACGACCGCAACGAGCGTGCAGAGCGCTGCTACGGCGGTGAGCCCGAGGTTGTGCGCCAGCTGGAGCTTGCCACGCGCCCGGCCGCTGGTGGCCACGAGGTTGCGATCGGCCCCGAGCCGCGTCTGGAAGAAGTCCTTCAGGAAGAAGCTGCGCTTCTCCTCGCGCAACTCCGTCGCCTGCGTACGCAGCCCGAGGCGCTTCAGCATGGCCGACACGGCGGTCCCCTTCTGGAGGCCGCTGGTCAGGTAGATGCCGCGCAGGAAGGGCGACTCGTTGTACTGCGTCTCGCGGAACAGGACGTCCGAGAACTCCTCCAGGTTCTCCTGGAAGGTGCGCAGCTCCTCGGGGAAGGTGTAGATGGCGCGCGCCGCCGCCGGGCGCTCCTCCTCCCAGAGGAAGCCGGGGCGCATCGCCGTGACGCGCTCGCGTAGCCCAGAGAGGGCCTGGTGCACCAGGCCGCGCGGGTCGGCCATCTCCCACGCGGGGTTGGTCCAGCCGAGCATCTCGTCGAGCCGGCGGCGCGGCAGGCGGCCGAAATAGTCGGTGAAGCCGTCGATCAGGTCGCACTTGGTGATCAGCAGGTAGATCGGGAACTGGATGCCGAGCTCGCCCACCAGCTGGTCGAGCTTGTGGCGCAACGTGCGCGCGCTCTCCACCAGCTCGTCGCGCTCGCGACCGAGCAGCTCGTCGGCGGACACGGTGACGATCAGCCCGTTCAGCGGCGCCTGCGGGCGCACCTTGCGCAGCAGCCGCAGGAACTCGAGCCATTCCTCGCGGTCGGGCTCGTTGTCGTCGCTGAAGGCGTAGCGACCCGCGGTGTCGAGGATGATCGCCTCCTCGGCGAACCACCAGTCGCAGTTCTTCGTGCCGCCGGTGCCCGAGAGCTTCGGCTGGCCCATGGGGAAGCGCAGCCCCGAGTTCTGGATGGCCGTGCTCTTGCCGCTGGCGGGCGCGCCGATGATGACGTACCAGGGCAGGAAGTAGAGCCACCGCTTCTGACGTCCGATGCGGCTGCGGCGCAGCGCCTCGACCTGCGCCTTCCACTGCGTCTGGAGCGCCTTCACGTTCTCGCGGTCGCGGACCCGCACCAGACCGAGTGCGCGCTGGCTCTGCGCGTCGAGGCCCTGCTCGAGGGCCGCGTCCTTCCGCCGCGCCCACCACTGGCGCAGAAAGACGAACGCCATGACGCCGAGCACGGCGAGAACGAGGATCGCCACGACGACCCACCAGGGGATCAGGCGGACGAGCGCGGCCGCGAGCAGCCCCACCACCAGGACGATGGTGCCGATCAGCGCCAGGCGGGA
>JBKPDC010000322.1:0-13974 GCA_046727715.1 Thermodesulfobacteriota bacterium
GTGAGTGGGATGCGCGGCGCCCAGCCGGTGTCCGCCGTGGCGCGTGCATGGCTCCCGACGACGCGCTCGACGTCATTGGCACGACGGCGCGCCGGGTCGATCCGGGCGCGCAACGGGACGCGCGCCAGGCTGCGCAGCTGCGCGATCAGCTCGGCCACGCTCACCCCCTCGCCGGCGCAGAGGTTGTAGACCGTGCCGCCCCGGCCATGCTCCAGGAGGGCGACGTAGCCAGCCGCCACGTCCCGCACGTCGCTCCAATCCCGCACCGGGTCCACGTTGCCCACCATGAGCACCGGCGCCTGCCGCCCGGCCTCGATCGCCGCGATCTGGCTCGCGAGGGCGGCGCAGACATACGTCGGCGCCTGCCCGGCGCCGGTATGGTTGAATGGTCGGGCGACCACCACGTCGAGGCCGTGGGCTCGCGCCTGCTGCAACGCCGCCAGCTCGGCCGCCGCCTTGCTGGCGCCGTAGACGGTCAGCGGGCGGAGCGGGGTACCCTCCGTCGCCGGCAGCTCGGCGGGCCGGACGGCGCCGTAGACGGCGCCGGAGCTGACGATCAGCAGCCGGGGTGGCGGTACCGCCGTGCGCGCCGCCGCCAGGAGCGCCAGGGTGCCGCCGAGATTCACCGCGTACGCCGCCGCAGGATCGACCTCCGCCGCCGCGGGCTCCGCGACGGCGGCGAGGTGCACCACGGCGTCGGGCGACACCTCCGCGACGACCCGCGCGAGCGCCGCGGCGTCACGAACGTCGCCGGCGTGAAAGCGCATCCCCGGTGCGCGACCCGCGCCGGGCGCGTGGCGCGCGAGCCCATGCACCACATGGCCGCCCGCCGCGAGCGCCGCGGCGACGAACGGTCCGGCGAACCCCGAGGCGCCGGTCAGGAGGATGCGCACGGCGCCCCACCGCGTGGCGAGCGATCGGCCCGTATCACCCCGACCGCCCTCTGAGACGCTCGAGGTCCGCGTGCACCATCATCTCGACCAGGGCGGCGAAGTCGACGCGGGGAGACCATCCGAGAGCACGGTGCGCCTTCGTGGCGTCGCCGACCAGCAGGTCGACCTCGGCCGGACGCAGCAGCGCGGGATCCTGTCGCACGTGGGCGCGCCAGTCGAGCCCGACCACCGCGAAGGCCGCCTCCAGCAGCTCCTCCACGGAATGCGAGACGCCCGTCGCCACCACGTAGTCGTCGGCCGTGGGCTGTTGCAGCATGCGCCACATGGCGTCGACGTAGTCGCCGGCAAATCCCCAGTCGCGCCGCGCGTCGAGGTTACCCATCACGAGCTCCCGCGCGAGGCCGAGCTTGATGCGCGCCACGCCATCGGAGACTTTGCGGGTGACGAACTCCAGGCCGCGCCGCGGGGACTCGTGGTTGAACAGAATGCCCGAGCAGGAGAACAACCCGTAGCTCTCGCGGTAGTTGATCGTGATGTCGTGGCCGTAGACCTTGGCGACGCCGTACGGGCTGCGCGGGTGGAACGGCGTGGTCTCGCGCTGCGGCGTCTCGCGCACCTTGCCGAACATCTCGCTCGAGCTGGCCTGGTAGAAGCGCGCCTCGGGCGCGACCAGCCGCACCGCTTCGAGCAGGCGCGTGACGCCCACGGCGTCGAACTCGGCGGTGAGCACCGGCTGCTGCCACGACGTGGGCACGAACGACATCGCCGCGAGATTGTAGATCTCGCTGGGCTGCACCGACTTGAGCAGATCGATCAGGGAGAGCTGATCGAGCAGGTCGGCCTGTCGGAGCTCGATGCGATCGCGGATGTGCGCAATGCGCTCGAAGTTCTCCATGCTCGCGCGGCGCACCATGCCGGCCACGTGGTAGCCCTTCTCCAGCAGCAGCTCCGCGAGATAGGAGCCGTCCTGACCGGTGATCCCGGTGACGACCGCGCGCCGCGCCATGCCCCACCTCCCTCAGCGTGCCGTGGCCTCGGCCGCGCGCAGCCGATCGCCATACAGGGCCCGGTAGTAGTCACGATACGCGCCGCTCTTCACCGCCTCCCACCACGAGCGGTGCGCGCGGTACCATTCCACCGTCTCCGCCAGTCCCTCCTCGAAGGTCCGGCGCGGAGTCCATCCCGCGGCACGCAGCCGGCTCGAGTCGAGCGCGTAGCGCCGGTCGTGCCCGGGTCGGTCGGACACGTAGGTGACGAGGTCGCGCGGGCGGCCGGTGAGAGCCAGGATGGCATCGGTGACCGCTCGGTTGGGGCGCTCGGTGGCCGCGCTCACGTTCCACACTCTCCCGTCGGCATCGGGGAGGTCGAGGACGTGCCACAGCGCCTCGCAGTGGTCGCTCACGTGGATCCAGTCACGCACGTTCTGGCCGTCACCGTAGAGCGGCAGCCGCTCGCCGTCGAGCGCATTGGTGACGAACAGGGGGATCAGCTTCTCCGGGAACTGGTAGGGCCCGTAGTTGTTCGAGCAGCGCGTGATGATCGCAGGCAGCCCGAACGTGACGGCGTAGGCATGGACGAAGGCGTCGGCCGCCGTCTTGCTGGCGGCGTAGGGGCTCGACGGTCGCGCCGGCCAGTCCTCGCTGGCGTGACCGTGCGCGATGCTGCCGTACACCTCGTCGGTCGATACCTGCAGGAAGCGCCGCAGGCTCCCCACGTCCCGCGCGGCGTCCAGCAGCGCGAGCGTGCCGTGGACGTTGGTATGCAGAAAGGGCGTCTGGTCGGCGATGCTGCGGTCGACATGCGATTCGGCCGCGAAGTTCACGAGCACGTCGATGCCCTCGCCCCGCAGCAGCTCCGCCGTGGCCTCCCGCGCCACGATGTCGAGTCGCTCGAAGCGGAACCGTGGGTCGGCCGTCAGGTCCGCCAAGTTGGTGAAGTTGCCGGCATAGGTGAGCAGATCGACCGCCACCACGCGCTCCACGTCGCGTGCGGGCCCGCCGTCGGCACCGAGCGCCTGGCGCACGAAGTTGGTGCCGATGAAGCCGGCCGCGCCCGTGACGAGGAGCCGCATGAGAGGATCCTAGCCGATCGCCGCGCCGCGTGCCACGCGCGTCAGAAGTATGCACCGCTCGACGTCCCGACAGCGGCGGGCGGACGGATGCCGAGGGACGGCAGCGGCGTGATGCCGTAGTAGCGGCCGGTGGACGGGCCCTGCCCGAACGAGCCGAGTCCCAGCAACGTGATCCGGAAGCGGAACAAGGTCTCGTCGGTGTCGAAGTTGTCGCTCACGCCGAACTCGGCCGCCCAGCAGTTGCACGGCGAGATGACGCGGAAGAGGAAGTCGCGCAGGATGAAGTGTGGTCCCAGGGTGCGCTTGCGGCCGTTGTCGTTGACGACCTGGCCGCCGTTCAAGTCGTACAAGGCGCCGAACGCGGCCCCGAAGTAGTCGCCGAGCCGCAGGTAAAGACCACCCACGAGGTTCTGCGTGCCGAAGTTCGCGAACAGACGCTGGTCGGCCGGCGTCCCGTCGCGCACGTTCACGTCCTGCTCGATGAAACGGTACGACAGCGTGAACGTCGAGGGTGACTGGTAGACGTTGCGCGGCGACGGCACCCAGCCAGGCTCGCGCAGGTTTATTTGGGCGCTCTGCGCGGCGAGTGCTCCCCCCGCGATGTTCATCGACGCCGCGTAGGTGAACGACACGTAGTCGAGGGGTGTGAGACGCAGGCCGAGGTCCAAGTTGGCGAAGTGGCTGTCGGTGTTGATGTCGCGCGACGGGTCGACGCCGTGCAGCGCCGTGAAGCGCAGCAGCTCCTTCGTGGGCGACGCCGGCGCCGCGGGCCGCGGCGCGGCCTTCTCGCCGCCCCCGCCGGCCGTTTCCTCGGCCGCGGCCTTCTTCTGCTGGTCCTCGTTCGCGTCGGAGTCGCCCCACTCCTCGTCGTCGGTGTCGACCCCGACCGGCGGCGTGGGCTCGACCGGGCCACCGAAGCGACCGAGGAGGCGCGTCGCCACGCCGTACGAGAAGAAGTTCCGCCGGTTGATGGCGTCCAGCTCGTCGAAGAGGTAGCCCCGGCTGTACAGCGTGGCGTTGCAGAAGACGCCGAAGTTCGGATTCGGGACCAGGCACCGCGTGCCGTCCCTCGACGTCTGCAGGCACGGGCCCTGGCTGCACGCGCGGAGCGACGTCTGGCCGAGCTCCTGATCGGTGTGCGGGACGTAGAGATAGGACACCGTGGGCTCGATCGAGTGCCGCAGCTTCTGCAGTCCGAGGTGCGGAAAGTCGTACACCCGCGAGATCTCGGTGCCGAGCTGCGCGCGGACCTCCGGCACGCCGCGGAGATGGGTCGGGTCGAGCGGGGGCAGCTCCGAGACGCCGCTCGGCGTCGTGGCGACCCGGAAGCTCTGCGCGATGTTCGGGTCGTCCGGCACCACGAGCGCGACCTGCCGGTCGTCCGCCAGCTGGTAGAGCGTCCCGTGCACCAGCCCGGAGACCGAGCCATGGACGGCGCGCCCGAGATGGAACGGCAGGAACAGCTCGGGCGCGACGTCCCCGCGGAACCCGTCAAAGCCCTCGTTGCGCTGAAAATTCGTGACCGTGCCGGCGAGCCGGCCGACGAGGCGGTTGCCCAGCAGCGGGAGGGACTGCTCGGCGCGGAGGTTGGGCGCCAGCTGCGGTGCCAGCTCCTGCGGGTCGATGAGGTCCTGGTAGTAGTCCGCCTCCGCCTGCGCGAGCCCGCCGCTCCACGTCTGGAGGAAGCCGGCACGCGTCTTCGTGAGCCGCGCGCTTTGCAGGCGCAGCCCGGTATCGAGCGTGGAGGTGAAGCTGTGGGTGATCTCCTTGAGCAGCGTGTCGTCGCTGACCGCGAACCCGTCCAGGTAGGCCTGCCCGGAGCCCACGGGCTGCACGGCGCGACCCAGCGCCAACCAGCGATTCACGGGCGCCTCCGTCGTCGCGGGCGTCGACGAGGACAGCACCTCGTCCGCCGACGCGCTACGGAAGCTCTCGTTCCAGTAGCCACCGGCGAAGGCGCCGCGCGCCGTGCGCGAGAGGGCATAGCGGTACTCGCCGAGCAGTCCGACCCGTGCCGACGTCTCGACGTCGAGGGCGACCGTCGCATCCTGGCTCTTGCTGATGTTCCAGAAGAACGGCTGCTGGTACGTGAAGCCGCGCCGGTTGGAGTAGCCAACCTGGGGCATCAGGAACCCCGACGCCCGGTCGGTGAGACAGGGGAAGGCCAGAATGGGCACCCACAGGACGGGCACGTCCTTCACGCGGAAGGTGGCGCTGCGCACCACGCCGATGCCGTTCAGCTGCACGTCGGTCCGCTTCCCCCCGACGCTCCAGCTGGGCTTCTCGAGCCCGCCGCAGCGGCACGTGCTGAAGATGCCGTCGTCGATCCGGTAGCGCGGGCCGATGCCCTTGTCGATCCGGCCCGCCGTGAGGCTGTAGCCGCTGCGCGAGAAGTCGGCGCTGGCGGGCTCCATCCACCCCGACTCGTCGTTGAGATCGATGTGCCCCGCCGTCCCCTCGAGGGTCGTCTCGGGGTCGGTGACGACGACGTTGCCCGAGGCGTCGGCGATCCCACTCTTCCGATCGTAGCGCACCTCGTCGGCCCGCAGCGTGACGGCGCCGCGGGTGATGGTCACTCCGCCGTGCGCCACGACCACGTCGTGCTCCTGGTCGTAGTTGAGTTCCTCGGCGTCGACGGTGACCTGGTCCTCGCCGGCCGGCGCCGGCGCAGCCACCTGGGCATGCCGGCGCGGCGGCACCGGCCGTCCCTTCAGGGCGATGACGATCTCGCCCGCCGCGGAGGGGCGGGTGACCGTGTAGGTGAGCGGCTGGCGCACGAAGACGACCACGGTCGTGCCCGCCTCCTCGGGCAGCACCCGCACCATGCTCACGAGATCGTCCGAGACCTCGATGACTGCCGGTCGGCTGGTCGCCAGACCGCGCAGGAAGAGCCGGATCTCGTCGCGGAAGGTGTCGCCGGTGCTCGCCATCCCCTGCCCTTCCGCGGCGGGCTTCGCCCCGACCGTCCGATCCTCGACCGCGGTGTCCGGCGTCGCGCGCACCGTGATGGTCGTGGTCGGCAGCGGTGCCGGTGTGGAGCGCACCCGCAGCTCCGCTGGCATCGGCTCCGCTCCGAGCGCGAGCCCCCAGGCGAGCAGCACCAGACCGAGGACTCCTCCGCCCCCACCTGCCCCCGGCCGGGCCGTCATCGTCGGGAGTCTCTAGCATCAGTCGCCCCAGCCGTGCCAGGGCTCGAACAGCATGGTGCCCGGGGCAAGCGCCGCATACGCCGCGCCGACGAGGAAGAGCGACCCGGTGATCAGGACCGCGTCGTCCGGCGCGGCGCTCGCCACCGTCGCGCGCACCGCCTCGCCCGCATCGGGCACGGCACGCACCGGGATCCCTCCACCGAGCGCCGCGGCGAGGGCATCCGGGTCGAGGCCCCGCCGACCCACGCGCGTGATCACCACCTCCGCGGCGCGCGGCAGCAGGTGCTCCAGCATCGCCGGCCATGCCTTGTCGGCCATGACCGCAAAGACGAGCACCAGACGGCGGGCGCCGACGAGGTCCGGGAGCTCGGCCGCGAGGGCCGCGACACCGGCCGGGTTGTGCGCACCGTCGACCACCACCAGCGGTGTCGTGCCGAGCACCGCGAGCCGCCCGGGCCAGCGCACCACCGCTAGGCCGGTCTGCACGGCCTCGGCGTCCACGGCACACCGCTGGCGCAGCTGCGCCAGCACGAGCAACGCGACCTCGGCGTTGCGCCGCTGGAAGGCGCCGCCGAGGCCCACGGTGAGGCCGTTCCACTCCGTGGCGTCGGGGCCGCGGAACACGGCGCCGTCGAGCCTGCCGTCGCGTCCCGCCCGGAACAGCGGCGCGCCCACCTCCGCGGCGCGCGCGGCGACCACCGTATCCGCCTCCGGCGGCACCCGGCCCACGACGAGTGGCACCCCCGGCTTCGCAATCCCCGCCTTCTCGAAAGCGATCTGCCGCAGCTCGTGGCCGAGCCACTCCTCGTGGTCGTGGGCGATGGACGTCACCGCCGTCACGACCGGCCGGACCGTGTTGGTGGCGTCCAGTCGCCCGCCGAGCCCCACCTCGACGACGGCCACCTCGACCCCGATGCGAGCGAACCACTCGAGGGCCAGGAGGGTGGAGAACTCGAAGTGCGTGAGGGCGATGCCCGCGGCGGCGAGCGCCACGCGCAGCTCGTCGATCAGCGAGCAGACGGCGGCGTGCGGCATCGTCCGCCCCCCGGCCCGGATGCGTTCGGCGAAGTCCACGAGATGCGGCGACGTGTAGAGCCCCGTGCGCCGTCCCGCGGCGCGCAGCACCGACTCCAGCATCGCCGCCGTCGATCCCTTCCCGTTCGTTCCCGCGATGTGGACGGCGGGAAACGCGTCCTCGGGGTGACCGCGCAGCGCCAGCGCCGCCCGCATGCGCTCGAGCTTCAGATCCCAGCCACCCGTCACCTCGAGACGCTGCAGCCAGGCGACCGCCTCGTCGTACGACGTCACTATCGTCCAGCGGCACGCATGGCGGTGGCGAGGTCGCCCACGAAGGCGCCGACCCGCGCGGGCGCTTCGGGGGCGGCCGACTCCTCGATGATCCGCGCGAGCGCGCTGCCGACGATCACGGCGTCGGCGAAGCCGGCGAGCCAGGCCGCCTGCTCCGGACGCTGGACGCCGAAGCCGACGCCCACTGGCAGGTCCGTCGCTTCCCGCACGGCGGCCACCAGCGCCGGCAGCTCGTCGGGCAGCGTCGCCCGTGCGCCCGTCACACCGAGCACCGAAACGAAGTAGAGAAATCCACTGGCGGTCCGCGCGATCTGGCGCACGCGCGCGGCCGGGGTCGTGGGCGCGAGCAGGGCGATCAGGTCGAGCCCGGCGCACCGTGCCGCCGCGCGCAGCTCGCCCGCCTCCTCGGGCGGTAGGTCGACGCACAGCACGCCGTCGACGCCCGCCGCCGCGGCGTCGCGGGCGATCGCGTCCACCCCGTAGCGGAAGAACGGATTGTAGTAGCCGAAGAGGACGATCGGGGTGGCGACCTCCCGCCGCACCTCCCCGACCGTCTCGAGGATGCGGGGCAGCGACGTCCCGGCCGCGAGGGCGCGCCCCGCCGCGCGCTGGAGCACGGGGCCGTCCGCCATCGGGTCGGAGAACGGCACGCCCAGCTCGATCACGTCGGCGCCGGCCGCCACCGCGGCGCGGACCAGCGCGGGCGTGTCGGCCAGCGACGGATCACCCGCGGTGAGATACGGGATCAGCGCGGATCGGCCCTGTGCGCGTCGCGCCGCCAGGACCTCGGCGATGCGGCTCACGTGAGCTGCACCCCGAGGTGGGCCGCGACCGTTTCCATGTCCTTGTCACCGCGTCCGGAGAGGTTGACGAGCAGGATGCGACGGCGGTCGAGCGTCGGCGCCAGACGAACCGCGTGCGCGATGGCGTGCGCGCTCTCGAGCGCCGGGATGATGCCCTCCGTGGCGGTGAGGAGTCGCAGCGCCTCCACCGCCTCGTCGTCGGTGACCGTCACGTATCGGGCGCGCCCGCTGTCGCGCAACCAGGCGTGCTCGGGACCCACGCCGGGATAGTCGAGCCCGGCAGAGATCGAGTGCGCGTTGCGGATCTGCCCGGTCTCGTCCTGGAGCAGGTAGGTCTTGTTGCCGTGCAGCACGCCCACCTGCCCGGCCGAGAGCGACGCCGCATGCGCCCCGGTCTCCATGCCGCGTCCGGCCGCCTCCACGCCGATCAGGGCGACCTTCGCGTCGTCGCGGAAGGCGTGGAACAGACCGATGGCGTTGCTGCCGCCGCCGACGCAGGCGATGCACGCGTCGGGCAGCCGGCCGGCTGCGTGGCGGATCTGGCGGCGCGCCTCCTGCCCGATGACCTCCTGGAAGTCGCGCACCATCAGCGGGTACGGGTGCGGCCCGGCCACGGTGCCGATGACGTAGAACGTGTCGCGCACGGTGGCGATCCAGTCGCGCAGGGCCTCGTTCATGGCGTCCTTGAGCGTCCTCGAGCCCGCCTCCACGACGCGCACCTCGGCGCCCAGCAGCTTCATCCGGAAGACGTTCAGGCTCTGGCGCTGCACGTCCTCCGCGCCCATGAAGACCTCGCAGCGCAGCCCGAAGAGCGCCGCGACGGTCGCCGTCGCGACGCCATGCTGTCCCGCGCCGGTCTCCGCGATCAGCCGCGTCTTCTTGAGGCGCCGGGCCACGAGCGCCTGGCCGATGGTGTTGTTCACCTTGTGCGCGCCGGTGTGCAGCAGGTCCTCGCGCTTCAGGTAGATGCGCGCGCCGCCCAGGCGCTCCGACAGCCGGCGCGCGAAGTAGAGGCGCGTCGGCCGTCCCGCATAGTCACGCAGCCAGGCGTGAAATTCGCGCCGGAAACGAGGGTCGCGACGGAGCTTCCCCCAGGCCTGCTCGAGCTCGAGCAGGGCCGGCATGAGGGTCTCGGCGACGTAGCGGCCGCCGTACTCCCCGAAGTGCCCCTGCGCGTCAGGCAGCCTTCGCGCAGCGGATGAAGCGCTCGATTTCCTCATGGTCCTTGATCCCGGGCGCCCGCTCGACGCCCGACGCCACGTCCACCGCGAACGGCCGCAGCAGCCGGATGACGCCCGCCACAGTCCCGGCACGGAGGCCGCCGGCGACGAAGAGGCGATCCGCCCGCAGCGTCCGGGCCCGCGCCGGGTCGAGGGCGACCCCCGTGCCGCCGGCCTGGCCGGCGACGAAGCTGTCGACCAGGATGTAGTCCGTGTCGTAGGCCGCCGCCAGGCCGGCGAGGTCGTCGTCAGGAGCGGCGCGCAACGCCTTGATGGTGGGGCGATCGAATCCCCGGCACCAGGCCGGGGTCTCGTCGCCGTGGAACTGCAGGCCCCACAGGCCGACCCGGCGCGCGACGTCCTCCACCGCGGCGCGCGCGGCGTCGACGAAGACGCCGACCAGCGGCGTTCCGGGCACCGCCGCCGCGATCGCCGCCGCCGTCTCGACGTCGACGTGACGCGGGCTCGGCGGGTGGAAGTTGAGCCCGATGAAATCCGCGCCGTGGCGGGCGGCGGCGCGCGCATCGTCGACCGAGCGCACGCCGCAGATCTTCACCTTCACCGCCACCCGACCAGCTCGCGTAGCGCCGCCCCGGGATCGGGTGCGACCATGAAGGCCTCACCCACGAGCACCGCGCGGGCACCCGCGGCGACCATGCGCCGCACGTCGGTCGGCGACTGGATGCCGCTCTCGGCGACGAGGAGTGTCCCGGGCGGAGCCAATGGTGCGAGCCGCTCGGTGGTCTCGAGCGTCGTGGTGAAGGTCAAAAGATCGCGGTTGTTGATCCCGACGAGCGTTGCGCCCGCCGCCGCCGCCCACTCGAGCTCGCGCGCGTCGTGCACCTCGACGAGCGCGTCCAGGCCGTGCTCCCGCGCCGCGGCGAGCAGCTCGTCGCGCAGCACCGCCGCGGCCGCGGCGGCGATCACCAGCACGGCGTCGGCACCCCACGCACGCGCCTCCTCGACCTGGTAGGGATCGACGAGGAAGTCCTTGCGCAAGAGCGGGAGCGACGTGGCGGCCCGTGCGGCCTCGAGATGGTCGAGTGCCCCCTGGAACCAGCGCCCCTCGGTGAGAACCGAGAGCGCGGTGGCACCCGCCGCGGCGTAGCTGCACGCGTGCCCCGCTGGATCGAACGCGGCGCGGATCACCCCGCGCGACGGCGACGCCCGCTTGATCTCGGCAATCACCGCCGGCACCGGGGCGGCGGCGAGGGCGGCGCGAAACCCGCGTCGCGGTGCGTGCCAGCCCGGGCGGTCACGCAGTGCCGACACCGGGACCGCGCGGCGGGCGGTCGCCACCACATCACGCGTGTGAGCCAGAATCGCGTCGAGGATCATCCCGTCGCCTCGACCCGTCGGGCGCCGCGCGTGAAGCCGACCAGACGCTCCAGCACGCGGGCGGCCGCGCCGGAATCGATGGCGTCGCGGGCGCGCGCGGCGCCGGCGCGTAGATCGGGCGCGACGGCGGCGACCACCAGCGCCGCCGCGGCGTTGAACACCACGACGTCGCGGGCCGCACCCGGCTCGCCGGCGAATACAGCGCGGATGCGGGCTGCCGACTCCGCCGGCGACGCGACTCGCAGCGCCGCGTGCGACGCCGTCGCGATGCCGGCGTCCTCGGGGTGCACGCGGAACCGCCGCAGCGCGCCCGCGTCCAGCGCCACCACGTCCGAGGGTCCCTCGAGCGCCAGCTCGTCGAGCCCGCCCGCTCCATGCACCACCCACGCCCGCTCACTGCCGAGCGCCGCCAGCACGCCGGCGAGCGGCTCGAGCAGCCCGGGGTCGCCCACACCGACCACCTGGCGGCGCACGTGCGCCGGGTTGAGGAGCGGCCCCAGCAGGTTGAAGAGCGTTCGCACTCCGAGCTCGCGGCGCACGGCGCCCACACGGCGGAGCGCCGGCTGGAATGCCGGCGCGAATAGGAAGGCGATGCCCACCTCGTGCAGGCAGGTGGTGAGCGCCTCGGGCACGAGGTCGATGGCGACGCCCAGCTCCTCGAGCACGTCGGCACTGCCCACGCTGCCGGACACCGCGCGGTTGCCGTGCTTGGCGACCGGGACACCGGCCGCCGCCAGCACGAAGGCCGCCGCGGTGGACACGTTGAAGGTGCGCGCGCCGTCGCCCCCCGTGCCGCAGGTGTCCATCGCGTCGCGCGGCGCACCGGGAAGCGCGGTGGCGTGCGCCCGCAGCACCCGCGCGGCGCCCACCAGCTCCTCGATGGTCTCGCCCTTCTGGCGGAGCCCTAGGAGGACGGCGCCGACCTGCGCCGGCGTCGCCTCGCCGGTCAGCACGGCCTCGATCACCGCCGCCGCGCCGGCCTCGCCGAGCGCGCGCCCCTCGGCGAGGCGCGCGATGGCGTCCTGCGGCGTCAGGCGCACCGCGTGGCTCCCGGGAGCCGGCCGAGGAAGTTCGCCAGCAGGCGCTTGCCCTCCAGCGTCAGGATCGATTCGGGGTGGAACTGCACACCCTCGACGAAGGCGGTGCGGTGGCGCACACCCATGATCTCGCCCTCGTCGGTCCACGCGCTGCGCTCCAGCATGCCGGGGAGCGTGGCGGGGTCGATCACCAGCGAGTGATATCGGGTGGCATCGAACGGATCCGGGAGTCCGGAGAACACCCCCGTGCCGTCGTGGCGGATGGGCGACGTCTTGCCGTGCATGATGCGTGGCGCCCGCACGATCGCGCCGCCAAACGCGGCACCGATGGCCTGGTGGCCGAGGCACACGCCGAGGATGGGGATCTGTCCGGCGAAGCGCTGGATCAGCGGCACCGACACACCCGCCTCGCGTGGCGTGCAGGGTCCCGGCGAGACGACCACCCCGTCCGGCGCGAGCGCCGCCACCTCGTCGAGCGCGATGGCGTCGTTGCGCCGCACCTCGACGGTGGCGCCGAGCTCCGCGAGGTACTGCACGAGATTGTAGGTGAAGGAATCGTAGTTGTCGATCATCAGGACGCGCGCCGTCACAGTCGCTCCGCCATGCGCACCGCCTGGATCGCCGAGCGGGCCTTGTTGACGCACTCGCGGTGCTCGGCTTCCGGATCCGAGTCCGCGACGATGCCGGCGCCCGCCTGGATGAACGCGCGCCCGTCGCGCATCAGCACCGAGCGGATGGCGATGGCGGTATCCATGCCGCCCGAGTACCCGAAATACCCAACCGCGCCGCCGTAGACTCCGCGGCGGACCGGCTCGAGCTCCTCGATGATCTCCATGGCCCGGATCTTGGGCGCCCCGGAGAGCGTGCCGGCTGGAAACGTCGCGCGGAAGGCGTCGAAGCAGTCCCGGTCCGGCGCGAGCTGCCCGCGCACGTTCGACACCAGGTGCATCACGTGCGAGTAGCGCTCGATCGTGAAGCGCTCGGTGACCTCCACGGTGCCCACCTGCGCCACGCGGCCAACGTCGTTCCGTCCCAGGTCGAGCAGCATGACGTGCTCGGCGAGCTCCTTCGGGTCGGCCGCGAGCTCGGCCGCGAGCACGGCGTCGTCGCGCTCGCTGGTACCGCGCGGCCGCGTGCCCGCGATGGGCCGGACCGTCAGCTCCCCGTCCTCGACGCGCGCCATGACCTCCGGAGACGCCCCCGCCACGGCCTGCGTGCCGAGCGCCAGGTAGAACATGTAGGGCGACGGATCGACGGTGCGCAGGCACCGGTACACGTTGAACGGCGCGGCGGCCAGCGGCAGCTCGAAGCGCTGCGCCAGGACCACCTGGATGATGTCGCCCGCGCGGATGTATTCCTTGGCGCGTTCGACGAGCCGCTGGAACGCCTCCGGCGTCATGTTGGCGCGCAGATCGCCGGGCCCGACGGGGGGCGCCTTCGGCTCGACGACCGACGCCCGGAGCCGCGCCACCAGAGCATCGATGCGCGCGACCGCCGCGTCGTACGCCCGGTCGGGTGCGGCGCCGTCGCGCAGGTCGGCGTGCGACACCACCCGGATGGTCTGCGCCACGTTGTCGAACACCACGAGGCTCTGCACGAGCATCATCTGAAGATCGGGCAGCGCGAGATCGTCCTCGGCGGCGACCGGCAAGCGCTCGAACGCGCGCACGACGTCGTACCCGAGGTAGCCGACCGCGCCGCCGGCGAAGCGCGGCAGCCCCGGGAGGGACACCGTGCGGTACTCGCCCAAGAGCCGCTTCAGCTCGGCGAGCGGATCGTCGGTGGTGCGCCGCTCCGTGCCCGCGCCCGGCGTCTCCAGCGCGACGTCGTGGCCGCGCACGCGCAGGACCAGCGCCGGTTCAGTGCCGAGAAAGCTGAAGCGGCCCCAGCGCTCGCCACCCTGCACGCTCTCCAGGAGGAACCCGTAGGGCCCGCGATGGATCTTCAAGAACGCCGAGACGGGCGTCTCCAGATCGGCCAGGATCTCGCGGCTCACCGGGATCAGGTTCCCGCGCTCGCACAGGGCGCGGAAGTCCTCGCGTGGTGGCCACGGGGCGCCGCCACGCGGACCGGCCGAGGCTGGAGGAGGGCTCGGGGACACCATCATTCAGTCCGAGGTGACGACGGAGCGCCCGTCGGCGGCGCGCGCGCGGGA
>JBKPDC010000323.1:0-21063 GCA_046727715.1 Thermodesulfobacteriota bacterium
GCGTGGCGCAGGTCGATGAGCGCCTCGCCACGGCCCTCCTCGGACTCGGGCTGGCGCGGCGCCACGTCACGTTCGTCGCCGACGAGCTGTCGCGCGCCGCCGAGCGGGTGAGCCAGCTCCAGGCCCGCGTCCGCGCGCTCGCCCACGAGCGCCCGCGCGGCCGCGACCGCGTCCGCGAGGCGGCGGACGAGTTCCGCGCGGCCCGGCGGGAGTCACGCGACGTCGAGCGCCTGGTGAGCCTGTCCGCGGCGGGGCTGGTCCGGGCGGTCGAGCAGATCGGCACGGCGACCGCGCGGGCGCACGCGGCCAAACGCGAGCTGGTTGAGGCCAACCTGCGGCTCGTGGTGTCGATCGCGAAGCGCTACCTGCATCGCGGGCTCCAGTTCCTCGACCTGATCCAGGAGGGGAACATCGGCCTGATGCGGGCGGTCGAGAAGTTCGAGTACCGGCGCGGCTACAAGTTCTCGACCTACGCAACCTGGTGGATCCGCCAGGCGATCACGCGGGCGATCGCCGACCAGGCGCGCACGATCCGGATCCCGGTCCACATGGTGGACACCATCAACAAGCTCGTGCGCGTCTCGCGCACGCTGGTGCAGGAGCTGGGGCGCGAGCCCACGCCCGAGGAGATCGGCAGGCGCATGGAGCTCTGCGCGGAGAAGGTCCGTCGCGTGCTGCGCGTCACCCGCCAGCCGATCTCGCTCGAGACCCCGGTCGGCGAGGAGGAAGACAGCCACCTCGGCGACTTCATCGAGGACGAGCAGGCCGTGGCACCGTCTGACGCCGTGGTCGCGGCCAATCTCCGGAGCCAGACGCGGAAGGTGCTCGGCACGCTCACGCCGCGCGAGGAGCAGGTGTTGCGCCTGCGGTTCGGCATCGGGGAGCGAACGGACTTGACGCTCGAGGAGGTCGGAGCGCGCTTCTCTGTGACGCGCGAGCGCATCCGGCAGATCGAGGCGAAGGCACTGCGCCAGCTCCGGCACCCGAGGCGGGCGCGTCAGCTGCGGAGCTTCTACGAGGGGTGACCGACTCTTGCAGCGGAGCGCGTTCGGTGGTTTGCTGCCAGCGCTTACGGGCCCATAGCTCAGGCGGTTAGAGCTGCCGGCTCATAACCGGCGGGTCGTGTGTTCGAGTCACACTGGGCCCACCACATCGGCGGGCCGCGGCGGAACGAAGAAGACGAGCGAATCGAGGAGCGGAGGCGACACTTGCGAGCACAGATCGAGGCTCTCGCCGCACTGCAGCGAGTCGACCAGAGCCTGCGCGAGAACACGCAGGCGCTGCAGGCGGGGGAGAGCCGGGTCGCAGCGCTCGAGGGAGCCGTCAATGCGCACACCACGGCGGTCGCGGCCATCGCAGCCGAGGTGACCGAGCTCGGCACGCGCCAGCGCGATCTCGAAGGCCGCCTGACGGCCACCGAAGCGAAGATGAAGGATCGCCGGATGCGCATCACGCGCATCCGCAACGACAAGGAGCTGGGACTCGCCAAGCGCGAGGTCGAGTTGCTCAAGGACGAGGCCGGCGGACTCGAGACGGAGCTCCTGACCGTCCTCGAACAGGTCGAGGCGACGACGAAGCGGCTCGAGGCTGCGCAGACCGAACTCGCCTCGCTCACCACGGCGCGTGACACGGAAGCGGCGCAGCTCCGCGACACGATCGGGCGGCTCGGTGCAGCGATCGAGCACGATCGCGGGCGCCGCGACGAGCTGGTCGGTGCCGTCGACAGCGATCTGCGCCGGCGCTACGAGATGATCTTTTCGCGGCGCGGCGGCGTCGCCGTCGTGCCGGTGCGGGGCGGCACATGCCAGGGCTGTCACATGCACGTGCCCCCGCAGCTCTACAACCAGATCCAACGCAACGAGCAGCTGATCCTGTGTCCCAACTGCCAGCGCATGCTGTACTGGCAGCCGGAGGGGGACGAGGCCAGCGAATAGCAACGCCGGCGCGCGCCGCGCGCCGGAGGAGGTCGAGCAGCCGCTCGCCGATGCGGCGGGAGGAAAGTCCGGACTCCGCAGGGCAGGGTGGCCGTCAACGGCGGCCCCGGGCAACCGGGGGAAAGTGCCACAGAGAACAGACCGCCTCGGGCCGCGTGCTCGAGGTAAGGGTGAAACGGCGAGGTAAGAGCTCGCCAGGTCCGCCCGTGAGGGCGGACGCTCGGTAAACCCCACCCGGAGCAAGACCGTGTAGGAGGGGGCCCGGCTTCCGAGCCGGGCGCGGGTGGCCCGCCCGTTCCCCCTCGGGTCGGTCGCTCGATCCCCCGGGCAACCGGGGGACCAGACGAATGGCTGCTGCCCCCGCTTCCTAGGTGGGGGGACAGAATCCGGCTTACAGACCTCCTCCGGCGGGCGGCACCCGCCGGCCGCTTCGCACAAAAGTTACCTTGACAGCGCGACCCGCCCGGGTGTACATGCGCCTTGCTGTGGGGCGATGTGGGGTCATGTGGTGGAGCCTAGGGACGTGTGGTAGTCCCCCACGGCGGGTGGGATGTTCCGGGGCCACTTCCAGCATGCGGTCGATGAGAAGGGTCGGGTGGCCGTCCCGAACCCGTTCCGCGGGGCGCTGTCCGGGCTCCAGGACGAGCGCCTCGTGGCCACCAAGTTCTGGATGCGCGACCATCGTTGTCTCGACGTCTACCCGCTGTCGGAATGGAAGCGGATCGAGGAGCGGGTCCGGTCCATGGACCCCTTCGACGAGGACGTCGTGTCCTTCTGCAATCTCTATGTCGCGCCGGCGCAGGAGCTCCCGCTCGACAATCAGGGCCGGATTCTCATCCCGCCCCTGCTGCGGGATCACGCGGGCATCAAGCGCGACGTGACCATCACGGGCGATGTCGACAAGTTCCGCATCTGGGACAGACAGGTGTGGCAGGAGGTTCTGGCCGAGGACGAGCGGAGGGCGCGGGACGTCTTTCGCCGGTTCGGCCGCTGACCTGATACACGAGGGCGGGACGCGCTCCTGGACGGAGGGAGGCGAGGGAGGCACGACGTGACGGCGGGGAGCGCTGCCATGAGGCGTGGCGACGAGCCGCCGATGACGGACGAGAGGACGGACACCGGGCCGGAGGGCGCCGCCCACGTGTGGGTGCACGTGCCGGTGATGGTGGGGAAGGTCGTGAGGGGGCTGCGCCCCCGGCCGGGTGCCCGTCTCGTGGATGCGACCGTCGGCCTCGCTGGCCACGCCGCGGCGTTGCTCGAGGCCGCTCCCGACACGCAGCTCCTCGCGATCGACCGCGATCCTCAGGCGCTGACCCTGGCGGCGGAACGGCTCGCCCCCTTCGCGGCGCGTGTGCGCCTACGGCAGGGCTCGTACGCCGACCTCGCGGCGGCGCTCGCCGCCGCGGGGTGGGACGGCGCCGACGCCATCCTGCTCGATCTCGGGGTGAGCTCGCTCCAGCTCGACGATGCCAGCCGCGGCTTCAGCTTCCGCCAGGCGGGTCCACTCGACATGCGGATGGACCAGCGCGCCGAGGTCACGGCGGCGGACATCGTCAACACGTGGGACGAGCGCGCGCTGGCCGGGGCCATCGCGGAGCTGGGCGAGGAGCGGCGCGCCCGCGCCGTCGCGCGTGCCATCGTCCGCGCGCGTCCGCTGCGCTCTACCGACGCCCTGGCGAAGACGGTGGCTGGCGCGGTGGGTCGGGCCACGCCTGGGCTGCACCCCGCGACGCGGACCTTCCAGGCGCTCCGCATCCTGGTGAACGACGAGCTGGCCGCCCTCGAGCGCGTGCTCGCCGACGGATGGGCCCTGCTCAGGCCCGGCGGGCGCTTCGCGATCCTCGCCTACCACTCCCTCGAGGATCGGCGCGTGAAGGACGCGTTCCGGCGCTGGGCAGCGTCGTGCCTCTGTCCGCCGGGCCTGCCGTGCTGCGCCTGCGGCTGGAGCGCGAAGGTGCGGCTTCTCACCCCGCGGCCGGAATCGCCGGCACCGCAGGAGATCGCGGTCAACCCGCGCGCGCGCAGCGCCCGCCTGCGCATCGTCGAGCGGCTCGGAGGCGCGCCGTGAGCGCCCCGGCCCTGCGTGCCCCCTCGCTGTCGGTGCGCCGTCCGCTGGTGCGTCCCGCCAGCGACCCGCGCCGCCTGGTCCAGGTCATGCGCAGCCGGATCGCGCGCCGCATCACGGTCCTGGGCGCCGTGCTCGTGCTGCTCTGTCTGGTGCAGGTCTGGCTCCGGCTCCAGGTGGTGGACGTCGGCTACCAGCTCTCAGCTGCCCGCAAGCTCAGCCAGCGGCTCGATCACGAGCACCGCCAGCTGCGCGCCGAGCTTGCCACGCTCCAGGATGCTGCGGCGCTGTCCGATGCGGCGCGTGGCAAGCTCGGCCTGGTCGAACCCCAGAAGGGACAGGTGATCGAGCTCCGATGACCGCGCCGCGCGGCCGCCGCGCGCGCGTCGTCGTGGTCGCCGCGCTGCTCTCGCTCTGCTTCGCGCTGCTGTTCGCCCGGGCGGTCGACCTGGCGGTGCTCCGCGGACCAGAGTTCACACGTCAGGCGGCGGGACAGCACCGCCGCGAGGTCGCGCTCGTCCCGCATCGCGGCGAGATCGTCGACCGCCGCGGCGAGCTGCTGGCGCTCTCGCTGAACGTGCCCTCCGTCTACGTCCGTCCCCGCCAACTCGGTGCGGAGCCGCGGCGGGTCGCAGAGGTCGCGCGCGCGCTCCGCGTGCCCGTGGCGCGGGTGCAGAACCAGCTCGGCACGTCGCCATTCGTGTGGCTGAAGCGTCAGGCGCTGCCGCGCGAGCTCGCCGCCGTGCTCCAGCTGGGGGTGCCGGGAGTCGGTCACTTCGAGGAGCCCCGCAGGATCTATCCGCACGGCCAGCTCGGCGCGCAGGTGCTCGGCTTCGTCGGCACCGACGCGCAGGGGCTCGCCGGCCTCGAGCGCCGCTTCGACTCCGAGATCCGTGGCCAGGCCGTCCGCATCGCGGTCGACCGCGACGCCCGCGGGCGCGAGTTCCTGCGCACGGCGGTGGCCGACGCGCCGACGCAGGGCAGTCGCGTCGAGCTGACGCTCGATGCCGAGATCCAAGCGATGACCGAGCGCGAGCTGGCCGCGGGCGTTGCCGCCGCCAAGGCCACGGGCGGGGCCGCCATCGTGCTGGATCCGTCGACGGGCGAGATCCTCGCCCTCGCCAACCATCCCACCTTCAACCCCAACGACCGCACCGACTGGGGTAACCCACGTCACAAGGACCGGATCCGCAACCGCGCGCTGTCCGATCCATACGAGCCGGGTTCCACCTTCAAGGCCATTCTCGCCGCCAGCGCACTGGAGCAGGGCGTGATCAAGCCGACGGAGCGGCTGTTCTGCGAGAACGGCGCGTGGCGGCTCGGCAAATGGACGATCCACGACTCGCATCCACACGGCTGGCTGTCGTTCGCCGAGGTGGTCCAGTTCTCGAGCAACATCGGCGCGGCCAAAGTGGGCGACCGCCTCGGCCGCGAGCGCTACTCCGCCTGGCTGCGCAAGTTCGGGTTCGGCCAGCGCACCGGCGTCGAGCTGCCCGACGAGTCGCCCGGGATCCTCCGCGACGGTAAGGACTGGGCCCGCATCGACCTGGCGACCCACAGCTTCGGGCAGGGCATCTCGGTGACGCCGCTCCAGATGGCGGCGGCGTATGCGGCCATCGCCAACCGCGGTCGCCTCATGCGGCCATTCGTCGTGCGCCGCATCACGGCGCCCAGCGGGGAGGTCGTGGTCGAGCACGAGCCGCAGGTGGTGCGGGACGTATTCAGCCCGCGCACGGCCCAGATGACGACCGAGCTGCTGCGCCGGGTCGTGGAGGAGAAGGGCGGCACCGGCGCGCGCGCCCGGCTGGACGAGTTCACGGTTGCAGGGAAGACCGGAACGGCGCAGAAGGTTGACCCGCGCACCCGTGGCTACTCGAAGAAACGCATCGGATCCTTCGTGGGCTTCGTTCCCGCCGACCGTCCCCGGGCCGTCATCCTCGTGCTGATCGACGAGCCCACCACCTCCGCGTACGGCGGTGTCGTTGCCGCTCCCGTGTTCCGCAACATCGCCGTCGACGTCATGCAGGCGCTGCGGGTCACCCCGGAGCGGGATGGCCCCCGGGCGCCGACCGGTGGCCCCACGGTCCAGATGGCGAAGGGCCGGGCGAAGAAGCGGCCCGCGACCCCGCGCCAGGTCGAGGCGGAGGTCGCCGCGGTGCCGCCCGCCGGCGAGGAGCCCACGGCGGCGCCGGGCACGCCGAGCTACCTGGGACTGTCGCTGCGCGAGGCGCTCACGCGCGCGCACGCCGCCGGGTGGACCGTCGCGGTTCGCGGGACGGGATGGGTCGCCGAACAGCACCCCAGCCCGGGCACGCCATTCGGCGACGACCGGCGTCTGGCGCTCCAGCTGCGCCCGGATCGGCCCACGGCGCAGCCCTGATGCGGCTCGGAGCGCTGCTCGACGGACTCGGCGCCGTCACGGTGGACGGCGACGCCGATGTCGACGTCCGCGGCGTGTCTGCCGACTCGCGCCGCGTCCGCCGGGGCGATGCGTTCTTCGCTCTCGCTGGTCGCGCCACGGACGGCTGGCGACACGTCGCCGAAGCCCTGGCGCGCGGCGCGGTCGTCGTCGTCGCCGGCCACGCAGACGCGGCGCTGCAGACGCCGGGTGCCGTCGGTGTCCGCTGCCCGGAGCCGAGACGCCTGCTCGCGCACGTGGCGGCGCGGCTCGCGGGCGACCCGAGTGCCGGTCTCACGCTGGTCGGCGTCACGGGCACGAACGGGAAGACCACGACGACCTACGTGCTCGAGGGCATCTGGAACGCCGCGGGAGCGCGTACGGGGGTCGTCGGCACCATCGCGTACCGCTTCGCGGGCGAGCACCGGCCCGCGCCGTTCACCACGCCCGAAGCGCCCGAGCTGCAGGGGGTGCTCGCCGACATGCGCACGGCGGGCGTCACGCACGTCGCCATCGAGGTCTCGTCGCACGCGCTGGCGCAGCATCGCGCCGACGGCCTGCGCTTCGATGCCGCGGCCTTCACCAACCTGACCCGCGACCACCTCGATTACCACGGCGACGAGGAGGCGTACTACGCCGCCAAGGCGCGGCTCTTCCACGAGCTGCTGCCGGCGTCGGGGAAGGTCGGTGCGGTTGCGGTCGTCAACGTGGACGATGCCGCGGGCGCGCGGCTGGCGCGTGCGGTAGCCGGGCGCTGCGTGCGCGTCGGCCGCGGGCCGGACGCCGACGTGCGTCTTTGCGACATGCGGAGCACGCTCGACGGGACGCGCGGCGTGCTCGTGTTCGACGGCCGCCCGACGGCGTTCGCGAGCCCGCTCGTCGGCGCGCCGCACGCCGAGAACATCGCACTCGCCGCGGCCACCGCGTGGGGCCTCGGGACGCCGGCCGCCACGATCGTGGCCGGCATCGCGGCCGCTACGCCGCCGCCCGGGCGAGTCGAACGCATCCCCGGACCGGGCTTCACGGTGGTAGTGGACTACGCGCACACGCCCGACGCGCTCGAACGCCTGATGACCGCCATGCGGCCGCTCACCGCGGGCGCCTTGATCACCGTGTTCGGGTGCGGCGGCGACCGCGACTGCGGCAAGCGCCCGCTCATGGGCGAGGCGGCGGCGCGCGCCAGCGACCTGGTCGTGATCACCTCGGACAATCCCCGTACCGAGGATCCACGGCGCATCCTCGCCGACATCGAGCCGGGCGTGCGCGGGGCGGGCCTCGCACCGCTCGGGCGCGCCACCGCCGGGGCGCGCGGTTACGTCGTCGAGCCGGACCGGCCGGCGGCGATCGCTCTGGCGGTGGGCCTGGCGCGGCCCGGCGACCTGGTGGTCGTCGCCGGGAAAGGGCACGAGGACTATCAGATCATCGGCACCGAGAAGCGGCACCTCGACGACCGCGAGGAGGTGCGGCTCGCGCTGGAGCGGCTCGGATGAGCGCCGGGGACGACCGGCTGGCCGCCGAGGCCGCGTTCGACCTCGACGAGGTGCTCGCGGCGACGCAGGGAGAGCTGGTACACCTGGGCGACCGCATCCGTTTTCCCGGCGTCACCACCGACACGCGGGCCATCCGCCGCGGCGAGCTGTTCGTCGCCATCCGCGGCCCGACGCACGACGGCCACGACTACGTTGCCGAAGCGGCGCGGCGGGGGGCCGGGGCCGTGGTCGTCGAACGCGCCGGAACGGAGCAGCCGCTCGACTGCGGGGTGGTGGTGGTGCGAGAGACCCTCGCCGCTCTTGGCGACCTGGCGGCGTTCCATCGCCGCCGCCGGGCGGCGGCGGTGCTGGCCGTCGCTGGAAGCAACGGCAAGACCACCACCAAGGAGATGACGGCGGCGATCCTGCGCGAGGCCTTCGGCGCCCCCGCGGTCCTGCACACGCACGGCACCCAGAACAACCTGGTCGGGCTCCCGCTGACGCTGCTCCGCCTGGGCGAGACGCAGCGCGTGGCGGTGCTCGAGCTGGGCATGAACCGACCCGGGGAAGTGTGGCGCCTCGCCGAGATCGCCGCGCCCGACGTTGGCGTCATCACCTGCGTGGCGCCCGAGCACCTCGAAGGCGTCGGCTCGCTGCACGGCGCCGCCGAGGCCGAGGCCGAGCTGTTCCGCCGGTTGCGTCCGTCGGCGACCGCGGTGGTGAACGCCGACGACGCGCTGGTGGTGGCCGCCGCCGAGTCGTTCCCCGGCCGGGTCGTTCGCTTCGGTACCAGCGGCGACGTGCGCGCCGAGGATATCCAGGACCGCGGACTCGAGGGCAGCACCTTCCGGCTCCGGGTGGGCGTGGACGTCACCGAGGTACGGCTCCCCGTGCCTGGCCGGCACAACGTCGGCAACGCACTCGCCGCGGCGGCGTTGGCGGCACTCGCCGGTGCCCCGCTCGCCGCGACGCGCGCCGCCCTCGAGCGCTTCGAGGCTCCCAGCATGCGGATGCAGGTGCAGCCGCTGCCGAGCGGCGTGACGGTGATCAACGACGCGTACAACGCCAACCCCGCCTCCATGGCCGCCGCCCTCCAGACGCTCGGCGCGAGCCCGGCGGCGCGCCGCGTCGCCGTCCTCGGCGAGATGCGCGAGCTCGGCGCGGAGACCGAGTGCGCTCACGAGGCGCTCGGACGGATGGCGGCGACGGTCGGGCTCGACCTGCTGGTCGTGATCGGCTCGCACGCGGCGCTCGTGCGCGCCGGCGCGGTGGCGGCGGGGATGTCTCCCGCGCGCATCGTCGTGGCCGCCGACCACACCGAGGCCGGCGAGCTGCTGCGCGCGACCTGTCAGGCCGGCGACCTGGTGCTGCTCAAGGGCTCGCGCGGCGCCACGCTGGAAGCCGTGCTGGCCCATCTGACCGGGGAGACGACGGGTTGATGCTGTACGAGCTGCTCTACGAGTTCCGTGGGTACTGGGCCCCGCTCCACGTGTTCAGGTACATCACGTTCCGCACGCTCCTCGCCGGCCTGGCGGCGCTCACGCTGTCGCTGGTCCTCGGGCCGATCGTCATCCGCCGGCTGGCGGCACTCCAGATCGGGCAGTCGATCCGCGAGGACGGGCCCGCCGCCCACATGAAGAAGCGGGGCACGCCCACCATGGGCGGCATGCTGATCCTATTCACCCTCGGGCTCACGACCCTCCTCCTGGCCGACCCGGGCGAGCCGTACGTCTGGATCGTACTCGGCGTCACGCTGGCGCACGGGCTGATCGGCTTCTTCGACGACTGGGCGAAGGTCCGCAAGCGCAACTCGAGGGGGGTGCCGGGGCGGCTGCGGCTCGCGACCGAGCTCGGCATCGGCGCAGTGGCGGCGGCGTTGATCTATCTGTGGTCGGAGCACGGGGGCCACATCACCATGCCGTTCCTGAAGGAGGTCCGCCCCGACCTCGGCCTGTGGTACATCCCCTTCGGCGCGGTAATCATCGCGGGTGCGGCGAACGCGGTGAACCTGACCGACGGCCTCGACGGCCTCGCCATCGGCCCCGTGATGGTCGCCGCCGCCACCTACGCCGTGTTCGCCTACGCCGCCGGCAACGCCATCTTCGCCGACTACCTCCAGATCCCGCACGTCCGCGGCGCCGGCGAGGTGGCCGTGTTCTGCGGCGCACTGGTGGCCGCGGGGCTGGGGTTCCTCTGGTTCAACGCCTACCCGGCGCAGATGTTCATGGGCGACGTCGGGTCGCTCGCCCTCGGCGCCGCGCTCGGTACGGTAGCGCTCATCACGCGCCAGGAGCTGGTGCTGCTGCTCGTCGGCCTGGTCTTCGTGGTGGAGACGCTGTCGGTGATCGGGCAGGTCGTCTCCTTCAAGCTGCGCCGCAAGCGGATCTTCCGCATGGCGCCCATCCACCACCACTTCGAGCTGCTCGGCTGGCCCGAGCCACAGATCATCGTGCGTTTCTGGATCGTCGCCATCGTGTGCGCGCTCCTGGCGCTCGCGACCCTCAAGCTGCGCTGACATGGAGCTGCCGCGACGCATCCTCGTGATCGGCGTGCGCCGGACCGGCCAGGCGGTGGCGCGCGTTCTCGCCGCCCGCGGTTGTGCCGTGCGAGCCGTCGATGCCGAGAACGCGGCCGCGCTCGGGGTCGACCCGGCGGTCCTGTCCGGGGTCGAGCTGCGGCTCGGTGCCGAGCCGCCGGCGCTCCTCGACGACGTCGACCTAGTCGTCCCGAGCCCTGGGGTGCCGCGCGCCGCACCCCTCCTGCGCGAGGCCGTCCGCCGCGGTGTTCCGGTGTGGGCGGAGGTCGAGCTGGCGTTCCGGCTGCTCGACTGCCCGGTGATCGGCATCACCGGGACGAACGGCAAGAGCACCACGACCACGCTCGTCGGGCGTGCCCTCGCCCGCACCGGCCGCCGGACCTTCATCGGCGGAAACCTGGGTACCCCTCTGGTCCTGGCTGCGGGCGACCGGCCGGACGTCGCCGTGACGGAGGTGTCGTCGTTCCAGCTCGAATGGGTGGAGCGCTTCCGTCCGCACGTCGGGTGCCTGCTCAATGTCACGGCCGACCACCTCGACCGGCACGCCGACTTCGCGGAGTACCGCGCTGCCAAGGCGCGGCTCTTCGCGGCCCAGCGTCCCGACGACTGGGCGGTGCTGAACCGCGACGACCCCGAGTGCCGCGCGCTGGCGGAGCGCTGCACGGCGCGCGTGCTCACCTTCGGCACCGGGCCCACCGAGGCCGGCGCGCTGCTGGCGGACGGCGAGGCGGTCGTGCGGCTGCCCGGAGCGGAGGAGGAGCGCTACGACCTCGGCCGCACGCGGCTCGCGGGCCGTCACAACGTGGAGAACATCCTCGCGGCGGCGCTCGTCGCCCGGCTCGCCGGCGCGCCACCAACCGCCGTGCAAGACGCCATCGACACCGTCGAGCCCCTGCCGCATCGGCTCGCGTTCGTTGCCGAGCGCGGTGGCGTGCGCTGGTACGACGACTCCAAGGCGACCAACGTGGGCGCGACGGTGAAGAGCCTCGAGTCGTTCGCGGAGCCCGTCGTCCTGCTGGCGGGTGGTGTCGACAAGGGGGGCGACTACGCCCCGCTCGCCGCGGCGGCGCACGGCAGGGTGCGCCGCGTGCTCGTCTTCGGGGCGGCGCGCGAGCGGCTCGCCACAGCGCTCGAGGCCGCCGACGTGGCCGTCGAGCGGGTGGCCGATCTGCCCGCCGCCGTCGGCGCCGCCGCGGCCGTGGCCCGACCCGGCGACGTCGTGCTGCTCGCGCCGGCCTGCTCGAGCTTCGACATGTTCACGGACTATGCGGCGCGGGGCCGCGCGTTCCGCGCCGCGGTGGAGGGGTTGCGATGACGGGTGCCGAAGCCCTCGATGCCGCGCTCGAGCCGCGACCGCTGTTCCGCGGCCCGCTCGCCAACCAGCGGCCACGGATCGTGCGCACGTTCGGGAGCGATCCCTGGCTCGTCCTGGCGGTCGCCGCGCTCGTGTCGCTCGGGCTCGTGATGGTGTTCAACGTCAGCTACTTTCCGGGCGGCGACGACTTCGGCGATCCGCTGCACTTCTTCCGCAAGCACCTCGTCGCGATCGGCATCGGGCTGGCGCTCTGCGTGACCACCATGCGCGTCGGGTCCGACCGCTATCGCGCGCTGGCATACCCTGTGCTCGCCGCGGCGATCGTGGGGATGCTCATCGTGCTGGTGCCCGGGATCGGGACGGTGCGCAGCGGCGCCCGGCGCTGGCTGTCCCTCGGCCCGCTGACCTTCCAGCCCAGCGAGCTGGCCAAGTTCGCGATCGTCCTCTATCTCGCGCGCTCACTGGCACGGCGCGGGGAGCGGGTACGCGAGCTCTGGCACGGCGTCGTCCCACACTGCTTGGTCGTGGGGGCCGTGGCTGCGCTCTGCCTGCTCGAGCCCGATTTCGGCACCATGGCGCTTTCGGGCATCATCCTGCTGCTCATGCTGTTTGCCGCCGGCGCGCGACTCTCCCATCTCGGGCTGTTCGCCGTCGCGGCCGCGCCGGGCCTCGCCGCCATCGCCATCATGGAGCCGTACCGGTTGAAGCGTCTGACGTCGTTCCTCGACTGCCGCCAGGATGCCCTGGGCGACGGGTTCCAGCTCTGCCAGGCGCTCATCGCTTTCGGCTCGGGCGGTCTGTGGGGTGTCGGGCTCGGGCAGGGGCAGCAGAAGATGTACTATCTGCCCGCGGCGCACACCGACTTCATCTTCTCGGTGATCGGCGAGGAGCTCGGGCTCCTCGGGGCAGCCGCCGTGCTCGCGCTCTTCGCGGTGGTGGCGGCCCGCGGGCTCCGCATCGCCGCGCGCCATCCGGACGAGTTCGGGTCGCTGCTGGCGTTCGGGCTGACGGCGCTGATCGTCGTGCAGGGGCTGATGAACTTCGGGGTCGCCCTCGGCGCGCTGCCCACCAAGGGACTCACGCTGCCCTTCGTGTCCTACGGCGGCTCGGCGATGGTGGTCTCGCTCGCCGAGCTGGGCGTGCTACTCGCTCTTGCCCGCGAGTCGGGATGAGCCATGCGCGCCTCGATGTCCTGATCGCCGGCGGCGGGACAGGCGGACATGTCTTCCCCGCGCTGGCCCTCGGTACCGCGCTCGTCGAGCGCGGGCTCGACGTCGCGTTCGCCGGGAGCCCGAGCGGGCTCGAGGCGCGTCTCGTCCCGGCGGCGGGCCGGACGCTCTACCTCCTGCCCGGCCGGCAGGTCCGCGGCGGCGGCCTGCGTGCCGTGGTGCTGGGGGCGGGCGCGCTGGCGCGGGGGCTCGGGAGCGCGCTCCGCCTCCTCGCCCGCCTCCGGCCGCGCCTGGTGGTCGGGGTCGGGGGATACGCCTCGGTCACGAGCGTACTCGCGGCGCGCAGCCGGCGGGTGCCCGTCGTCCTCCTCGAGCAGAACGCGATCCCGGGGGCGGCGAACCGCAACCTCGGGCCGGTCGCCGCCCGCGTCTGCGTCGGGTTCGCGGAGGCGGCGTCCTTCTTCCCGCGCGGGCGGGCGATCCATACCGGGAACCCGGTGCGCCCCGAGGTGCTCGCCGCGCCGCCGGCGCCCGCGCAGCGGCGCCAGGGGCTGGGACTGCTGATCTTCGGCGGCAGCCAGGGCGCGCATCATCTGAACGAGGCCAGCGTCGCGGCCCTCGAAGCGCTCGGCGCGGCGGCCCGGTCGCTGCGGGTGCGGCACCAGACCGGCACCGCGGACCAGGCCCGCGTCGCGGAGGCGTACCGCCGGCTCGGCGTGGAGGCCCGCGTCGATGCCTTCGTCGACGACATGGGCGGGGCATACCGGGAGGCCGACGTCGTGGTATCGCGTGCGGGGGCCATGAGCTGCGCCGAGATCACCGCCATGGAGCTGCCGGCGATCCTGGTGCCCTATCCCCACGCCGCCGACGACCACCAGCGGCGCAACGCCGAGATCCTCGCCGCCGCGGGCGGGGCGCGCATGATCCTCGACCATGAGCTCGACGGGCGGCGCCTGGCCGACGCCCTCGCGACGCTGCTCGCCGAGCCCGGCGCCCGGGCGGAGATGGCGGCTCGCTCCCGCGCGCTCGGCCGCCCGCACGCGGCCGAGCACGTCGCGCGGGTCTGCATCGAGGTCATGCAGCGACAGTCTACTTGAAGATCGCCAGCCGCTTCTGTAAGTGCATCGCATCGTGGCTGGGCAGGTTGGGTGGACCGGGTGGCCGCTCCGAGCGCTACACGGAGTCACCGCTGTGAACGGACCGAAGCGGCGCGTCCATTTCGTCGGCGTTGGCGGCATCGGCATGAGTGGCATCGCGGAGGTGCTCCTCACCCTCGGCTACAGCGTGTCCGGCTCCGACGTGGCCGAGAGCGACACCACGCGACGCCTCGTGCGGCTGGGCGCCCTCATCTTCACCGGCGCACACGATGCCGCGCACGTCGACGAGAGCGTCGACGTCCTCGTCATTTCCTCGGCGGTCACCTTCGCGAATCCGGAGGTGGTGCGCGCGCGCGAGCTCAAGGTGCCGGTGATCCCGCGCGCCGAGATGCTGGCCGAGCTGATGCGCATGAAGTACGGCATCGCCATCGCCGGGACACACGGGAAGACCACCACGACGTCGCTGGTGGGCACCGTGCTGCGCGAAGCGGGGCGCGATCCCACCGTCGTCGTCGGCGGCAAGCTGCGCGCGCTCGGCACCAACGCGCGCCTGGGGCAGGGCGAGTACCTGGTCGCCGAGGCCGACGAGAGCGACGGGTCGTTCCTCTTCCTCTCTCCCATCATCGCCGTGGTCACGAACATCGACCCCGAGCACCTCGATCACTTCGGCGACATGGAGAAAGTGCGTGCGGCGTATCTGCAGTTCATCCAGCGCGTGCCGTTCTACGGCCTCGCCGTGCTCTGCCTCGACAACGTCAACGTCCGCGCCCTCCTGCCGCACGTGAACAAGCGCTTCGTCACCTACGGCACGGCGCCCGATGCCGACTGGCAGGCGCGCGAGCTCAGGGTCGACGGGCTCGAGACGGTCTTCGAGGTATGGCGGGTCGGCGAGCGGCTCGGTACGGTGCGGCTGCGCATGCCCGGGCAGCACCACGCCCTGAACGCCCTCGCCGCCATCGCCGTGGCGGACGACCTCGGCATCCCGTGGCGCCTCGCCGCGCATGCGCTCGGGGAGTTCGGCGGCATCCACCGCCGTTTCGAGGTGCGCGGCGAGGAGCGCGACATCCTGGTCGTGGACGACTACGGGCACCACCCCGAAGAGATCCGCGCCACGCTGCGCGCCGCCCGCGAGGGCTTCAGCCGCCGGCTGGTGGTCGCCTTCCAGCCGCACCGCTACTCCCGCACACGCGACCTGTTCGACGATTTCCTCGGCGCCTTCGACGACGCCGATCTGCTCGTGCTCACCGAGATCTACCCGGCCGGTGAGCGTCCCGTCGCGGGCGTCAGCGGCGAGGCGCTCTTCCAGGCGCTCGAGCGCCGCGGGCATCTGGACGTGCGCTTCCTGAAAAGTCGCGAGCGTCTCGCCGATGCGCTGCTCGACGTCGTCCGCGGCGGCGACCTCGTCCTCATGCTCGGTGCCGGCGACATCTACCGGACCGCCGACGAGCTGCTCGCGTTGCTGCGCAGCGGCGTCGCCATCCCGCAGATTCACTGACATGTCGGCCGCCGACCTGCACCAGCGCCTGGCTCCCCTGTTCAACGACCGGCTGCGGGTATCGGAACCCCTCGCGCGCCACACCTCGTACCGCATCGGCGGCCCCGCCGATCTCCTCGTCCGCCCCGACTCGGCGGATGAGCTGGGTGTCGTCCTGCGGGAGGCCGCCGCCCACGGCGTGCGGGTCACGCTGCTCGGCGGCGGGTCCAACATGCTGGTTGGCGACGGGGGTATCCGCGGCGTGGTGGTCAAGCTCGGGCGCGGGTTCCGTCGCGTCGAGTGGCGCTCTGACGGCGCGCGCGCCGGTGCGGCCGTCCAGCTCGGCCGGCTCGCCCGCGATAGCGTGGCGCGCTGCCTGGCGGGTCTGGAGCACGCCGAGGGCATTCCGGGTACCGTGGGTGGCGCGCTCTTCATGAATGCGGGTGCTTACGGCGGCGAGGTCGCCAGTGTCGCGGACGCCGTCGAGGGCCTCGACGGCGCGGGCAACCCCATAGCGCTCGGCCGCGAGGCGCTGCCCTTCAGCTACCGGCGTGCACATCTGCCGCCGGGGTTCGTCGTGACCGCCGTCGGGTTTCGACTGCGGCCGGACGACCCGGAGAGCGTGCGCGGGCGGCTCGAAGGTGCGCGCGCCCGGCGGCTGGCCAGCCAGCCGCAGGGACAGCCGAACGCGGGGTCGATCTTCAAGAACCCGCGCGGTGACCATGCGGGACGACTGATCGAGGCGGCGGGCCTGAAGGGCTGGCGGGTCGGCGGGGCACGCTTCTCCGAGCGGCACGCCAACTTCATCGTGAACGACGGGAGGGCCCGCGCGGCGGACGTGCAGGCTCTGATGGCGATCGCCCAGCGGGCGGTGTGGGAGCGGAGTGGGGTATGGCTGGAGCCCGAGGTGCGGCTCGTCGGCAGCTGGTAGGCCGCTCGCTTCGCCGCCGCAATCGCCCCCGGCGCACGCTGCCCCGGGTGCCGTGGCGTGCGCTCTGGGTGCTGGCGCCGCTCGCGGCGCTCGCCGCCGCCGCGCGTCCCGTCCTGCACTCCGTCCGGAGCCATCCGTATTTCGCCGTCCGCGACGTCGTCATTCATCACCGCGGGCGGTTGCCGGCGGCCGACCTGCGCGCCGCGCTCGGCGTGTCGGCGGGGCAGAGCATCTGGGACGTCGACCCGGCGACCGCCGAGGCGCGCCTGCGTGCCCGGCCGTGGGTGCGGACCGCGTCCGTCCGTCGTGAGCTGCCCGATCGGGTGGTGGTGCGCGTCCGGGAGTACCGGCCGGCAGCCATCCTGGTGGTTGGCGAGGGGCACCCCGACCTCTACTACGTGGCGTCCCACGGCCGGATCTTCGCGCGTGTCGGGGAGACCGACGGACGCGACCTCCCCTACATCACCGGCCTCCTCCCCGCTGACCTCGACGGGCGCGAAGGATTCGGGCCGCGCGCTGTGCATCGGGCGCTCGGGCTCCTGCGCCTGGTTGGGCGCGAATCGGGGGGCATCCCGGTGTCCGAGGTGCACGCGGACCGCGAGCGCGGCCTCACCCTGCTGCCGGTGCGGCCGGCGATCCCCATCGTGCTCGGCTGGCGTGGGCTGCCACAGAAGCTCGACCGGCTCACGCGTGTGCTGCCGCTGTGGGCGGGACGGGCGGGCGACGTGCTCGAGGTGACGTGCACCTTCGAGGACCAGGTGATCGTCCGGCTGCGGGAGCCGCCCCCCGGACCAGCGCCGGGGACCAAAGCCCGGGGGACCTGACGGGAATGGCGAGGCGCAATCCGCTCGTGGTGGGGCTCGACGTTGGCACCTACAAGATCGGCGTGGTGGTCGCCGAGGTCGCCGGGCACGGCGTCGAGATCACTGGCATCGGGACGCAGGCCTCCACGGGGCTCAAGAAGGGCACGGTGATCAACATCGACGCCACCGTCGAGGCGATTCGCAAGGCGGTCGACGAGGCCGAGCTGATGGCCGGCTGCGAGATCCGCAGCGTCGTCGCGGGCTCGGCGGAAAGCCACATCAAGGGCTTCAACATGCACGGCGTGGTGGCGGTGCGGAGCCGCGAAGTCGCGCCGGGAGACGTGGAGCGAGTCCTCGAGGCGGCGCGGGCGGTGGCGCTGCCGACGGACCGCGAGGTCCTGCACGTGCTGCCCCAGGAGTTCGTCGTCGACGATCAGGGCGGGGTGAGGGAGCCGGTGGGCATGACCGGCGTCCGGCTCGAGGCCCGCGTCCACATCGTGACGGGCTCGGTCGCCTCTGGCCAGAACCTGATCAAGTGCTGCAACCGGGCCGGCCTGCACGTGCAGGACATGCTCGGCAGCCCGCTGGCAGCCGCGGAGGCCGTCCTGACGCCCGAGGAACGCGAGCTGGGCGTGGCGCTCGTCGAGATCGGAGCAGGGACGACGTCGATGGTGGTCTGGCACGGGGGCGCCATCCGCCACACGGCTGTGCTGCCGGTCGGGGGCGGCAACGTGACCAACGACCTGGCCGCGGCATTGCGCACCCCCTTCGCCGACGCCGAGAAGTTGAAGCAGCGCTGCGGTTCGGCGCTGGCGATCACGGCGTCGCCCGATCTGACGGTGGAGGTGGCCGGCATCGGCGGCCGCCCGTCGCACAAGCTCTCGCAGCGCGCGCTGGCCGACGTCGTCGAGCCACGCTGCGAGGAGATCCTGGCGCTCGTCCGCAGCGACATCGAGCGCGCCGGCGTGGCGGGGCATCTCACCTCCGGCGTCGTGCTGACGGGAGGCGGAGCCGTGCTGCACGGCGTGACGGACCTCGCCGAGCGTATTTTCCGCACGCCTGTGCGCCTCGGCGTGCCGCTTCATCTCACTGGATTGGTTGACGTCGTCGCGAGCCCAATGTATTCCACAGCTGTCGGCCTCGTGCTGCACGGACTCAAGCGGCATGCACGCTCGACGGCGCGGGAGGAGTGGTCGGCGCTGAGCCCGCTGGGGCGGGCCCGGCACCGGGTGGTGAGCTGGCTGAGGGAGTTCTTCTAGGGTTGCGGGGTCGGCGTGGGGACGGCGGCGCCGGGAGAGGTGGTGGCGTGATGGGCGAGCTGGTGGAGGCCATCGAAGGGGCCCGGATCAAGGTGATCGGGGTCGGGGGAGGAGGAAGCAACGCGGTCAACACCATGATCGCGGCTGGCCTGCCGGGCATCGATTTCCTGGCGGCCAATACCGATGCGCAGGCGCTGCGCACCAACCTGGCGTCGATCAAGCTGCAGCTGGGCGAGAAGCTCACGCGGGGACTCGGCGCCGGAGGCAACCCGGAGGTCGGCAAGCGCGCCGCACTGGAAGACGTCGAGCGCCTCGCCGAGCACCTCGGCGGCGCGGACATGATCTTCGTCACCGCGGGCATGGGTGGGGGCACCGGCACCGGTGCGGCACCGGTCGTGGCACGGGTGGCGAAAGAGCTCGGCTGCCTCACCGTCGGCGTCGTGACGAAGCCCTTCATGTTCGAGGGCAAGCGGCGGGCCAAGCAGGCCGAAGCGGGGCTGCGCGAGCTGAAAGCCAGCGTGGACACCTTGATCACGATCCCGAACCAGCGACTCCTCGCCGTCGCGGGCCGCAATTCGTCGATCGTCGAGACCTTCAAGAAGGCCGACGACGTGCTGTTGCAGGCGGTGCGCGGCATCGCCGACCTGGTCACGGTGCACGGTCTCATCAATCTCGACTTCGCCGACGTCCGCGCCATCATGGCGGAGATGGGCATGGCGATGATGGGGGCGGCGGTCGCGTCGGGCGACAACCGCGCCGCGGAGGCGGCGCAGAAGGCCATCTCGAGCCCGCTGCTCGAAGAGGTGGCCATCAAGGGGGCGCGCGGCGTGCTCATCAACATCACGGGTGGCCCCGACCTGACGCTGCACGAGGTCAACGAGGCCGCCAGCCTCATCCAGGAAGAGGCCGACGAGGACGCCAACATCATCTTCGGCGCGGTCGTCGACGAGTCGATGGGCGACGAAGTGCGCATCACGGTCATCGCCACGGGCTTCGGCGAGTCCAGTGCCGCCCGCCCGGCGTCGCGCCCGCAGCCCGAGGCGCAGCCGTCCGCGGGGCAGGCGGACGACCTACGCGGTCTCGAGGTCGCGCCCGACGGCCGGCCGATCCGCCGTCTCGGACTCCGCGAGGTGGACGAGTCCGAGCTCGAGGTGCCCACCTGGCAGCGCCGACAGCAGGCGCCGCCGGCCGCCAAGGAGCGCCCGGCGCCGGCCCGGCGCGGCAACGGCTTCGACCCCGACGACGCCGACTTCGACGTCCCGACGTTCCTGCGCCGCAGCGCGGAGTAGCCCCGGGCGCGGAGCAGGCCCCGGTGCGGCGCGGCGGGGCGCGTCTCATCGAGGAACGCGGCGTCGCCGAGGTCGCGACCTCGGGCGCGCCATGGACGGATGGCCCGCCGAGCCCCTCGCGTGACGTTGCACGGCGAGCGGGAGTCGGTCTCCACGCCTACGGGCCGAACAGCGCGGCGTGCCAGCGTCGCAGGATCACGGCCAGCACGACGCCGACGGCGAATCCGCCCCACGGCAGCTCGCCGGCGACGAGACGCTGGCTCCCGGCGGCGACGGCAGCGAAGGGGACGAGCGAGGTCTGGGCGACGAGCTGGCGATACCCGGGCTTGTCGCGGCCGAGCCGCGCGTCCTGGTGCCGGGAGCCGATCCACGCCCAGAGCGGGAAGCCGCCGAAGAAGACGACGTCGCCGAGGTGGCCGTTCACGAGAACGTGGGCCGCTCCGAAGAGGCCGAGCGCCGCATTGAAGGGGTGGCGGGTGATGCGCATGAGGCCGCGCGCCTCGCTGCCCGCGGGTGCGCCGGCGCCCATGGAGCTCGGTGCCGCGTGTGCGGGGATCAGCCCCGCCACGAGGAGCGCGAGGGCAAGCGCCATGAGCACGGAGGAGAGCAGCTCGGCGATGACCGGCGGCCCGATCGTGTTCCAGAGCAGTGGGCCGCTGTGCTTGTGGCGCGCGAAGTACCACACGAGCGCGACGAACCAGGCGAGGACGGCGAACGAATAGAGGCCGCGGAAGGCGTCGGGGCCCAGCCGACCGACGAGCTGTGGCCGCAGGGTCGCCGACGACAGGACGAGGTGCGTGCCGCCGAACCCAACCCAGAGGAGGGCGATCCAGAGCCACGGCGCCATGAGGCCCCTCTAGAAACCCTGGTATCGCCCGTCAACGCAGCCGCGGTGCTGCGGCTCGCGTCGCCGACGCGTCCCCGCGATTCATGGCTCGAGGTCGACCGCCGCCTTGTCGCTGCCGTCCATGTAGAACGGGACCGAGAGATGCTCGTGCACGACCATCCACTTGCCGTCCTTCTTGCGGTAGCAGACGGTCGCGCGCACCCAGACCCCGGTGTACTCGCCGGAAGTCCTCGTCCCGCTGATCCGGTTCAGGCTCGTGCTGAAAGCCACCTCCTCACCCGCCGTAATGCGCAGGTCGCGGACCTCGTAACCGACCGGACCCTGGAACGTCGGGAACCACGCCTCCCAGTTTTGTCGGTTCACGTCCGCTCCGCTGTGGACGAGCGGAGGTGCGAGATCGTACGACAGGATGTCTGGCGTGTAGTGGGCCATGAGCGCGTCGACGTTCTTGGCGCGCAGCGCCTGCGTCAAACTGTC
>JBKPDC010000324.1:0-3205 GCA_046727715.1 Thermodesulfobacteriota bacterium
GATCGCTTCGTGCAGTTCCGCCGTGCGCTGCCCGCGCTCGGCCGTTTCCGCCAGGCCGAGGTGGTGCGCTTCCCCGCCGGCCACGCGGCGCACCTCGAGACGCCCGAAGCCTTCGGCGACACGCTCGAGCGCTTCCTCGACGGGCTCGCACTGCGGGGCTGTCCTGGCTCGCAGTCTGGGCTATGAACCGTACGAGGCATGCTGCGTCGTCGCCCAACGGTGCTCCACGTCCTTGCCGTCCTCGCCGTCGCCCGTTCGGCGCCGGCGCAGGACTTCACCGTCGACCTGGGCTACGAGGTTCGCTACGGCCCTCTGCGGGTGCTCTCGATGGAGCTCGAGTCCGCGGTCGCCGGGGACCGCTACCGCGCGACGACCGCCTTCAAGACCGAAGGACTGATTGACCACTTCTTCTCGTGGCGCGCGGAGTCCGAGTCGCACGGGCGCCGCGAAGGATCGGTGTTCCAGCCGGAGTGGCACCGTGCCTCCGGCACCTACCGGGGCGAGCGACGGACGGTCGAGATCGACTACCGGCACGACGGGGCGGTGGACGCGCACGTCACCCCGCCGCCGGAGGACGATGCGCGCGAGGGCGTTCCCGAGGCGCTGCAGCGGGAGACCGTGGACCCGCTCACCGCGAGCCTCCTCACGGTGGAAACCAAGTGCCGGGGCCGGCTGCCGGTGTTCGATGGGCGCCGGCGCTACGATCTGCGCCTCGAGGAACTCGCGCCCGCCACGGTCCCCGCGTCGCGCGGCGCGCTCTATACGGGCTCGGCGAGGCGGTGCCGGGCGACCGTTGAAGCTCTGGCGGGACTCTGGCGCGACGACCCGCGGAAGACCGGGAAGCCGACCATTTTGGACCTCTGGATCGCATCGCCAGGCGATCGCCTGCCGACCGTACCGGTGTACATCGAGGTGACGGGGGCCCGCGGCAGCCTGGCCGTGGTCCTGACGAAGGCGCGCTCACTGGACGCGCGCCAGAACGAGCCGGTCGCGCCGCCCGCGTCGTGAGAGGAGACCGGCCCGTGCTCGCCCACGGCTGGGTCGCGCGTGGCTACGAGGAGGTCACCGAGGCCTTCGCCGCCAACTTCACGCGGCACGACGACGTGGGAGCAGCGTGCGTGGTCTATCGCGACGGCCAGCCCGTCGTCGACCTGTGGGCCGGGCTCGCCGACCATGTGGCGGGCCGTCCGTGGACGGAAGACACGGTCCAGGTCGTCTTCTCGGCGACGAAAGGGGTCACGGCCGCCTGCGTGAACCTGCTCGTCGAACGCGGCCAGCTCGCGCGCGACGAGCCGATCGCCGCGCAGTGGCCCGAGTTCGCCGCGGCCGGGAAACACACCATCCCGCTGCGCTGGGCGCTCTGCCACAAGGCCGGCCTCGCCGCGGTGGACGGCGACCTGACGCTCGCGGAGGTGCTCGCCTGGCATCCGGTGGTGGCCGCCATCGCGGCGCAGGCGCCCAACTGGGAACCCGGGACGGCGCACGGCTACCACATGCGGTCGTTCGGCTGGATTCTCGGCGAGGTCGTCCGCCGGGTGACCGGACGCTCGCTCGGGCGCTTCCTTGCCGACGAGATCGCGCAGCCGCTCGGCCTCGACTGCTGGATCGGCGTCCCCGAGGCCGTGCTGTCGCGCTGCGCCCGCCTGATCCCGCCCGAGCGCCCCCTGGCGATCGAGCATCTCCTCGGTGCCGAGTCGCTCACGGCGCGCGTCTGGAGCGGCCCGTCCCACCTCTTCGCCTACGACGAGATGTGGAACCGCCCGGAGATCCTGCGTGCCGAGATGCCGTCGTCGAACGGCGTGATGAGCGCCCGGTCGCTCGCGCGCTTCTACGCGGCGCTGGCGGGCGAGGTGGACGGCACCCGGGTGCTCGCGCCCGAGACGCTTGCGGCCGCCGGGGTCGTGCAGGCGGCAGGTCCCGACCGCGTGCTCCTGCTCCCGTCGTGCTTCGGGCTCGGGTTCGCCCTCCAGCCGATGCTGGCGCCAGGCGCGGGCCCGCGGGCCATCGGGCATCCCGGTGCCGGCGGCTCGCTCGGCTTCGTCGATCCCGACGCCGGGCTCGCCTTCGGCTACGTCACGACGCGGATGAAGTTCGATCTCACCGGCGACGAGCGGACGCGCGGGCTGGTGGCGGCGCTCTATCGAGCGGTGCGGTGACGGGACACAGATAGTCGGGACAACGGCCCTTTCTGCGAAGGCTAACCGAACACCCCCTTCCCAGACCTTCGGCGGTCCTTCGGCCGGATCCCATCATCACGCCGCGGCGCAACGGGGCGAGGTGTTGCCTGCTACCTCAGCCGTGCTCTGAGGCGCGGCACCGCCCAATCCAAGAAAGCGCGAAGCTTCAGGGGCAGGGGCCCCTGGCTCGCATAGACGACATTGACGGGCCAAGGCGCCGGTTCGAACGCCTCCAACGCGATTTCGAGCGCGCCGGCTCGTCTCGCGTCATCGATCATGTACGACAAGACGCGCGTGAGTCCGACGCCCGCGACAGCCGCATCGATGGCGGCTTCCGCGGTGGTGACGGAGAGCCGAGAATGGACCGGGACCGCCCGCTCGCCCTTCCCATTCCTGAAGTGCCAGCCGCGTGGCGAAGCCAGGTTCTCGAAGGTGATGCAGTCATGGCCGCTGAGGTCATCCGGCCTCTTCGGACGTCCGCGGGCAGCGAAATACCCCGGGCTCGCGCATGCAACGTGACGGGTCGAGCCGATTCGGGTCGCGATGAGACTGCTGTCCGGCAGGATGCCGATGCGGATGGCGAGATCGATGTTGTCCTCGAGGAGGTTGAGAACATGGTCACTCAGCACGAGCCGCAGATCGATATCCGGATAGGCCTTCAGAAATTCGAGCACGACGGGCAGCGCACGATGGCGACCGAAGACCACCGGCGCGGTCACGGTTAGGTGGCCCTTGGGGGCACGGTATTCGCCCATCACCTCTCGTTCTGCCTCATCGACCCGTTCGATGATGCGTTTGCACGCCGCGACGTAGGATCGGCCCGTATCCGTCAACGTCATCCGACGGGACGTCCTGTTGAGGACCCGCGTCTTCAGGTGCGCTTCCAGCTCGGCGACCTTGCGGCTGACGGTCGCTAGCGGCGTTCCCAGCCTGCGCGACGCTGCCGAAAGACTACCGGCTTCAACAACCGCGACAAGAACCGACATGGCATCGAGCCGATCCATTGACCCTCCCGAATTTCGAGAACG
>JBKPDC010000325.1:0-5578 GCA_046727715.1 Thermodesulfobacteriota bacterium
GACACCACCGTCCTCGGCGACTTCGGGGGCCGCACCCTCACGCACTTCGGCGTGACCTCCACCTTCTTCAAGAAGGACGGCGCGTTCTTCGTCCGCACCGAGGGCCCGGATGGCAAGCTCGCCGACTACCAGGTGGCATACACCTTCGGTGTCGATCCGCTGCAGCAATACCTGGTGAGCCTCCCCGGTGGCCGCTGGCAGGCCCTGCCGCTCGCCTGGGACACGCGGCCGCGCGCCGCCGGCGGACAGCGCTGGTTTCACCTGAACCCCGACGAGCGGATCCCCCCCGGCGATCTGCTGCACTGGACCGGCATCGCGGGCAACTGGAACCACATGTGCGCCGAGTGCCACTCGACGAACGTCCGCAAGAACTACGACCCCGCCGCGGAACGCTACGAGACCACCTGGTCCGAGATCGACGTGGCATGCGAGGCCTGTCACGGGCCAGGCTCGAATCACGTGGCCTGGGCGCGCGCCGAGACCGACGGGGCCGGGGCTGAACCGCACAAGGGCCTGGTCGATCTCGGCGACGCCGACGGCGCGCACTGGGTCATGGACCCCGCGACCGGCATCGCCCGCCGGAGTGCCCCACGGCGATCGCATGTGGAGGTCGAGACCTGCGGCCGCTGCCACTCGCGCCGCGGCCTCGTGAGCGAGGACTACGTCTGGGGCCGACCGTTGCTGGACACGCATCGCGTCGCCCTGCTCGACGAGGTGCTCTACCACGCCGACGGTCAGATCAAGGACGAGGTGTACGAGTACGGCTCGTTCCTCCAGAGCCGGATGTATGCCGCCGGCGTGACCTGCACCGACTGTCACGACGCCCACAGCACCAGGCTGCGCGACGCGACCGACGACGTGAACGCGGTGTGCGCCCGGTGCCACCTGCCGGCGCGGTTCGCCACGCCCGAGCATCACCATCATGCCGCCGGGTCGCCCGGTGCGAGCTGCGTCGCCTGTCACATGCCGGAGCGGACCTACATGGTGGTCGATCCGCGACGCGATCACAGCCTGCGCGTCCCGCGTCCCGATCTCTCGGTGAAGATCGGAACGCCGAACCCGTGCACTGGCTGCCATGCCAAGGAGCCAGCGCAGTGGGCGGCCGACGCCGCGACGCGCTGGTGGGGGACGGCGCGAGGGAGTCGGCCCCACTGGGGCGAGGCGATCCACGCGGGCCGCGAGGACCTCCCCGGAGCGGGCCCGGCCCTTGCCGGGCTGACCGACGACACGACGCAGCCGGGCATCGTGCGGGCGACCGCCGTCTCGATGCTGGGTCGGTATCTCGGTCCGGCCACGGGGCCGACGGTCGAGCGCGCGCTGCGGGACCAGGACCCGCTGGTGCGCGACGCGGCGCTGGCCGCGCTGACTGGGGTTGACCCGCAGGTGCGCGCGCGGCTGGTGGCCCCGCTGCTGCGCGATCCGGTGCGGACGGTGCGCATCGACGCCGCGCGGGCCCTGGCGGTGCTGCCGCCGGACCAGCTTGCCGACACCGATCGGGCGCCGTTCGAGTCCGCCCTCGCGGAGGACCGCGCCGCGCAGATGGTCAACGCCGACCGCCCGGAGGGGCAGCTCAACCTCGCCATGCTCGAGGCGGAGCGCGGTGATTTCGACACGGCGGAGCGCCGCTACCGAGACGCGCTGCGCATCGCGCCCGCATTCGCCTCCACCTACGTGAACCTCGCCGACCTCTACCGCGCGCAGGGGCGTGACGCCGAGGGCGAACAGGTACTGCGCCAGGGACTGGCCGTGGCGCCGCAGGATGCCGACCTTCACCATGCCCTGGGATTGGCGCTCATCCGGCAGAAGCGGCTCGCCGAGGCGCTCGGCTCGCTGGCCCGCGCTACCGAGCTCGCCCCAGAGCAGGCGCGGTACGCCTATGTGTACGCCGTCGCGCTCCACGATACGGGCCAGCCGGACCATGCGCTCGGCGTGCTCCGCGCCGCACACGAGCGGCACCCCGGCGATCGCGACGTGTTGATCGCGCTGGCCACGATGAGCCGCGACCGCGGGAACCGCGCCGCGGCCCTCGCCTGGGCCCGGGCGCTCCGGGATCTCGATCCGCAGGATGCCGGCGCCCAGCGGCTCGTCGCGGAGCTGCAGCGCTGACGGACGTCGAGCGTCGCGATGGGTCCAGGCCAGGCGGTTGGCACGACAGGCAAGATGTCGTCTCCCCCGCGCGAGACTGGAGCACGTTCCACCGAACGCGGCGCGATATGGCCCAAAAGCGCCCTTCGTCGCCTGCGTCCGGCACGCCACGGATCGTTCCGGTTGACGGCTTCCAGGCAGAGAGGCAGATGCGCGTGACGAAACCCGTCGAGCGCTCGGTGACACCGGTGTCTCCGGTCCCCCCGCTCTTGGGGCCGCGCGACCCATGGTCGGAGCACTGAGGCGATCGGGGTCGATCGATGCGCGACGTCGCAGAGTCGGCAGACCGGAACCCTGGCTGCCATCGCCGGCCGACGCTCCTGGTCACGGGATTTCTCCTGACCGGCGTGTTCGTGCTGCGGGTCTGTTACGGATTGAGTCTCGAGCTGCGGACGGGTGACGACGTCCAGGTCTATCTGCTCGGACTCAAGTTCTTCACGACCGGCCAGTGGCCCTTTTTCGGTCCCGACGTGTACCACCGGACGTACACCCAGATTCCCGGGCCCTTGCTGGGACTTCTCGTCGGCGTGCCACTCGTGCTCACCCGACAGCCCGAGGCACCGCTCATCCTGCTCAACATCCTGTCCCTCGCAGGGCTGCTCTTCCTCGCACTCTACCTCTCGCGGCGTTTCCCGCTGGTCCCCGCGTGGCTCACCTGCGCGTGGCTCCTCACCTGTCCGTGGGCCCTGAATTACTCGACGCACGTGTACAACCCCTCGTATCTCCTCTTCCTCAGCTGCCTCTTCTTCGTGGCCTTCTTCGAGCTGGTGCCCTCGCTCACGGGTAACCTGCTGCCGGCATGGGCAGCCTTCTTCCTTCTGGGTTCTTCCTTCGGGGCCGCGGTGCAGATCCATCTCTCGTGGGTACTCCTCGTTCCGTTCCTGCTGGCGGCGATTTTCGCCCGTGCGCGCGCGCGGCTCCTGACGCCCTCCCAGATCGCGTGGCTGCTCCTCGGAGCCGGCGTATCGCTCGCGCTGCTCGTACCCACTGCGGCCGCGTACGGCCTTCCATCGCTGTTCGAGGCACTCGGCAGCCATGTGCGCGTCCGTCGCAACGGCGTCTCCGCCCTCGTCACCATCATCGCGCGCTTCCTCTCCTTCGCGAGCTTCGAGATGCCACACGTCCTCGGCCGGAGCGGGCAGGCCCAGGCCGACCTCTTGCGACAGAGTCCCTGGCTCGTCCCCTTGCTGGTCGCGCTGGGGATCGTGGGTCTGGTCCAACCCTTCGTGCTGCTCGCCGTCATCCTCCGCCCGGCGCTGTTGAAGCTGCCGGGCGATCCCTGCCGCTGCGTTCGCGGGCTCGTCCTCGCTACCGTGCTCCTCACCTGGACCGCGTTCCTCTTCACCTCACGGCCCCCGACCGCCCGCAACTACTACATCCTCTGTCCGGTCGCGTTCCTCGCCGGCTACCTCGCGTTCGGATCGCTCATCGTCACCCCCAGGGCGCGGCAGTGGGCCGTGTGCATCCTCGCCTGCAACATTGTCTTTCACATCGGCCTCGCGGCCACGCGTCTCGCGATCGTTCCGTGGGCCACGCGGCGAGCGACCGTCTCGCGCGCCATCGAGCAGAACGACTACCGCATCCTGGGAGAGCGCCGGGCTCACGCGCGCTACTGAGCCGGATCCAGGCGCAGCAGCCGAGGGGACAACCGGCTCTTCGACGCGCGTGCAGGTGGGCGACAGCTTGCTTGACCCCTAGCGGGGCCGGCCGATGCATGCGACCTGCAGCGCTTGTCGCGTGGCCGGTCGACGACGTCGGGCGGCGACTCGCTGGCGGCGCCGCCGCGGGCGAATCCACGCTTCAGCCGACCCCGACGCCCCGTGTCTTGTCGCCGTCCCGCCACGGATGTATCGGTCGCGAGAGGGCGACGCGCGTGACGCCGGGAAGCCGGCCCGCCCTGACAGCTCGCGAAAGGAGCCGATGATGCACGTTGGAATGGGAGTGATCTTCCAGGGACAGGGCGAAGGGCGAACCGATCGCAACGTCTACCGCAACGAGCTCCGCGTCGCCGACCTGGCCGAAGCGCTCGGGTTCGACTCCCTGTGGGGCGTCGAGCATCACTTCACCGACTACACCATGTGCCCGGACGTGCTCCAGTACCTGACCTACTTCGCGGGGCGCACGCAGCGGATCCAGCTCGGATCGATGGTCGTCGTCCTGCCGTGGCACGATCCGCTGCGCGTCGCCGAGCAAGTCGTCATGCTCGATCACATGTCGAACGGACGTGTCATCCTGGGGATCGGGCGAGGCCTCGGCAAGGTCGAGTTCGAGGGGTTCGGCGTGAACCAGGAGGACAGCCGCGAGATCTTCGTCGAGGCCACGCAGATGATCCTCGCGGGTCTGGAGCGCGGCTACTGCGAGTTCGACGGGAAGTTCGTCAAGCAGCCTCGCCGCGAGCTCCGCCCGCGGCCCTTCAAGTCGTTCCGCGGACGCACCTACGCGGCCGCCGTGTCGCCCGAGTCCGCGGAGATCATGGCCCGGCTGGGGATCGGGCTCCTGATCATCCCACAGAAGCCCTGGGAGCTGGTGGCCCAGGAGCTGAACACCTATCGCCAGCTCTATCGCGAGGTGAACGGTACGGATGCGCCGCCGCCGATCGTCGGGGCGTGGCTCTACTGTGACGAGAGCGCCGAGCGCGCGGCCGAGTACGGCCGGAAGTACGTGGGCGCCTACTGGAACTCGGTGGTGCGCCACTACGACCTCATCGGCGATCACCTGACGAAGATGCGGGGCTACGAGTCGTACAAGAAGATGCAGGAGATGGTGAACGCGCCCGGCGGCGTGGATGCCATGACCGAGTTCTTCGTCAACCTCCAGGTCACCGGGACGCCCGAGCAGTGCTACGACAGGATCCTCGACATCCAGAAGCGGACCGGGGCGGAGGCGTTCAACGCCGTCTTCAGCTACGGAGCGATGCCGTACGACCTCGTCGACTCCAGCGTGAGGCTCTTCGCCGCCGAGGTCATGCCCGCGCTCAAGCAGTGCATCCCGATCGAGGATCAGCTGATCGCGCGGGCCGGCGTCGGGCGGACGGCGGACGCCGGCGCCTATCGGCTCCCCATCTGACGGCGCGCGCGAGCCTGCACGCCGCGCGAGCCACCGACGGATGATCGGACGACCTCGAGCTCGAACGGCCGCACCTGTTGCACGAGGCGGAAGTCGCGCCCGTTTCGAGTGATGACGGTCGCCCCGATCGAGCGGGCTGTGAGCGCGATCAGGACGTCGTTGCTGAGCCCGCCTGCCACGCGACTCCGGGCGGCTGGGAGGCGGGTCCACAGCCTTGCCAGGACCACGCCCGCGTCTCTCCACACGCGATGCGTCGGGGTGACGACGCGGCCGACGCGTTCGAACGGCTCGTAGAGTGCCGCCGCAAGGCTTCGATGCTGCGGGGTTCGCGCCCCTGCCAGGAGCTCCTGGACCACCACGGAGCAGA
>JBKPDC010000326.1:0-6804 GCA_046727715.1 Thermodesulfobacteriota bacterium
CCCCGAAGTGTCCCTGGCCGCGCTGGACGAGCAGGACGCGGCCGGACGCGTTCTGGATCACCACCGCGGCGCCGACGCCCATGTTGGCGAAGAACACGAAGCCGCAGGCGGGGCAGCTCGGGCGCGGCAATCCACCACGCAGCCGGCGCGCGAGCGTCGCGCCGCAGCGCGGGCACACGCGCCAGTCGTCGCCGGGCGTTCGCATTCGAGGACTTTGTAGCCGAGCGCACTCGCGGCATCCACGCGCCCGTCCAGCGGCGCGTGCCCCTCGCCGCGTGATGACGACGTCGTCGCCTTTTTCCGCACAGTCAATGAGCCGGCTCGGCCGTGACTTCGCATCAGAGATTCTCACGTGGTGGGCTCTGTGCGTCGGCCGCGCGGCTCCCCGTGCGACCCTACCCCAGGTGCGCGCCGCCGTCGGCGTAGAAGACGTGCCCGGTGAGGAACCGCGAGTCGTCCACGGCGAGGAAGAGCGCCACCGGGGCGATGTCCTCCTCGGGATCCCCCAGCCGGCCGATGGGCCGCTCGGCCATGACGCGCGCGAAGCGCTCGGGGTCGCGCTGCATGAAGTCGAGCCCGCGCTTCGAGGCGGCCGCGGGATAGATCACGTTGACGGTGATACCGTGCTTGCCCCACTCTCGGGCGGCAACACGCGAGAGCGCGGTGATGCCGGCCTTGGACGCGGCGTACTCGCCGAGCCCCGCGTGGCCTCCCTCGGCGGCGAGCGAGCCGAGGTTGATGATCCGCCCCCACCCCCGCTCGCGCATCATCGGCAGGACGGCGCACATCGCCCACCACGTGCCCTTGACGCCCGTGCGCCACGACAGGTCGAACTGCTCCTCGGGGATGGCCTCGAGAGGTCCGCGCGGCCCGAAGCCGTGCGCGTTGTTCACGAGGATGTCCACCGGGCCGTACCGGCGGACGGTTTCCTCCACCATGGCCTCGATGTCGCCGCGCTTGCCGACGTCGACCACCGACGACATGCCCTCGCCGCCCTCGGCCCGGATCTCCTCCGCGGTGCGTTCGGCGCGGTGGAACTTGAGTTCCGCCGCGCACACCTTGGCTCCCTCGCGGGCGAAAACCAGTGCGATGGCACGGCCGATGCCTTGACCTGCGCCGGTGACGATCGCGACCTTGCCATCGAGGCGGCCCATCGTCCCCCTTCCGTCGCCGAGTCGGAGTCAGTCGAGCCAACGGTTGAGCGCCCAGGTGCGCCACTCGTTGGTGAGGATCGTGTGCTGCACGGCGCGGCGCACCCGCTGCTGCACGGACGCCGTGGTGCACACGCGCCGCATCAGCTCGAGCGCCTTGTCGCCATGCTCCGCCTCCGCGTAGGCGTGCACCTCGAGGTCCTTCACCTTGATGCCGTAGTGTTTCCACAGACCGACGTAGAGCGTCTTGGCATAGCCGCTGCGCCCCGCGGCACGTTCGCGCGCATAGCCGAGCGCGCCCAGCGCCTCCTCGTACGACCGCCGGCAGTAGTAGAGCAGCGTGTAGACCGAGCCGATGGTCTCGGGCATCGGGACGTAGGCCTTCACGTCCTCGTCGGGGATGCCGAGGGCGCGCGTGTACTCGACCTTCATCAGCACGTGGTTCGGGTCGCGCAGGTAGCCGGTCTCGTCGGCGAAGTTCTGCGCCCAGTGCGCGTAGTGTTCCGAGTCGTCCATCGTGAAGGCGTCGCTGTCGGGCGCATTGGCGATGAGCAGGGGGAACTCGGGCGTCATCCAGAGGCCCAGGTAGTAGAGCTCGATGGCATACCGCTTGACGACGTCGAGGCTCGCGGTGCCTGCGCCGATGGCGGGGACGACCCTGTTCTGCGTGTACGGGCTGTGCGTTTCGATGAAGGCGTCGAGCTCGGCGAGGAACTCGTCGACGGGGAGGGCACGGTCGGGCTCGCGGTCGCGCTTGATGACGTCCTTGAAGGTTCCCGTGGCGCCCATGCAGGACGTTCTAGGAAGTCCTGCGCCGTTGCGTCAAGGTGCGCCGCGCGCTGCGCAGCGCGGCCTATCGGCGCGCCGTGGCGCCCGGCAGCGCGTCAGCGGCGCGCGCGGCGAGCGCCTGCTCGGCGTCGACGAACCCGGGCGCCACCTCGAGCGCGCGCCGCAACAGCCGCTCGCCCTCGGTCGGGTCACCTCCGAACAGGCGCGGCAGCTGGAGGAGCATCACGCCCTTGGCGGTGAGCACCTGTGCCGAGTTCGGCGCCAGGGCGAGCGCGCGGTCGATCTCGCGCCGTGCCCGCCGCACGCCCAACAGGTTCCCCCATCCGAGCGGACCGAGCTGGAGGCGGCGTCCCAGGTTGCAGAACACGGCGAAGTGGCCCGCCGCGTCCATGTCGTCGGCGTCGATGGCAGCCTCAGCCAGGGCGAGGCCGCGGTCGAGCAACGACGACCGGGTCGCGCGGTCGGTCTCCCCCGCCGCCGCATTGCACAGCGCGATGGCCTCGAGGGCGCGGAACGAGCCAGGCAGGGTGTCCGCTCCCGAGCATACCGCATGTCTCAGAATAAGGACGGCGGCGATCACGAATGTCGTCCGGAGGCGCATGCGTCGGTCTCTCTCTCTGGCCGTGCAGCAAACGGCGGGCCGGTCGCATGCACACCCACCCGTACGGACGCGTGGCAGGGGGCGGATTGGTCATGACGCGCTGGCGAGCGCCCTGTCCTCCTTGCTAGGGACGAGACGTGCCCGACAGCGCGCTCCCCCTCGATGGACTCCGCATTCTCGCCGCCACCCAGCTCGGGGCGGGGCCCTTCGGCATGATGTTCCTCGCCGATCTGGGCGCCGAGGTCGTGAAGATCGAGGATCCTGGTACCGGCGGCGACGAGGCGCGCCGGGTGCCGCCCTTCGCCGACGCCGCCGCGAACGACGGTCTCTACTACCAGGCCTTCAATCGCGGTACGCGGTCGATCACGCTGAACCTTCGGCATCCGGACGGGCAGGCGCTGCTGCACCGGCTCGTCGCGCGCGCCGACGCCGTCTACAGCAACCTGCGGGGTGACCTGCCCGAGACGCTCGGGCTCGATTACGCCGCGCTGCGGCACGCCAACCCGCGCATCGTGTGCTGCGCGCTCACCGGGTTTGGACGCACCGGGCCGCGCCGCAGCGAGCCGGCGTACGACTATCTCCTCCAGGCTTACGCCGGGTTCATGAGCGTCAGCGGCGAGCCCGATGCTCCGCCCACGAAGTGCGGCGTGTCGATCGTCGACTTCTCCGGCGGCATCCTGTCGGCGCTCGCCCTGATGATCGGACTGCACCGTGCGCGCGCCACCGGCGAGGGAGGGGACATCGACGTCTCGTTGCTCGACACCGCGATCTCGATGCTCAACTACATGGCCGTGTGGACGCTCAACCGCGAGTGGCGTCCGGCGCGCCATCCCCAGGGCGCCCACCAGAGCCTGGTTCCGAGCCAGACGTTTCGCACCGCCGACGGCTGGCTCGTGATCATGGTGATGAAGGAGAAGTTCTGGACCCGTCTGGCCGAGTGCCTCGAGCTGCCTGCGCTGGCCGCCGACCCACGCTTCGGCACCTTCGCCGACCGCCTCGCGCATCGGGACGCGCTCATCCCGCTCCTCGACGACGTGTTCCGTCGCCGCACGACCGGCGAGTGGCTGACACGGCTGCGCGGCCGCGTGCCGGTGGCGCCGGTCTACACGGTCGAGGAGGCGCTGGGGGACGCGCAGGTGATCGCCCGCGACATGCTCGTCGATGTCGCGCACCCGGCGTTCGGGACGCTGCGCGAGCTCGGCTGCCCGATCAAGCTCGCGGGAGTCACCCCGCGCTATGGCCCGGGGGCAGCGCTGGGCGCGGACACGGCCGAGCTGCTCGCGGAAGTCGGCGTCGGGGCAGACGATCTGGCGGCGCTCCGGGCGCGCGGCGTGGTGTAACGCCCTAAGGCGTCTGCGTCGCCGCCCGCCCTCCGACACAGGGGACGCTCCCGTCCCCGGCTGCACCCTCAACTACGACATCGAGTCCGGTGCAGGACGGCAGCACGCTGTCGGGTACCATGGAGGGGCGTCCCGCCGCCGGGACGGTGACCGCCGCCGGGGGCTGGACCTTCACGTCGAGCGTGGACAACCTCCAGGCGCCCGAGGCGACGTGGCTCGCAGAGCTTCGTCGTCACGGTCTCCGGCGTCGCGTCGCCCGCCCCTGCCGAGGGCACCGCGACCGCGAGCTGCACCGACGGCTCCTCCTGCCAGACGCGCTGGAGCGGCTCGGTGACGCGGGTTCCGTAGCGCGCATTGACCCCGCACGGCCCGCCCGCGCTAAAAGGGGCGGGCCGTGGACCTCTCCTTCTCTCCCGCCGAGGAAGCCTTTCGCGCCGAGCTTCGGGGATGGCTCGCCGAGCACCTGCCCGTCGCCTGGCGCGGGGGGGAGCCGCCCGAGTTCGCGTCGCTCGCCGACGAGGTCGCCTTCCTCCGCGACTGGCAGTGCCGGCTCGCGGAGGGTGGCTGGGTCGGACTCCACTGGCCGCGCGAGTACGGCGGCCGCGGCGCCACGGTGGTGGAGCACTACGTCTTCCAGGAGGAGATCGCCGCCGCGCGGGCGCCGGAGATCATCAACCGCATCGGCGTCAACCTGGTGGGTCCCACGCTGATCGCGCACGGCACCGACGCGCAGCGCCGGCGCTTCCTGCCGAGGATCCTCCCCGCCGACGAGCTGTGGTGCCAGCTGTTCTCGGAGCCCGGCGCCGGCTCCGACCTGACGGCGCTGCGAACCCGAGCCGAGCCGCGGCATGACGGCTGGGTGGTGAACGGCCAGAAGGTGTGGACGAGCTACGCGCAGTTCGCGCGCTGGGGCATCCTCCTCGCCCGTACCGACCCGGCTGCGCCGAAAGCCAAAGGGATCAGCTACCTGATCTGCGACATGCAGGCGCCCGGCGTGACGGTGCGCCCGCTGCGGCAGATGACCGGGAGCGAGGAATTCAACGAAGTCTTCCTCGAAGACGTCTTCATTCCGCGCGAGCACCTCGTGGGGCGCGAGCACGAGGGCTGGGCCATCGCCAACACGACGCTGGCCCACGAACGCGGTACGTCGCCACGCCAGCTGGTGATCCATCGCATGCTACTCCAGGATCTGCTGCGTCTCGCGCGCGAGGCGAGAGACAAGGCGCCACCCGCGGCGGTCGATCCCGTGGTGCGGCAGCGGATCGCGCAACACTTCCTGGAGGTCGAGATCACGCGCCTCAACAACTGGCGCACGCTGACGCGCCTCCAGAAGCACCTGCCGCTCGGCCCGGAGTCGAGCGTCATCAAGCTCTTCTGGAGCGAGATGAGCCAGCGCATGCACGACACGGTGATGGCGCTGCTCGGGCCGCGCGGATTGTGCTGGCAGGCGGGACCGCACGCCGTCGCCGGCGGCCGGCTCGCGCGCTCGTACCTCTACTATCGTGCGGCGTCGCTGTTCGCGGGGACGTCGGAGATCCAGCGCAACATCCTGGCCGAGCGCGTGCTCGGGCTGCCGCGATCGCGGTGAGACGCCGCGTCTCGACCGGCGTCGAGAGACCGTGAGCCACGCGCGCCGCGGCGCACCCCTCCTGGCGCTCGCCGACGCGGGCTTCGCCAGCATCGGGTTGCCCGATGGGCTCTTCGGCATCGGCCTGGTAAGGCTGCCCTTGCTTGACCCCCGAGGTAAAGCAGGCTACCTCCTACCCATGCCCAGTCGGATCTCCTCGAAGGGGCAGGTCACGGTTCCCGTGGACGTGCGCGACCAGCTCGGCCTCACCACCGGCACGGAGATCGAGTTCGTGATCCGCGACGGCGAGGCCGTCCTGCGGAAGGGAGGAGGCGACCGCGATCCGGTCGATCGCGTCTACGGCCGGCTGAGGCTCGGCGCGCGGGTGGATGATCTGCTCGATGAGATGCGCGGGCCGAGGCCGAAGGCGAAGCTGCGGCGTGCCCGGCGGGGCAAGCGAGCGTGAGAACCGCCGTCGACACCTCCGTCCTGCTCGACGTCTTCGGCGCCGACGAGGAGTTCGGCGAGCCATCGCGCGAAGCGTTGCGAAAGGCCTATCGGTCGGGGGCGCTGCTCGCCTGCGACGTCGTGTGGGCGGAGGTCAGGGCGCACTTTGCAGACGACGACCAGTTCCGGGATGCCCTCGGCGTCCTCGGCATCCGCTTCGATCCGCTGTCTGCTGACAGCGCTGCGCTTGCCGGCCGGCTCTGGCAGGAACAGCGACGTCGCAGCACGTCCAACCGGGCACGCGTCGTCGCCGATTTCCTCATCGGTGCCCACGCCCTGCGGCAGGCCGACGTGCTCCTCACCCGCGACCGCGGGTTCTACCGCACCTGCTTCACCGAACTGCGTCTCCTCGAGCCGTCCCCCGGCGGGTGACAGGCCCGCCTTCACCCGAAGCTCATCTCGCACAGGTCCGGTGCCACCCGGAGGGGTGCCGCAGTGGCCTGGCGGACGTCGTCGGCGCTGACGCCCGGGGCCACCTCGCGCAGCAGGAAACCGTCGGGCTCGACGTCGATCAAGGCCAGATCGGTCACCACCGTCCGGACGCACCGCACCGCCGTCAGGGGGTACGTGCAGCGCTCCACGAGCTTCGGCACGCCGCCCCGGGTGAGGTGGAACATCACCACGATGATGCGTGCCGCGCCGGCGGCGAGATCCATGGCCCCCCCGATGCCGCCGACGCCGGTGGCGGGGACGTTCCAGTTCGCGAGGTCGCCGTCCTGGGAGACCTGGAACCCGCCCAGCACCACGGTGCCGACGCGGCCGCTGCGCGCCATGGCGAAGGCGCTCGCGGCGTCGAAGTAGCTCGCGCCGGGATGCTGGCGCACGAGCTGGCCGCTGGCGTTGTAGCAG